>QKCY01000035.1 GCA_003245525.1 Victivallales bacterium | reverse complement strand
ATTCCATCATTCCATCATTCCATCATTCCATCATTCCATCATTCCATCATTCCATCATTCCATCATTCCATCATTCCATCATTCCATCATTCCATCATTCCATCATTCCATCATTCCACCCCAAACGCTTCGCAGGCGGCGATGACGCTCTGCTTGAGTTGATGGGGATCGTAGCCGGGAGGCGGCTGGCGCTGGTTCAGGGCCACACCCTGTTCGAGATCGGCCAGGACCTGCCGGGCCTGCGGTGCGGCCTTGGCACCGGGATGCTCGGCCAGAAGAGCGGCAAGAGTGTGGTAGAGGTGGAAGTCCTCCGCCCCCTCCCGGCAGCGCTCGAAGGCGATCGTGGGGTAGAGCTGGGTACGCCCATAGCAGAGCATGGCCGTATCCGGCTCGCGCCCGTCGAGATCGAAGAACTGGTAGCCATGCAGCGCGTTCAGGTGCCACTGCCAGCGGGCCTTCACCCCCTGCCGGGCCTCGTTCCACTGGTAGAGCCCGAAGGAGTAGCGGCTGGTGCCTTGGTTGTAGATGTGGACCTCCTTGTCCAGTTCCCGTGCCCGGGCAAGGACCGAGGGATCGTGGCTGCCCAGAGAACTGATGTCGAGGGTCTGAAAGAACTGCTGGTGCCAATAGAGCAAGTCCTCTTGGTCGCGAGGCGACTTGGCGAAGGTCACGCTGTAGCTGCCGGAGGCCCGCACCGTTTCGGAAAACCGGGCGGTGACAGTGCCCATGAGCCGCATGAACTCCAACTCCTCCTCGGCCTGTTCGCGGACCCGCGTCTCGTCGCACATGGCGTAGAAGATGGTGGGCCAACCGCGCTGTCGGGACTCGCGGGCGAAGGCCTCCCAGGCTCGGCCAAAGGCGGTCGCGTAGTCCAAGCCGCTCTGCTGGACCACCTGTTCGGCGGGCCTCCCCTTCACATAGCGCTCCTGAAGCCCCTGGAAGCGCAGACCGCCATACCCATTGATCGGGCGGTCGAAACCGTGCTCGCGGAGCAAGGCAAAGAAGTGGTCGAGATCGCCGAAATCAAGTTCGGGTTGTCCGTCCTCCCACCCCTTGAGACGCCAGTTGGGTCCGCCGGACACCGCGTTCATGCCGTGCTCGCGCAGCAAGGCCAGGGTCTGCTCCAGCATCCGCCAACGGGCCTCGCCCTGATAGGCGTCGGGCGGCATCAGGCCGAAGAACCCCATCAGGAACGAGGTATCGCGCCGTAGCGTGACCGGATGCACGTCCACTGTGACTGGCACGGCCAGTATCGCCTTGCCGTCCTCTCCCAGCAGACGCACGACCGCCCGGCGTTCCCCCGGCGCGGCATCCCCGGTGGCGTGGAAGGTGACGACAAACTGCCGGGTAACCCCGACGGGAAGGGCAACTGTGTCCACCGGCCGCAAGGTATGGGGCCGGATGCGATAGGCGATAGTGTTGAACCCCCGGCTCGTACCGTACCAGAACACCCCGATGTCGGCGGTCACTCCGGCTCCAAGATCGCCTTCCAGAACCACGCGACACTCGCCCAAATCCCGTTCCGGACGTACGGCGAGGCAGACCGGCTCGTACTCCCCCCGCACCATGGTGGCCGCCAGCGACAGATTGTCCGGCGATGGCGTCCCGGCAGGCGGCTGCGAGCCGGGGAGGACCGTGTCGTCCAGGTCTACCGGCCAGGCGGCAAGCCCCCTCCCCTGCCAGGTTGCTGGCGGGGGCCGGGCCGGTTCGGGCTGGTCGAGATAGACGGCCTTGGCGGCGAAGTCCCGACGCAACTGGTCCAGTTGTCCCTCGACCCATTGGGCCGCCGCCGTATCGCTCTGGCGGTAGACGGCCAGGGCCGAGATCTTGCAGGCCCAAGGCACATCCGCCGCGAACCGGAACGCGAGATCGGCCTGGTCGCTGCGTACCGCCAGCCGCACCGGTCTCGCCAACTCGGGAGCCAGGTAGGTGCTCCAGATATCGCCGCCCAAAGGCTCCACGTCCTCGAACCGCCAGAGCGGATGGGCCGCGCCATCGGGCCGCTGTTCCTCCCAGACCTGCCGACCATTCACCGCCAGCGTCCGCCAGGTGGGTTTGGCCTGTTCGCCGCCCCAATAGCCGGAGTTCTCGAGGATGAACAGCACCTTGTAGTCGCCGGGCGGCGCGGCAATACGAAAGGTGTAGTTGCGGCTCTCGCAGAAATCCTGGACCAGCGGCGGACCGAAGGTGGTATCCCGGTCGGCCCCATCCCACGGCGCGCCACCGTCGGGTCCCCAGCCATAGCCCGTTTGCTTGCTGAAAGCCGTCGTGTGGCTGACCGGCGTCCAGCCCAGCATCACCGACTGCTGGGGCGGACCGAAGTCGAAGGCCCAGACTCCTGCCGGACGCCCGGCCTTGACCAGGCGCAGGTCTCGCAGGTAGACCTCGCCGCTCGCCCCCTTCTTGCCAAACCCGAAATCCACCCGGACGATGCTGTCGGAGTCGATGTTGCGCTTGATGTCGTTGTTGCGGCTGCCGGCCTCGCCCCGGTACATGCCCTCGACCGGAATCCGCCATTCGGTGGTGCCCGGCGGGAACACCACACTGCCGTTGTGCCGGTTCCAGTAGCTCCGTCCCTTCTCCTCCCATGCCCGGTCTGCGACCAATGCGTAGCCCGGCATGGGCTCCGTACCCGGATTCGTCACCTCCAGCATCAAGGCGTCGAAGCCGGACCAATCGCCCTGCGGTCGCCGCCACTGGATGTACCCCGGCTGGTAGTTCCCCTTGGGGTCAAACACCAGCCGCATCGCCTTGGCTTCCGGCCGACCTGGCAAGGGGGCAATGCTGGCCTGCCCGCTGTTGATATCCCACTGCCGAATGTCCGCCGGAGAGGCAAAGGGATAGAGCAGTTCCTCCTGGCCATATGCCGCTGCCATCGCGACGAGGGAGAGGGAAAGGAGACGTACCGCCATCATGGGAGACCTCCGGGACCGACCTGGTTCAGGTGGTAGGGAAAGCATAGCGCAACGTATTGCGAATGCCGAATATCCGAGTTCTCCCTCTCAGGCACAACGGTGGTTCGGAGGCGGAACAGGGCGTGTCATCCCGCCGGTTTGCAGCGGTCCAGGCTGAAGGCGTCCTCGATGCCGCGGCCTTCGTGCTCGCGCCGCCAGTGATCGGCCTCGCGATGGGAGCCGAACCAACGCTCGACAAAAGGGGCCTCGGCTTTCGCCAGCCACGCGGCCAACTCGGCCCGTAGATCGCGCCGGGTGGCTTCCAGGGCGGGTTCGGCCACCAGATTGCGCATCTGGTGCGGGTCGGCCTGACGGTCGTAGAGGCACCATTCGTGTTCGCCGCCGGGGTCCCATCCCTCCCACTTGTCGCAGTTGCCGAGACGGGTCGGGCCCTTCACCGAGAACATGTACTGGTCGGTGATGACCGTCCGGTGGACGGGACAGGCCGACGACTTGTTGTTCATGTTCGACGGGTGGCAGACGAAGACCGAACGGGGCATGGGGCCGTCGGGCAGGCCCTTGACATGAGCCGAATGGTCCAGGCCAGGGCTCTCCTTCAGGTAGCGCAACGACCTGCTACCGGACGCCTCGGCCAGCTTGGGTGCCAGCCCGGCGAGCCCGCAGAGAGTCGGCAGGATGTCGATGGTCGAGAACAGGCTGTCGATGGTCCGGTTCCGCTTGGTTGGGGGGATACCATCCGGCCACTCCATCAGCAAAGGAACCCGCGAGGACTCGTCGTGCGGCCACCGTTTCGACCCACCGCCAACGCCCTGGGCTCCGCCCATGCCGCCATGGTCGGAGGTATAGACCAGGATCGTGTTCTGCGCGATGCCCAGTTCCCGCAGCCGGTCGCGGATGCGCCCGAGTTGCTCGTCCACGGCGGCGATGCTGACGTGGTAGTCGTGAGTCCACTGGGAGTCCCGCAGTCGGTCGTTGTCCCGGAAAGCGGGGTCGCCACGCTCGCGGCAGGCCGCCTCCAGTTGCGGCGAATAGGTCGCCTTGCCTTGTTTGCGAAAGGGGCTGTGCGGGTCCTGCATGGACAGCATCAGGAACAGCGGCTTCTCCGGGGTGGTCCGCTGGTGCTGTTCGAGGAGGATGAGCGCCTGGTCGGTCTCGCCCGCGATCTTGTAGGGGAAGGCCGGGTCCCCGGGAACTCCGCTACAGCGCGCGTCCTGGTGCCAATCGAGATTCCTGCCGGCACCGAAGGGGTTGCTCGCGCCAAAGGCGCGGTAGGTCGTAACCGAGTGGTCCTCGCCGCCCCAGACAGTGGCGGTATCGAAGCCGTATCTGGCGGCGTGGAGTGGCGCGCCGAGGTGCCATTTGCCAACGTAGTGGGTCGCATACCCAGCGTCCCGAAACAGCCAGCCCAAAGTCGCACCCTCCGGCGATTCCACGTCGGGTCGGTCCTCCAGGGCCATATGGTTGGCAATGAAGCCCTGTTGCCAGGGCCAGCGGCCCGTCATCAGAATGGCCCGGTAGGGAGAGCAGATCGGCAACGTGCTATAGCAGTTGCGGAAGGAGACGCCCTCCCCCGCCATGGCGGCCAAGTTCGGGGTTCTGGCCTCGGGAGTCTCGGTGAAGCTCAGACTGCACCAGCGATGCGTGTCGCCGAACACGAAGATCACATGGGGCAACGACGGCGGCACCGCTTCCTCCGCAGCCCCAGACTCAGCCAACGGCAATCCCAACATGGCAGTGGCACTGACGGCTAGGAAGTCTCGTCGGTCCATGACTGATTCACTCCACGCATGGGACAACGCTAGACGGCTCGTTGGCAGAGTGCTGCTGTGGTCACAATCAGCACAACATACCACCGATTAGCCCCTTGGCGGCGAGAACAGGGCGGAGGATCTCGGCCAGATTGAGTCCCATGACGGCATGGCCATAGGGGCTGGGATGCAGCAGGTCGGTGCGGAGACCGGTGAACTGGTCCAGGATTTGGTCGCCCTCGATGAGATGCAGATCCGGACTCCCGATCTCGCCCACAAGTCCCCGCAAGATGTCGTTGAAGGCGAGGTCAGCGGCGCAGATCCGGTTCTCCTGGGCGATGCCCTGGGTCAGGCAATTAGGGAAAACCGTGATGAGGAACACGGGCTTGCCCGGATTGAGCGTCACCACTTGACGGACCAGGTACCCAGCCCGCTTGGCGAACTCCTCGGGAGTGAAGCCGCGCATGTTGACCCCCAGTTCCAGAGTGGCGAAGTCCCACGTGCAACCGGTAGCCAGCCAATCGGCCAGTTCCGGTTCGCAGTGGCAAGCACCGCTCAGGCCCTTGTTCTGCACATCGACTCCCAATCGCCGCGCGGCGACCGCCGGGTAGCCGTCAAGATGGGAATTGGTGATCGAGGAACCGTAAGCCAGCCAGTTACACTTCGGTAGTTCCTCGGGGAGAGGCGGGCGCACCGTGCCACCCAAACCGTCCACGCCCAGGAACAGGCCTGGTCCCCGCCCGAACTGGACCCGCCAGACGTTCGGCGCGAAGCCCTGACGGAGATGGCACGGCTGCGCGGAAGCAAAAGTGTCTGGGGCAGCCAGCGCAAGCGTCGCCGCCTGTCCAGGCGGGATCTGATGGACCGAATGCTCGAAGTCCCCCCGGAACACCCGGATCTCCAGTTGGTCGCCGAACTCCGGTTTCTGGGACGCCACGAACACGCGGACCTCGGGAAAGTCGCTGACGAAGCGGACCTCGCAGCCGACCCCCTCCAGAGCCACATGCCGGGCCCGGCGGTTGAGGCTCTCCCGCACCCGGCGGGGCAAACGCGAAAGCAGAACCCCGGGCAGGTCTCCCAGGCGTTCGAGTTCGCCTACATTGTGGAAAGCTACGGGATAGTCGCTGGTCGGAGCGGACATGGTGGGTTTCCTCGTTGGGTTCGGGACCGAACACCCCGTACTCTTGCCCATGTTCCGGGATGGCGCTAGAGTTGCCGCCTGGATTCGTCGCCTCTCGGTGGGGGAAGCCCATGTGGACGTGGTCTGCGCATGTCGTCGTGCTGATCCTGCCGATAGGCTGGGATGTGGTTGCCAACGACGAGACACGGGTTACGCTGGACGTTGGCTAGACCCGGCTCTGCCGGCTTATTCGCCAAACGGAACTGCGAGACCGTACCGGGAGTATTCCATGAGATCCTACCGCTGTCTCCTCTCCTTGCTCGCCCTGGCTCTTGAACTCTCGGCTGCGGGCTGGTCGCCGGAGGTTATGCTCTGTCCGTTCCGGAGCCAGAATGATCTGGCGCGTTGGACCCTCCGCGCGTCCACGCCGCCCAGCACCTTCGTCCTCGGCACGGACAGCACGGGGGAGTCGGCCGCCGTCCTCCGCTATCCCGCCTACACGGGCGAAGGCGAGAAGTGGCCCGCCATCACCACTGCCGTCGGCAAGCTGCCCACGGCGGACTGGAGCGACTACCGCTATCTCCGCGTCTTTCTCACTACGCCCTTGGCCGAGAAGTTGCCGTTGCGCGTCTTTCTCAAGAACCAGGCGGGTAGCATCGGCAAGTTCGACCCGAAGCTGCCTGCTGGCCAGACCACTGGTTGGGTGACGGTGGACCTGGATGCGGTCCTGCCCGACCGAGCGCAAATGGCCGAGTTGCACTTCTTCATGTCCACCCCTCCCCTGGACTGTCCCTTCACGCTCCGCGACCTCTCCCTCGTGGGCGAGGACGCCGAAGACCTTGCCGACCGTCTGGTCACCGATCTGGCAACGCGCGCCAAGGAATTGGCCGAACTCGGCGTGCCCGCCGCCCCGTCCCTGGCGCAAGCCCAGACCTTCCAGAAGCAAGTGACCGATCTAGTGGCCCAACTCCGCGCCCAACCCGGCGATGCCACCGGTACGCCTCTGTTGGCAGCGATGAAACAAGCCCGGACTTGGCTGGCCTCGCCCGAACAGCAGGCCCTGATCGCCCGCGCTCCCTATCTCAAGTTGGCGTCGCGGGTGGATGCCAACGCCTCCTTTGGCTATGGCATTGCCTCCTCCATGACCAAAGTCCTCTGGCAGGACGTACCCTTCACCGGTCAGCTCCTCGGCCCGGCCAGGCTGGCGGTGGCGGGCGACGAGGAGGAATCCATCCAGGTCGCGGTACTTACCCTCAAGGACGTGAAAGGGCTGCGGGCCGAGGTCGTCTGGCAGGCGGCGGATTGCCCTCTCGCGGTGGAGACGGGCTGGATGGGCCATGTGGACTGCCAAAAGGCCACCTACGCCACCAACTACCAGGGCTGGTGGCCCGATCCCATTCTGACCTTCCTGAAGGAGGTGGATGTGCCCGCCGAGCACACCGAAACCCTCTGGCTGACGATCCGCGCTCCCCGTGGCGCGGGGGCGGGCGAATACCAGGGCACGGTTGCCCTGGCTTGCGCGGACGGTACCCACTATGACGTGCCGCTCCAGGTCCGGGTTCTGCCCTTTGACCTGCCGACCAAGCGCCATCTGCCCCTGGCCATGAGTTGGGGCGAAATGACCCGCCAGGTCTACGGGCTCCCCGCCGACAAAGCCAAGGCCTACAACGAAGCCGTGGCCAACCACACGCCCCTCGACCAGATCGCCGATCCCGAGGTGCGCCGGGTGGTGGGCATCCGCGCCCGCACTGCCGAGTTCCTGCTCCGCAAACGGGTCGAACCGGACATGATCTACCGGGGTTCCCCGCCCAACCTGGACGAGGTGGAGGAGTGGATCAAGCTCGGCATGACCCGCTTCAATGTCCTCCATCTCTCCGGCGACAAGGAACGCAACCGGCGGATTCTGGAGGGCATCATGCCCGAGATCGAGCGGCGCGGCCTGCTTCCCTATGCCTACGTCTACGGCTACGACGAGGCCAAACCCGAGCTTTTTCCGAAGATCAGGGAGGTCTTCGGCGACATCAAGGCCCGCTGGCCCAATCTGCCCATCATGACCACCGCCTACGACCATTCTTTCGGTCTCGACACCGGGCTGAAGGACGTGGTGGACATCTGGGTTCCCCTCACTCCCAAGTACACCGACAACCTCGACCGCCTTCCCAAGGCCCGCGCCGCCGGGATGCAGGTCTGGTGGTATACCTGCTGCGGCCCCCGCCATCCCTACTGCAACTGGTTCATCGAGTACCCCGCCATCGAGGCCCGGTTGCTGATGGGCGAACAGGCTTTCTTCGCCGGTACCGAAGGCTACCTCTACTACCAGCTCTCGCGCTGGGTCCATCGCGTATATACCGAGCCCATCACCACGCCCATCGACTCCGGCCCCCTCACCGATTGGGACCCGCGCAGCTACAACGACTACCACGGGGACGGTTCCATCTTCTGCCCCGGCCCCGACGGCCCCCTCTCCACCATCCGCCTAGAGAACATCCGCGACGGCCTGGAGGACTACGAGTATCTCTGGATGCTCCGCCGGGCGTTGGCCATGACCGAGGCGGGTCAGGTGAAGTCCCCCACTGAAACCTGGATCGCGGACGTGCGCCAAGCCCTCGAACCACCGCAACCCCTGGTCGATTTCATGACCAAGTACGACCGCGACCCCAAGTTGCTGCTCGACCGCCGCGACCGGGTTGCCGAGCTACTCGCGGCCTGGGCAACTGCCAACGGGCAGCGCACCCCACCGGAGCCGTAGCCAACCGTAGCGCAGGCGTCCCGCCTGCTGTCCCACTGCCATGGCCGGGAAGACAGGAGCAGGCGAGGACGCCTGCGCTACAGAGGGGGCGGCGGCCGGGACCGTAGGCCTTGCCAATCGGCAACACCCCTCGCGGCGGAGACCCGCCGCTTCTCCAGGCCTGGCACCAAACCAACGGCGTGGAGAACCGCCCGGCCCCGGGCGGGGAGCGGGTCGCCCCACCTTCGGCATTTCCCGTCATCGCGAGTCCGGAGTCATGCCGACCGGGTAGCCGCGCGGTCGCCGAACGCGCGGGCTTTGGTTGCCGACGGCCGGTTTTCCGCCCGCGCGATCCGTCCCTGTCGCAGGCTCGTCGAGCCAGCGACTACCCGTCTGCGATCAACCCGGACTTCGGGAGTGGCCAAAGCAACCATCGGCACGCCCTGGCTGTTGTCCCATTGGCCTCAGAGCCGGGTGTAGCTCCAGCCGACGGGACTGCCGTTCTCGTAGGGCAGGTAGCCGTGGAAGGGACGGGGATCGTCGTCGAAGATGAGCGGCAGGAAATGGCGGTCGCCCTCCCACATGGGGAGCTCGCCCAACCGTTCCACCTCCACCCACTCCAGCGGGCCTTCCACGTTGTCGCTGTGGGGCTCGCCGGTGAAGGCCTCGACCAGGAAGATGAAGGCAATCCAGTCCTCGCCCTTCGCACCGAAGCCGGTCCAATTGACCGTGCCGCGCAGGGACATGGCGGTCACCTCGATCCCCGCCTCCTCGCGGATCTCGCGGATCATGCAGGCGGCGATATCCTCCTGGGGCTCCATGTGGCCGCCGAGGCCGTTGTACTTGCCCAGTTGCTCGTCGTCGTCGCGGGCGATGCGGTGGACCATCAGCACGCGCTGCCGATCGGGCGACAGCACATAGCCGAGGGTGCTCATGATGGGGCGGTAGTCCATGCGGGTCACTCGGTGGGTCCGTGATCGGGGAAGGTGGGGACGTCGCCGCGTTCGTTCAGCTTCACCCCGCGACGACGGACATATTCCAGGCCGGGCAGGAACTCGTCCCCCACCCGCGCCAGCTTGCGGTTCAGGAGGGCGTCCAGTTCCGCCTGGACGGCGGCCATGTGCGGCTGCCCGAGCAGGTTGGTCAACTGGTAGGGGTCGGCCTGGTTGTCGTAGAGCAGCCAGGGACCGTCCAGCGTGCGGCAGTAGGTATAGCGGATCGTGCGCACCCCCCGGTACTCGCGGCCGCCCACGCTGGAATGCCACTGATGGAAGGGGAAATGGCAGGCGAGCAAGGCGCCGTCGAGCGCG
>QKCY01000140.1 GCA_003245525.1 Victivallales bacterium | reverse complement strand
CCTGCCCCGGACCCCCGCCGGGCAGGCCTTCGCCGCCGAGCTGGCCGCCCTGGAACTCGTCCCTGGCCGGTCCCTGCCCGCAGCCACCGAGCCCGACCGCGACGACGTTCCCCGCATCCTGGCCCAAGCCCCCTTGCAGGTCGCGGCCAACACCTCCGACCTCAGCCCCTTCAGTTCCGACCCCATGTGGTAGCAGGGGTTGGCACCCGACGGCCCGGCCCATCCCCGCGATGGGCCGGCCGCTTCCTGTCGAGGCGGTATCCCTGCGCGGCGAACCCGCCGTCACAGTGCCGTGGGAGGGATGAGAAGCTCCTGGAGGGCGCGGATGGCGGTGTCGGCGGAGATGCGGTGGAGGCATTCGTAGGGAAAGTCGGTACGGGGACAGGTGCGCTGGAAGCAGGGGGCGCAGGTGGGGGGATCGCGGAGGATGATCCAGCGACCGCCGATGGGGCCGGTGGCGACGGGGTCGGTGGAGCCGAAGATGGCGACGCCCGGACGGCCCAGGCCGGCGGCGAGGTGCATGGCCCCGCTGTCGTTGGCGACGACGGCGGTGGCGGCGGTGAGCAGGGCCATGAGGCCGGTGAGGTCGGTGCTGCCAGCGAGGTTGAGGCTGCCGGGAACCTTCTCGGTCACCACGTCGCCCGCAGCCCGTTCCTTGGGGGTGCCGACGATGGCGACCCGACCGCGTTCGGCGGTCCACCAGGCGGCGACTTCGGCGAAGCGTTCGGTGGGCCACTGCTTGGCGGGGCCGTAGGCGGCACCGGGAGCGAGGACCAGCCAGTCCGTGCCTGGTTCCAGACCCAGTTCGGCGGCGCGGGCGGCAGCATCCGGCACGCGGAGGGGGGGGCAGGTGGCGTCCCAAGTGGTGCTGCCGAAAGCCGCCGGGAAGTCAAGGTAGTAGGAGAGTTGGTGCCATTGCCCCACCCCATGACCCCGTGGCCAGGGCGGCAGGCGGTGGGTCAGCAGGGGACCGCGAAACCGGCCCCGGCGTCCCAGGCGGACGGGGATGCCCTTGCGCCAGACATCGGCGGCGGCACCAAAGGAGTTCGGGAAGACGGCGGCGACCCCGGGCCGGAGCTGCCACAGCCGGTTCGAGACCGCCCGGTCCGCCCGCTTGCCTGCCATGGGAATCACGCAGGAGACCCAATCCGCCGCTTCCCAGAGCGGTGCTAGCCCGGCCGGGCAGAGCACGAAGACCCCGCAGGGCTCGGGGACAAAGCGCGAGAGCTGATAGGCGGCAGGTAGGGTCATCAGCGCGTCGCCCAGCCAGTTCGTTCCCCGGATGAGGAGGCCGTTGGCCCACTCGACGGCAGTGGGGTCGAGACGGAGAGTAGGACCAGTGACCTGCCGTTCCAGGCGGGGTTCGTAGATCGCGAATTCGTTCACGCGGTGGCTTTCCAAGGACTACATGAAGGCAAAGGAGGTCTCGGGGCGGCGCATGATGTTGCGCCAGCGTGTCGTGAGCGTAGCACCGGCAGTGGCTGGCGTCCAGCGCAACAGGACATGGTTGAAGCCCGCTTCCAGGGCGATGTCGCTCACGGTGGCGGCACCCTCCGCCAAGGTGACCGCGTCGTGGCTCTTCCCGTTGACCACCACTTCCACGGTGCCGTCGCCCGCGAGGTCGAGGAAGGTGAGGGCCTCGGGATTGGGGACGCCGATGTCCTGCTCCAGGTTCTTGCGGGCCACCCCCGACTGGATGATGTGGTAGAGGCAGACCGGCTCGGTTCCCGCGCCTGCGAAGCATCCCTCGGCACTCTCGATTCGCTGCCAGGCGGCGGCTCGGAGAATCGGTCGGTTGGGCATCCGCTCGTTGGCGAAGACCGTGCATTCCACAAACTCGGCCCAGCGGTGCGGCGAGGCAGGGGCGGCAACCCGGTGAACCGCAGTGGGAAAGCCCTTGCTTCTGCCGCTAGCAGGCACGCAGTCGCCATCGAGCAGACTGCCCGGGGCCGCGAGGCCAAGGTTGGCCAGCAGCCGGTTGCGGAACCGCGCGAGGCCGGGATGGACGGCCTCGGCCGGGTTGAAACAGGAGAACAGTATCTGCCCTTTCCCCACCCGCACGCGCCCCAGCACCACGGCCGCCTCGGGACGTTCGGCAAAGAGGAAGCGGGATAGCGTGTGCGTCCGCAGGGGCTCTGTCTTGCCGAGCTTGACGAAGTGCTCCTTCAGGCAGCTTTCGGTGGGCGTTTCCAGGAGGGTTTCCAGCCCGGGAACCGGCATCAGAAAGGCAGTTCCGATAGTGGTGTTGCGGCGGTCGCCGGGTGCATAGGTCCAGGTGGTGACCCCACAGGTATCCTCGTTGGAGATCCCGTCGAGGAGCGGGTCGGGAGTCCGGCGCACGGCCTGGTAGATGTCGTCCGGCGGAGCCACTCGCAACTCCACGCCCAGTTCCTGGGACCATTCGGCGAGGGCAGCGGGAGGGGCATTCTCCACTAGGATGGCCGCCCCCTTCCCGGCCCGGATCAGGAGTTCCTGAACCGATTGGCCAGCGGCCAGTACCAGTTCCGGGAGGGGTGCGGGCACATAGGCATCGGCCCGCTGGAGGAGACGGCGCAGGATCAGTTCGGCGGCGGGGATGGCGTCGATGCACTCGGTCAGCCGCAACTGGCAGGCAAGGATCAGGCCCTTGCCTTCGGCCACCTCGAAGAGAGGCGTGTGATGGAGGTCGCCGTGGCCGAAACCGCCTTCGCCCGAGTCGAGCAGCGCCAGGGCATGGCGGCCATTGTCCTTCGCATAGAGCCGCCGGGCCACGCAGGCATTGCCGCCGGGCAGCGCATAGGGGTCGTCGCCCCAGTAGGCGAAATTGGCATCGGTCAGCCCCGCGAGCAGCGGGTGGTGCGGGGCGCGGACGAAGGCGGTATTCACCGCAAGGTCGGCCAGGGGGAGGGCAGGGAAGGGGGAGACGGATTGCTCCAGCAGGACCACCCGTCCTCCCCGCGCGGCGAAGTCGCGCAGTTGCCGGTTCATCGCGGAGCCGGGTTCGATGGCGTTCATCTCGACTAGCAGGAGACCGTGGGCGGCCAACGTCTCGGCGCCAAGATCCGGGACATAGGTCGCCGCCACACCGAGCCGTTCGCAGGCACGGCGCATGCTGCCGGGGCCGAAAACGGCCACGTGATGTCCCAGCGTCTGGCCAAACTCCGGGCCGCCGCGTTCGACGACCTGCCAGGGGCGGGACCACTCGTCGAAAGCCCCCTGGCTAGCCACGAAACGCACTTCCCAGGTGACGTTGCCGCCATTGGCCCGGGGAATCTCGAAGAGGAGATCGACCGCTTCCACCCGGCCGCGCTCGACGCGCAGGGGCACGTCCTTTTCCCAGAGGGTGTGGAGGCCCCGGCGCAGACGGCATTCCAGCAGGCCGTCCAGATCATGGGGCGTGTCGTTCGCCACCTGTACCGTGCGTCGGCAGTGGTCGCCGACGAAGTAGCCGGTGCGCAGACTCAAGTCGATGACGGCCAGGGGCCGGAAGGCGTGTTTCTGGATGGCGAAGCTGTGGTTGGGCACGTAGCCAGGGCCTTCGCGCCAGAAGGAGAACTCGCTGGAATGGGCGGGCACTTGCAGGGGTTTCACACCCGGCACCGTGAGGTCCGGGTAGTCCAGATGCACGGTCTCGCTCTCCAGGCGCAGGTTCTCCAGGCAGGAGAGGTTCCAGGGCCCGAAGTTGCAGACGCCGAGGGTGCGCCCGGCCTCGACAATATGGGCGGTGTCGCGGGCGGCTGCCTCGTCCACGGCGGCATAGCTGGCGAAGGCGGCATCCCCGGCCAGATGCAGCGTGTTGTTGGGCCCCATGTAGTGGTAGACGCTCATCTCGCCGCTGTGCAGTGGCTGGCGGCGGTCCCACCAGCCCAGCCCGGCGCATTCCTTGCCATAGTGGCGGCTGACGATCTCCAACTCGTGCTCGTTCCAGAGGGAGGTATCGCCCTCGTGGTAGGCGGTGCGGGTGGGGTCCAGTTCGTGGAACAGGGCGCGGAGCTTGGGCAGTTCCCGCTGGGTGAGATCGGTCTGGTCCCGGTTCCAGCGCATCTCGTTCTCCACGCTCCACATGACCACGCTGGGCCGGTTGCGGTCGCGTTGGACGAACCGTCGCACGTGGTCGCGGGCCGCGTCCCAGTAGGCCGGGGAGTCGGCGGCCTGGGCCCCGCCGGAGCCGTGCAGCCCCGCCTCGCCGGTGATCAGAATACCCTCCTCGTCGGCAAGATCGAGGATAAGGGTGGGATGGGGATGGGTGTGCAGGCGGCTATGGTTCATGTTCGCGTCGCGGATCATGCCGAACCACTGCCGAATCCAGCCCTCGGTGTAGTAGTAGGGGGTCGCCTTGTGGCCCCAGTCGGAGAACATGTGGACGGGATGGTCGTTGAGCATGATGTGCGGGCCCTCGATCCACACCTCGCGGAAGCCGAACCGCTCGTAGCCGCGCTCCACCACCGTATCGTCTTCCCGGATGGTCCAGCGCAACTGGTAGAGGCTTGGCGATTCGGGACTCCACCAGGCGGCTTCCGGCCAGGACGACGCGAACTGCAGCTCGCCGGACTCCCCGGCCCTCAGGACGAGGTCCCTTTCTCCCATCTGGAGTTCGGCAGGCAGGCGGTCGGGATCGGTTCCCCTTTCCCAGCGGACGACCGCCAGCTCCACCCGGAGACGGCGCGGTTCCTGGCGGGTGTTGGCCACGCGGAGCGTCGTCTCCAGGCGGCGCTGGCGGGTGGAGGTGAAGATTGCCACATCGTCCAGGTAGGCATCGCCGCGCTCGACCAGGTGCACGTCCTGCCAGATGCCCGAGTGCCCGCAGGGAATCCAGTTGCCGGTAGGCACCATCTGACGTCCCCGTTCGTCCCGGTCGTAGTCCTGCACCAGCACGATCAGGTCGTTGGTTCCGGGACGCAGGGCATCGGTCACGTCCAGCGACAGGGGGAGGGTGGGGTGGTTGTGTTCGTGGAAACGCTGGCCATTCAGGAAGACCGTACCCCGCGGGCAGACCGCATCCAGGCAGAGGAAATAGCGCCGGTCGGCCCGCACTTCGGCCTGCTCGAACTCGCGGCGCAACCAGCCACTGCGGGTCTTGCTCCATGCGACTGGATAGCCGAAGGCATCGAAGAGGAACTCGTCGTCGGCCGCGAACTCCTCCACCGGCTTCAGGCCGAAGTAAATCTCGCCGGGCCGCCGCACACCGTCCTTCGGCTTGGTCCAGAAGGAGGGAACCAGGAGCGCGCCGCGTTCCCAGCCCGAGGTCGGCGGCGTCAGGTCCGACAGGCTGCCATATACTGGCACAAAGTCCCACCAGCCATTGAGGCACTGGGCCGCAATGCTCCCGGACTGCTTGGCGAGGAGGGAACGCACATGGGTCTGCATCGTCGATTCTCCTACAGCTCTACGAGATGTCCCAACATAGCGCCTCCCCGGGAGGCTCCAACCTGCGGACCACTCCCGAGAGTGGGGGAACCTGTCTGGCCAAACAAAACGATCATCCGGTTGCATGAATTTGTCAGATTCCCCGACTTCTTGGTCCGGATGGCGCTTGCTTATGCGAAATCATAAGGATACTGTGGAACTGCGGTTTCATAGATTTTGCAGAAACCGACGTCCTTGCCCCTATGGGGGACGGTCCACGCGGACGGGGCAGCGAAAGGACTGGGCGATGGGCACAGCCAAATGTTCGGGCACGTTGGACCTGGAGATTGTGCAGAAGGTCTTTGCGCACCGTCTCCAGCAGGGCGATCTTGACCACATCCTCCGGTTGCTCACGGCTGATGATCGCGACGAACTGCTCACCAAGGTCGGGACGCTGCTGGGCCGGGTATCGGCTCTGGTCGAGGTCTCGCACCGGGTTCACGACACGCTCAGCCTCGAGGTGCTGCTGCCCCGCCTGATGGCCATCGTGACCGAGGCGCTCGACGCCGACCGCAGTTCGCTGTTCCTCTACGACGAGCGGACCGACGAGCTCTACTCGCGGGTGGCCCAGGGGGCCGACAGCAACGAGCTCCGTTTCCCCGCCGGCTCCGGTATTGCTGGCGCGGTGTTCCGCGGCAACCGGGCGACCATCATCGCCGACGCCTACGCGGACCGGCGGTTCAACCGCGATATCGACCAGCGCACGGGGTACCGCACCCGCAACATCATCTGCGCCCCCATCTGCCAGAACGGGGTCCCGATCGGGGTCACCCAGGTGCTGAACAAGCGGACCGGTGGGTTCTCCGAGGACGATCTGATCCTGCTCCAGGCCCTCGGCTCCCAGGCGGCCAGCGCCCTCGCCAACGCCCAACTCTACGAGCGCGCGGAAGAAGCCCGGCTCGAACAGAGCCGCCTGATTGAACTGACGAAGGACATCTCCACCGAGCTCCAGCTCGACACGCTGCTCGAGAAGATCGTCCTCGTGGCCACCGACATCCTGCATGCGGACCGCAGCACGCTCTTCCTCTACGACGAACGCACCCACGAGCTGTGGTCGCGCATCGCGCAGGGCCTCGGCAAGACCGAAATCCGTTTCCCGGCCAACCTGGGCATCGCCGGCACCGCCTTCACCAAGGGCGAAACGATCAACATCGCCGATCCCTACAACGACGACCGGTTCAATCCCGAGGTGGACCGCAAGACCGGCTACCGCACCCGCAACATCCTCTGCATGCCCATCGTCTCGAAGGACGGGCACTCCATCGGGGTCATGCAGGTGCTCAACAAGAGCCGCGGCCCCTTCAACGACGAGGACGAGTCCCGCCTGCGGGCCTTTGCGGCCCAGGCCAGCGTCGCCCTGGAGAATGCCCGGCTCTTCGAGGAAGTCCTGAACGCGCGCAACTACAACGAGAGCATTCTCCGCAGCCTCACCAACGCCGTCGTCACCCTTGATAACGACGACCATGTCATCAAGGTGAACGAGGCCGCCCAGCAGGTGCTGCACGTGGATCCCGACGCTCTGGTAGGCAAGTCCCTGCGCCAGACCCTCGGGCCCCTGAATCCCTGGCTGGTGGCCAGCTTGGACAAGGTTCGGCGAACCGGCCGGAACGACCTGGCGGTGGATGCGACCCTGCACCTCTCGCGCAAGGAGGACGACTCCGTCTCCGTGAATCTCGGCGTTGTTCCCATGCTCGACATCCACGACCACCCCATCGGCACCATGCTGGTCGCGGAGGACATCGGCAAGGAAAAGCGCCTGCGCAGCACCATGGCCCGGTACATGACCAAGGAAGTGGCCGACCGGCTGATCGAGCAGGGCGAGTCCTCCCTGGGCGGGGCCTCGCAGGAGGTGACCATCCTCTTCAGCGACATCCGCGACTTCACGCCGCTGGCCGAGTCGCTCGGCCCGCGCGAAACGGTGACCATGCTCAACGAGTACTTCTCGGAAATGGTCGATGTGGTGTTCAAGCATGGCGGCATCCTCGACAAGTACATCGGCGACTCCATCATGGCGCTCTTCGGCGCTCCCTTCCCGACCGGACGGGATGCCGACCAAGCGGTGGCCGTGGCCAACGACATGATGCGGGCCCTGGCCCTTCACAACGCCCAGCGCATCGAGTTGGGGAAGCACCCCATCCGCATCGGCATCGGCATCAGCACCGGCGAGGTCATTGTGGGCAATATCGGCTCGCCCCGGCGCATGGACTACACCGTGATCGGCGATAGCGTGAACCTGGCCTCCCGGCTGGAGTCCGCCAACAAATACTACGGCACCAGCATCCTCATCTGCGACAACGCCGCCCGGCAGTTGAAGGATGTCACCCGGACGCGGGAGCTCGATCTACTCCGGGTCAAGGGCAAACTG
Source organism: Victivallales bacterium (assembly GCA_003245525.1). GTDB lineage: Bacteria > Verrucomicrobiota > Lentisphaeria > Oligosphaerales > Lenti-02 > Lenti-02. The sequence continues at coordinate 2,111 of QKCY01000140.1, read as the reverse complement.
CGCCCCGTGGCCATCCACGAGGTGCTCGACTACCACCACCCGGCCACTTTTCCCCAACTGGACCGCGTGTTGCTGGAGTTCGAGCAGGGCGTGCAGTGCTACCGCAACCGGGAGTTCCGCCGGGCGCTGGACCGGTTCGAGACGGTACTTCGGGCCCATCCCGTAGACGGTCCCTCCCTCGTCTACCGCGAGCGTTGCCAGGACCTGATCGCCGCTCCGCCGGATGACGAATGGACCCCGGTGCGGATTCTAAACACCAAGTAGCCCTACTTCCCGGCGGCCTGGCGGGTTGCCAGCGTTCGGCGCTCTCCGTCGAGCAGGCGGACCACACAGCCCTTGAGCCGTTCCGAGCAGGCGTCTGTCCGGTTGAACAGGCGGACCGCATCGACCGCAACCGGCTGTCCCAGGTCCGCCTCCCACCAGGGCTCGGCTTGGTCGATTGCGGTATGGGTGACCGAGTTTTCCTTCCAGATGCCGGAACAGTTGCCGTCCACGGCCCGTTCGGCTCCCCCGCCATTGGCGGTGGTGGATTGGCTGGCCTTGGCTCCCAAAGCCACGTTCTTGCCCCCTGCCATCACCTGCACCTCGGCCAGGGACAGGGTCCGCTTGTCGCCCGGAAGTTCGACCCGCACGAAACGCACGTCTGCCAGAGGGGGCGCAAAGGCGAACTCGTGCTCTGGGATTGCGGGCGGCGAGCCATAGTGGTAGCCAGCATTTGCCAGATAGGCATGCACCGGCGCAATGACTGGCCGAGCGGTCGAACCCTGGGGCTGCAGCAACACCGTCTCGCCCTTCGCCAAGGCCAACTCCAGCAAGCGCCCCGCCTCGCCCCGTCGCTCCTCCTCCGTGCCGCCGGGATAGCGGCGGATGGAGACATCGCCAAAGGGGCAGACCAGGCGGCAGGTCCCCCCTTTTTCCGCCCGCACGGAGACGAAGGCCGGTTTCCCCTCGACCAGGCTGGAACTGACCAGGAACGCGCCTTCCGCCCGCAGGTCGTGGAACGATGCCTCCTGCCAGGAACTAGGCACGCCGGGGAAGACCCGGATGCGGTCGCCCCAGCTCATCAATAGCATGTCGTTGATGACGGAGGCCGCCGACAGGGGCGTCTCGATCACCGGGCCGGCCTCCAGGTACATGGTGTTGGGCTTCACATAGCGATTGAGGAATGCCGTCAGGAGGCCGGCCGCCGTATCCGGCTCGCCCATCCGCAGGTACATGGCCGCCCCGCCCGTGTAGGTATAGCCCGCCTTGCCGGTATCGAACCCCAGCCAGTGCTCGACCGACCGGCGGATCAGATCCCGCTTCTCGGTCTGGTCCCAGGTGACCAGATGGAGCGGGTAGAACATCATCAGATGGGAGAAGTGCCGGTGCCCCTCGTTTAGCGGCAACCCACGGCCAATCAGCCAACCATCGTCGCCGGCGGGGAAATCCACCAGCTTGTCCAGCACCCGCTGCCAGGTTGCGCGTTGCGGATCGTCCAGGCCCGATTCCTGGCAGATCTCCTCCAGGGTCTGGCAGCCCCAGCGGAGCATCGCTAGATCGTAGTTGCAGTCCGGGGCCTCGCCGTACTCCGGCGAGTGGGTCTTGGGCAGATGGAGGCGTCCATCGTCTCCTTCTTCCAGCAGATGGAGATGGTAGTTCACGGCCCGCTTCAGCAGAGGGAACAGCTTGGTCTTGCGCCGCTCCGCATCGTCCGCATAGCGCGTTTGCAGCCAGTAATTGTGGCAACTCCAGATCAGGTTGCCCTTTTCCGCTCCCACATTGCCGCGGCAATCGTAGCTGGTCGCCCGGCCGATCCCCGCCGAGTCGCTCTGCCACTCCTTCGGGACATTCAGGATCAGGTTGTCCAGATTCTCGTCCAACGTGCGGCAGAGCGATTCCCCGATTTCCAGATGGTTCGCCGTGTAGACCGGCCAGTAGGTCAACTGCACGTTCAGGTTCCACCAGATCTTCGCCCACGGCGTCTCCCGGAACCAGGGGCCCATCAGATCCAGCATCGGACCGTCCGCGCGGGTAGCCGAGGCCAGCTTGTACATCTGAATCCACCAGAATCCCTGTAGACGCTGGTCCGGCAAGGACACGAAGCTCTGCTGGTAGAACCGGTGCCACCA
>QKCY01000256.1 GCA_003245525.1 Victivallales bacterium | reverse complement strand
CGGCATGACTTCAGGATTCGTGACGGGCAGAGAGAACCGGGGGCGCTTCACTAGCAGGACGGGGTTTGGAGGGCGTACTGTCCAGACCAGGTCAATACTCTACGAATGGCGTCAACTTGGTGTCAGAGTAAGCAGAGGGGCAAGTTGCAGATTCGAAATGGCGTAGTCTGTTAGTCTCGTGGAGGGGTTCATTTCCATTCTGCCGCAGAGGGTTCCGATGGATGCGTCGCGCTTTCCCCGTCTGCTCCTGGGGCTCGTGGCAGTCGCAAGTCTGGGAGATGGTGCCGTGGACATGAAGGTGGATCGCTACCGGTATACGGACCCCATGTTCGAGTGCGTGCGTGTGGTGCTCGCACAACGGGGGGATGTCTACGATCCGGCTTATATCCAGGGCGTTTCCGGCATGGCCTTCCGGATGGCCGGGCCGTGTCCCTGCGCGCCGACCTGTTCTACCGCCATGGAGCCCGCCGAATTGCTCGGGATGCTGGGCTACGAGACCACCAAGGTTGGCTTGGAGTCCGTGCCGAAGGAGGAACTCGAAGGGGCAGTGGCAGCCGCAGTGGTCCGCATCAAGGACGAGATTCGGGCCGGTCGCGCGGTGATTGTGTGGCATGCCTTCACCAATGCCGAGTTCGATGTGGTGAGTGGTTTCGACGAGGAGAGGGAGGTCTTCCTGGGCTACGGCAGCTACCGGGGCGGGGACCAGGGACCGGCGAGCGCGCCGGAGACCCGGTTGGGCACCTGCGGCGAGATCTGTCCGGTGATCGGCGCCATTCTGGTCGGCGCGAAGACCAAGGAATTCGCCGCCCGCGAGGCGGAATTGGCGGCTCTGATCGAGGCTGTGCGGCACGGGGAATCCCCCAAGGACCCCTTCCTGGCGGGATTGCCCGAGGGGGGAATTCCGTGGCGTTTCCGCAATGGCCTGGCCTGCTACGAGGTCTGGATTCGGCATTTTGCGGCGAACCCGCAGAAAGTGCCCGACGGCGGCGGCGATCACTACCCGCTGAATGTCTACGCCAGCACGCGCCAGGCTGCGCCGAAGTTCCTGCGCCTGATCGCCCCGAAGTACCCCGAAGGACAAGCGGAGTTGCTGGCGGCGGCGGATTGCTTCGAGCAGGATGCCGCGGCGCTGGCGGGTGTCCAGAAGCTGTTTGGCGGGTGGGGACCCGACCGGTGGAAGGAGCCAGATCCGGAGAAGGCAAAGCAGGCGGCTGCGCTGCTTACCGAAGCGAAGGGCCATTACGCAGAGGCGATCGGCCATCTGGGGAAGGCCCTGGCGGCTATCGATCCCGCCCTGCTGGCGGCGGCCCGGAGGCAGGGGCGGCTGCGGCGCGAGGATGACAAGGTTTGGATTTCCTCTCTGCCTCGGCGGTTGCGGTTCCACACGGGCCAGGACAACACCCTCTGCGGGGCGCTGTGCCAGGCCCTGCATGGCTCGCCGCACCCCTACAGCTACCCGGATCTCATGGGGTTGTCGGGGCTGGCCTTCCGGATGCGCTACAGCAACGGTCGGACCGTCACGGGGTTCTGCCCCTCTGCCGCCATCGGCGAGATGCCCGACGAGGAGCACAATCTCACCCGGCGGACCGGCTGGTCCTTCGCCCGCGAATGGCTGTTTCCCAAGGACGATCCCGACGGGATTCGCCAGCGGGTGGTGGCGGCCATCGAGGAAGGCCGGCCCGTGCTCTGCTATCCGCCGGTCTGGAATGTGGGGCTGATCTACGGTTACGAGGACGAGGGGCGGGTGTTGCTGCTTGACGACTATCTGGGCGACGAATACCCTCATCGGGTTCCCGTGGCCGATCTGGGGCCGTTGCGGATGACGGTGGAGAACTGGGTGCCGCCCATGCCGTTGGCCGAGGCGTTGCGCGAGGCGCTGGCCGATGCCGTCCGGAACTGGCGTCGGGAGAAGCACGATGGCGGGTTGGCTGGTCGGGAATACTGGTATGGCAAGGCCGCCTTTGCCGAGTGGGTGCGGGACCTGGAGCAGTACGACGCCATGCCGGAGCCGGAGCGGCAGGGGTTGCGCGTAGTGGACGGTTGGATCTACTACAGCCTGCGCGATGCCCGGCAGGCGGCGCAGGCTTTCCTTGCCGAATGGAGCCTGGCCGCACCGGCTTGGCGGGAGAGGCTGGGCGAGGCGGCTGGTCTCTACCGGCGCGAGGTCGAGGTGCTCGCTCCGTTGGCGGACGCCAAGTACGCGGCGGGGGACCGGACGGAGTATCTTTCCCCGGCCGAACGGGAGCAGGAGATCGCGATCCTGCGCCAAGCCTGTGATCTGGAGCAACAAGCCATCGCGATCTTCGCGGAATTGCTGAATCCCGAACTCTAGCTGGGAAGCCGTCCATGCCCGAGAGCGAGTTCACGTTTCTCTGTCCCAATACCGAGGCCTATCCCAAGCGGAACACTGCGCTAGTCGTCGCGCCCGAGACCATCGGGCCGGATACCGGGTTGATGCACTTTGCCCACGGCTGGGGGTGCAACCGGTTCCAGTACCGCGAGATGATGCGCGATTTCGCCGAACGCTACAATCTGGTCTGCGTGGCCACGGAGTTCCGGCAGAGCGGGTTCGATTTCGATGCGGAGAAAGGGCAGGGGGC
>QKCY01000054.1 GCA_003245525.1 Victivallales bacterium | reverse complement strand
GATGTGCCCCGCGCTCGCTGAAGCTGCGCGCTGGCTTCCGCCTCAAGGCGGGACTCCGACAGCGTTCTGTTCCATATTGGACTCGAATGAGTTGCGATGCGTTTCTTGCACAGAAAACAAGGTCCGGGATGATAGTAGTACGAAGGGAAGAGAACGGGGGGGGATTTGCGACGCCGTCAGGCGTTGTGCGTGGCCACTGGCTATGGTTCCCCCTCGTCTCCTGGCCCCCACGCATCGATATTCCCTTTACCATCTGTGCAAAAACTCCACCCGACCGGTAACGCAAGGAATGGCACGGCCAATCTGCACACTTCCTCGATGTGTTCCTGGCAGACCGGTTGGTAGAAGTTGACGTCGTCGCACCAGTCTCCACCGTGAATCCACCACCCACACATGCTGCCGTCTGGCGCTAGACGCGTCCCACGCAGAGGTAGTCTGTCCAGTGTCTGCAAGGCAATCCCAAACCTGCCAGGTCCAACGGGAGTGTACTCCGCATCGAACATCTTGCACACACGGTGCTGGGATTCCTCGGGGGTACTCATAGGGGCTCCTGCCTTACGTAGCGTGCCAGGGACGCGACGGGTAATTGCAGAGGTCGAAGGTCACGGCAGTGTTCCCAGTTCCCGCCCACTGGCTGGCTAGCCAAAGTACTCTGGGTAGTACCTGGGGCATATGTAGTGTTCGGTATCAATGGGAGGATCGATGACCGACAGAGGCGAGTTCACGAGCTTGCGCTCCAACGTTTCGGCCCGCTTGACGTCGTCCTCGGTCACCACGTACAAGCTGCTCACGGATAGCTTGATGTCATCCCTGCCGCACCAAATGAACACCTTCACCCTCGATACCTCACAGTGCCCCGGTTGCTTGATCCACTGTGTGTCTGGGATCAGCGATGGAAACTGGGAGAACCGATCGAGCTGGTAGGAAACTCCCGCAACCGGTTGCTCAGGCATGCGTTCGTAGATGACCGGTTGCAGCCCGAGCCAACGGAGGAAGTCGACCATCTCCTGTTCGCTCCCTCGCCGGTACGCCACGTCCAGCGAATCCCCGTCGTTCATATGGCCTCCATATGCACGGAAGAAGCGGAAGAGACGTAGCCTCCTCGCCCACGCGCGGTAGGTGGGCTCGGGATGCGATCTGAGCAGGTATTGTCTCCAGCGATCCATCTTCCCTCTCTGGCTAACGCGTGGGTCAGCGGCCTCACGTTCCCTTATGCTGGACCGGTAGCTCCCCTTGGTGTTCTTTCGTGGGTTTCGTGGCTAGAGCATTCCCGAAATCCGCCCTAGAACAGGCCTTTGACCTTGCCGGTTTCCACGTCCACATCAATGCGGCGGAAGGCGGGATCGGAGCCGGTGCCGGGCATGAGCTTGATGTCGCCCGCCACGGGGACCACGAACCCGGCTCCCTTGTAGGTGAGGATGTCGCGGATGGGCAACGTCCAACCAGTGGGGCGGTTCTTGAGGTCGGGGTTGTGGGACAGGCTCAGGTGGGTCTTCACCATGCAGGTGCCCATGGCTCGGGTCTCGGGGTCCTGTTCGAGCCGGGCCAGCTTCTCGGCGGCCTCCGGCAGGAACTCGACGCCGTCCGCGCCGTAGACCTCGCGGGCGATGGTCTCGATGCGATCGCGCAGGGGCATGTCCAGATCGTAGAGGAAGTGGAAGTCGTTCTTCTCCTCGCAGGCCTGCATGACCGCCTCGGCCAACTCGATGGATCCCTCGCCGCCTTCCAGCCAGTGCTTGGAGAGCGCCGCCAGCGCGCCGTTCTCCTCGGCGATCCTGCGCACCAGCGCGATCTCGGCGGGGGTGTCGGTGTAGAAGCTGTTGACGCAGACCACGGGACGGACCCCGCTCTTGCGGACGGTGTCGATGTGGGCGACGAGGTTGGCGCAGCCCTTTTCGAGCAGCTCGAGATTCTCTTCCGTGTAGGCCTTGTCGAGCGCCACGCCCGGTTTCACCGCCGGGCCGCCGCCGTGCATCTTCAGGGCGCGGATCGTGGCCACGATCACCACCGCGTTGGGCTTGAGGCCCGAGTAGCGGCACTTGAGATTCCAGAACTTCTCGAAGCCGATGTCCGCCCCGAAGCCGGACTCGGTGATGTGGTAGTCCGCCAGCCGGGTGCCGATGCGGTCGGCGATGACCGAGCTTTGGCCAATGGCGATGTTGGCGAAGGGACCGGCGTGGACCAGCACGGGCTGGCCTTCGATGGTCTGCATGAGGGTCGGATTCAACGCCTCCACCATCCAGGCGGTCATGGCCCCGTCCACTTCCAGATCGGCGGTCGTGACCGGCGCGCCGGAACGGGAGCGGGCGACCACCATCTTGCCGATGCGGGCGCGCAGGTCGGCCAGGTCGCGGGCCACGGCCAGGATGGCCATGAGCTCGCTGGAGACGGTGATGGCGAAGCCCGAGTCCATCTCGTAGCCATCCATCTTGCCGCCCATGCCGATACGGATGTTGCGCAGGGCCTGGGCGCAGAAGTCGATGACCCACTTCATCTCCACCCGAGCGGGGTCGATGTCGAGCCGCTTGAGCCCGCGCTGGGCGAGCTTGGCGTCGTCGTAGTTGTCCTCGTGCTGCATGCGGGAGGTGAGGGCCACCATGCAGAGGTTGTGGGCGTTGGTGATCTTGTCGATGTCGCCGGTGAGTCCCATGGAGAATTCGGTGAGGGGAATGCACTGGCTGAGACCGCCGCCGGCAGCGGAGCCCTTGATGTTGAAGGTGGGACCGCCGGAAGGCTGGCGGATGGCGCCGACCACCTTCTTGCCCAGGCGGCCCAGCCCCTGGACCAGGCCGATGGTGGTGGTGGTCTTGCCCTCGCCCAAGGGCGTGGGGGTGATGGCGGTCACGTCCACGTACTTGCCCGGCGCGCGGCTGCCGATCCGTTCCAGGACCCGGCGCTGGTCGATCTTGGCCAAGCGGCCCATGGGGATCAGTTCGTCCGTCGTGAGCCCCAGATCGCGCGCGATCTCGCCGATCGGCTTCATCGTCTCCTCGGCGGCGGCGGCGATTTCCCAGTCGGCCAGTTTGGTCGGATCGAGGCGGCGTTGGCTCATGGGTGGTATCCTGATTCGCGGTATACGTTGGGACTCGGCTGGACCAGCCAGTGGGGAGATGTAGTATAGCACCGCGTCTCCCGCGTTCCGCCGCATCCCGAGGAAAGGTTCGCCCATGTCCCCTGACGCCCGCGCCTTCGTCGTCCGTCCCATGGTTCCCGCCGATCTCCCCGCCTGCATGGGGCTCACCCGCGCGGTGAGCTGGAACCAGCTTCCGGCCGACTGGGAGACCATCCTGCGCCTGCGTCCGGACGGCTGTTTTGCAGCGTGCATGGGCGAACGCCTGGTCGGCACGGCCATGACCACGTCCTACGGCAACGCCTTCGGCTGGGTTGGCATGGTCATCGTCCATCCCGATTGCCGCCGCTGCGGCATCGGCCGGGCCTTGATGGAGCACTGCATCGAGAGTCTCGCCCACTGCGACGCGGTGCGGCTCGATGCCACCCCCATGGGCAAACGGCTCTACGAGCAGCTCGACTTCGTGGACGAATACCAGTTTGGCCGCTACATCGCGGAAGCGCCCCAGGCACCGGAACCCATCGAGGTCCCCGGCGTCGCCATCGCCCCGTTGGTGGCGACAGACCTGCCGGAGATCGTGGCCTTCGACACGCCCTTCTTCGGCGTGGACCGGGGCAAGGTCCTGGCTGCTTGGCTGCAGCGTGCTCCCCATCTCGCCTGGATCGCCCGTCGGAACGGGATGGTGATCGGCTACAGCATGGGCCGGGAAGGTCTGAACTTCGACGGTATCAACCCGGTGGTGGCACTGGAGGAAGCGGTCGCCCGTGCCTTGGTGACCCGTGGACTAGGCATCCTGGCACCGCGTCCGGTGGTGATCGACGCCTTCGAGCACACGCCGGGTTTCCTGGCTTGGCTGCTCGGACTCGGCTTCGTGAAACAGCGCCCCTTCCTGCGCATGTACCGGGGCCGCAACACCCACCCCGGCGACACCTCCCGCATCTACGCCGTTGCCGGCCCCGAGGTGGGGTAGCATGCCCGACGGGTAGCCGCGCGGTCGATGAACGCGCGGTCTTCCGTTACCAGTCTCTGGCGCAATCCCCAACCAACGCGCTCCGTTCGCGGGCTCGTCGATCCCGCGACTACCCGCCAGCGTGCATCCCAGACGGGTAGCCGCGCGGTCGATGAACGCGCGGTCTTCCGTTGCCAGATGACGCATACTCCCTCGCCTTGCCGAATACAGGAATCGCTCGCTATAGTGGTCCCATGAGCATCGTCTTCGAACCTATCGGTACCTTCCACTGCGACCAGCGCTACACCTACGACGCGCCCCGCCAGGGCACGTTGGCGACCGAGGCGACGGGAGTGGTGGAACTGGCCGATGGGCGGAATTTCGCCCAGGCGGTACAGGACCTGGCCGGGTTCGAGCGCATCTGGCTGCTTTATCTCTTTCATCACAACGAGAACTGGAAGCCACTGGTGCGTCCGCCGCGGGGCGAGCGCAAGGTGGGGGTTTTCGCCTCGCGCGCACCGTACCGGCCCAATCCCATCGGACTGAGTTGCGTGCGGCTCGTGGCGGTAGAAGGCACCCGCATCCTGGTGGCCGAACATGACCTGCTCGACGGTACGCCGGTCCTCGACATCAAGCCCTATCTCCCCTATGCCGACAGTTTCCCCGACGCCCGCGGGGGCTGGGTGGACGAACTGGCCGAGCCCGAGTTCGCCGTCTCCTTTTCCCCGGCAGCCGAAGAGCGGCTCGCTTGGCTGGAGAGCCAAGGCCTGGTAGCATTGCGGCCCTTCTTGCGCGACCAGTTGGCCGTGCGGCCCACCGACCCGTCCCGGAAACGGTTGCGGGAACTGGGAGAAGACCGCTGGGAGATCGCCTATCGCACCTGGCGGGCGGAGTTCGTCCTGTCGCCCAGGGGAATCCTCGTCGAAGGCATTGCCAGCGGCTACCGGCCCGAGGAATTGGCGGCGATGCCCGATCGTTATGGAGACAAACCATTGCACCGGAGCTTCCTGGCGCGGTTTCCCACTGGCGAGTAGATTGGCGCGGGTTTCCCCATCCCTTCACGAGGAGTACGGCTATGGGTAGCTTGCAGGCAGGAACGGCCACGGTGAACATCACCCCCGGGCTGGGTTGCCATCTGGTCGGCTACTTCGCGGACCGCATCGCGGACCACATCCACGACGAGCTGCACGTCAAGGCCATTGTCCTGACCGACGGCGAGACGACCCTCGGACTCGTGACCTGCGACATCATCGATCTGCCGGTGGCAACCGTCAACGCCGCCAAGGCCCTGATCCAGGAACGGACCGGGATGGGATCGGAGAACGTGCTGATCTCGGCGACCCACACGCACACCGCCCCGAGCGCGGTGGGGGCGCTGGGTACGCCGGACATGCCCGAGTACGCCGCCTGGCTGGCGCCCCGGATCGCGGACGCCGTTGTCATGGCGCGCCGCAATCTGGTTCCGGCGGAGGTCGCCTATGCGGCGGGCGACTGTCACGAGGAGGTCCACAACCGGCGCTGGCACATGCGCGACGGCTCGGTGCGGATGAATCCCGGCTACCAGAACCCCGACGCCATCCGCCCGGCCGGACCCACCGACCCCCAGTTGGGCCTGCTGATCGTCCGCGACCTGAACCGCCGGCCTCTGGCGGTCTACGCCAACCTAGCCCTGCACTACGTGGGCAACACCTGCCACACCTGGGTTTCGGCCGACTACTTCGCCGAGTTTGGCAAGGCCCTGCAACGCATCGCCGGGGCGGAATTCCTCGTGGCTATGGCCAACGGCTGCCAGGGGAACATCAACAACTGCGACTTCACCCGGCCTCCCCGCCAGGCGGTCCACCCCTACCACAGCCAGGAGCGGGTGGCGAACGTCGTCGCCGCCGAGGCCTGGAAGCAGTGGAATCTCCTCCGCGAAGAGGATTTCCGGCAGGATGTGAAACTCGGTGCCAAGCTGGCCATGATCCCCTTCCGCGCCCGCACCGCGACTGCCGAGGATCTGGCCAAGGCCCAGCAACTCTACGCCAGCACGGAATGGTCCAACGAGAACGAGTGGATCTATGCCCGAGAGCTGGTCCTGCTCAGCCAGAAGCCCAGCGAATGGGAGATTCCCGTCCATGCCCTGCGCATCGGCGACGTGGGCATCGCCGGGTTGCACGGCGAGGTGTTCGTGGAAGTGGGGCTCGACATCAAGGCCCGCTCGCCCCTGCCCCACACGATGGTGGTGGGCCTGGCCAACGGCTCCATCGGCTATGTCGCGACCGACCAGGCTCTCAGCGAAGGCAGCTACGAAACCCGTCTCTGCCGCCACGTCCGCGCCCCCCTTGGTACCGCCCAGCTCTGGGCCGATACCGCCGTGAAGACGCTGGGCGGACTGGAATAGTGGAATGATGGAATGATGGAAAACCGAAAACAGGAAGGATGGAGCGCTGGAATGATGGAATGGCCGGGAATGGTTGCATGCGTTCCTGGGAACGCCGAGCCCCAGTTCGGCGACAGGGACGTGTCGAGGGTCGGATGAATACCGCCGAGCTAGGGCTCGGCGCTCCCAGGGGTTGCAGCCGGCATTTCCAACTCTTCCCATTCATCCATCATTCCACTATTCCATCATTCCACTATTCCATCATTCCACTATTCCATCATTCCACTATTCCATCATTCCACCATTCCATCATTCCAATAGGAATCCTCCCATGACCACGCCATACCAGATTCAGGGCCTGCCCGCCATCCGGGCCGGGGCGGCGCAACGGGCGATCACCCCTCCGGTCGGGGGGTGCCTGGAGGGCTATTTCCACGAACGCATTGCCCAGCGGGTACGGGACGATCTGTTCTGCCGCGCCGTGGTGTTGGAGGGCAGTGGCGGCAGGCTGGCGATCATTGCCTGCGACCTCATCTGCTTTGCCACCGACTTCGCCACCGCTGTCCGCCAGTTGGTGAGCGAGACGACCGGCATCCCCCAGGATGCCATCCTGCTTTGCGCCACCCACACCCATACGGGGCCGACCATGGGGCTGATCGATGCCGGGTTGCCGGTGAACCATGGGTGGTTGGCGGCGTTGCCGGAGAAGATCGCCGGGACGGTACGGCAAGCCGTGGATTCGCTGTTCCCCGCCACGCTTTTCCCCGGTCGCCGGGAGGAAACCAGTCTGGGCAGCAACCGCCTGGGCCGGCTGCCCGATGGCAACGAGGTCTTCGGCAAGTCTGGCGTGCTGGGCCCGGCAGGCCCCGTCGATCCCGAGGTCCTGGCCCTCGGCATCCGCGACGGCGAGGGAACGCTGCGGGCGGTGATCGGCAACTATGCGATGCATCCGGACGTGATCGGCGGCGGCAGTGCCGATTTCCTCAGCGCCGACTGGCCGGGCGAGGTGGGACGCGCCCTGAGCGACCTCTATGGCGAGCAGGTAGTGACGGTCTTCCTCAACGGCACCTGCGGCGACATCAACCACCACGTATGGGAACCCACCCGCCTGCCCCGCAGTGGCCCCGCCAAGGCCGTCCAGATGGGCCGGGTGATGGCTGCCGATCTCCTGGCCGCCTTCGAGACGGCGGAGCCTCTGGCAACGGACCAAGTGGGTGCCGCCGTGGAAACCCTGCCCATTCCCTACTTCACCCGCGACGCCGAGTTCCTGGCCGATGTCGAACGCATCCGGGCCAAGCCGGAGGCCGACCGGATCGGTTGGGAGAACGTGCTACTCAAGTTCAACGACCGCTGGGACAAGGATGGCCAGATTGGCCAGGTTCCGGTCCAGGCCCTGCGCTTCGGCGGCCTGGCGTTCGTCGGCCTGCCCGGCGAGGTCTTCGTGAAATGGGGCCTGGAGATCAAGCATTGGTCGCCCGCCCGCCACACCTTCGTGGCGGAGCTGGCCAACGGCTGGTTCGGCTACATCCCCACCACCGACCAGGCCCACCGGGGTGCCTATGGCGCCCGCCCGATCCTCTCCCGGCAACTGGTCCCCGATGCCGGACGCCAGATCGCCGACACCGTCCAAGTCCTCCTCAGCCGACTCTGGAACTAGTTGGCCTCGTGCTGCCGGATCAGGCGGACCTGGCTCGCGGGCTCGCAGACGGATACCACCCAGGTGTTGTCGAGGCCCTCAAGATCCAGCGTGACGCCCGGCAGGGGCGGGGTGCGGGCATCGCCGGTGCAACGCTGCGAGATCGTGGCGATCAGGTCGGGCCAAAGGTACATCGGTGGCCGATGCCGTTCGCGCTCGCGTTCGGCAAACTCCTCGACCACGGCGAAGTAGTGCTCGTCCACCGTGTGCATCCAGATCGCGCGGGCCTCGTTCAGTTCGGCCTCGTGCAGTTCAAGGAAGAGAAACCGCCGGACGCAGTCCGCGTGTCGCTGGGTATGGCGGCGATAGCAGATCAGGAGCCCTCCCCAGCCTGCCACCGCCACGCAAAGGGCCACTGCCAGTCCCGCGATCAGCCAGGGTAACATCGGAAGCGCCTCCAGCCCACCAGGCGAAGGTGCCCGGGGTCGCCGGGCGGGAGTGTGGGTATGGATAGGACACCCAATACCTACAATATGTGGGGTGGCGGCAGTCCGTCAAATGTCCCGCTTCGGTGGGCCGCTACCGGGGCAACGCCACCAGGCGTACGCCCATGGCCGGGATGTCCACGGCTCCCACGCCGGGCACGTCCAGACGATGGGCCTCGGTTTCGGGATTGAAGAAGGTGGCGCAGCGTTTCCCGTCCGGCGTGGTCCAGACGCTGTGGTAGACCGCCGGAAAGCGGATGGGACCGTTCTTGCCGACCATCTCGCGCTGGGGGACGGCGATCGGCAGGGGGGCTTCCATGCGCCCGGCAAAGAGCGCCTCGTGGGCTTCGCCCGCGTAGAACTCGCAGCAGGTGCGCAGGAAGGCCTGGAACCGGGCGCGTTCCTCGGCGGGGAAGCGGTAGGTGGACTCCAGATGGAGGCCCGGCATCATGCCCGCCGCGAAGCCCTTGGCCATGGAGACCCGGTGCTGGCCCGCGCTGCGCCAGGGATAGAAGGCCACCCAGCCGACGAGGTAGTCGTGGTACAGATAGGAGAAGAGCGGCACGGGCTGGGAGAGCGGATTCCGCATGGGGAACTCGTTGGTGAGCCCGTTGGGGCGGGACTGGCAGAGGTTGAGCCAGGGGATGTAGAGCTCGTTCGGTTCCTCCATCGAGAGAGCGAAATCCGGGTTCAGCGGGGCGCATTCGCGGCGGATGCGGGTGTAGAGATGGGCCATGGCCTGGTTCATCCAGGGGCCATAGCCGGGGGCATGGCCGTGCTCGCTGCTGCCGCAGAAACTGGTGGAGGCCGGGCCGCTCACTTCCTGGTCGAAATGGATAATCGCGTAGCCCGCCTTGGCGCAGTAGGCGGCGACAGCAGCCACCGTCTGCTCGGCGAAGGGGGTGGCGGGACAGAGCCGGGCGTATTTGCTGCCGTGCCAGTCCTTCGGCTTGTCCGAGGTCTGGATACCCGGGGTCTTGCCGTCGGCAGCATAGGTGACGTAGCGGACGACCTCCCGGTCGAACTGTTCCTGGTTCGAGTGGACCGAGCCGTCGGCCTGGGGCTGGTCGATGGTCCAGCGCCAACCGGAGAGCATGATCATCCCCTCGCCTCCGGCGGCCCGGATGACGTCGGCCTGACGGGCAAAGGTCTCGGCATCGGGATAAGGGGGGAGATACTCCTGGCCGCACCATTCACCGTAGCGAGTCGTTCAGGAAGGAATCGCAGAACTCACGCAACCCGGCATCGGAGAAGCGGAACTCCCCATCCTTGTTCCGCGCCCGGGGGCTGTAGCAGGTCACGATGCCGCCGTGCTTGAGCCAGATGGGTGTGTCCGGCCGCTGGCTCAGGGGCGTGGCGCACCAAACCTGCTGGTGGGCCCATTGCCGGTAGATCTCGGCGGCGGCATACCAGTCGCCCGAGAACACCCCGAACACGGTGGGATAGGCCAACTTGACGTTGGCTCCGGGCGTGATCGGCAACAGATGCTCGATGGCCAGCTCGCAATCGAGATTGAGCCGCGCCAGGAGCCGCTTGGGCGAGCCGGAACCGTCGTGAGTGGCCAAGTAGAGCCCCGCTTGGGCATCGTAGTAGGCCATCACTTGGCAGGACAGGGGCCCCGGATAGGTATCGTCCAGGCTTTGCCCGCCCATGGTCCGCAAGGGGTCCTCGACCACGCCGCCGTCGCAGCGGGGATAGAGAATCCGGTCGTCGGTGGAATCCTGGCCCAGCTTGTCCGGACAATGCAGGATGGGATAGGTGATGGCGGTGATGGCCCAGGGGCTGTGGTTCTCTATCTCGATGCCGCAGGTGAACAGGCCATCCCCGTTGGGAGCTACCCGGGTAGTCACCACCAGATCGGCAAAGGTGTAGGTGCCGACGAAGGCTTTGCCGTCCTGGCTGATCTCGGTCTTGGCGGCGTCGGTGCTGGCGCGGGTGAAGGGCGAATCGCCCGGCTTCTCCAGGCGCAGCCGGAAGGCCGGAGCCGGGTCTACTCCCCCCGCCAGAACCGCCTTGGTGGTGCTGTCGGTCAATGCCGCAATCGCCCCGTCGGCGCCCAGACCCAGCCGGGCTCGGCCCGAGAGCATGGTGTAGGCGACCGGGGTCCGGGTCCCCTGCGTCCGGTCCACCGGGATCAGGGAGACATTGTCCAGCCAGACTTCGCCGACGGCATCGCCCAGGAAGAAGTCCAGCTTCGCTTGGTCCTGGTCGGGTCGCTTGCCCCGGAAGCGGACGCTCTGCACCCGCCACTCGGTGGTTGCCTCGAAGGAGCTCCGCAGCCCGCAGTTGGTCCACGGCTTGGCTGCGCCGAGCAGATGCACGCTCACCGCGCGGGCAGGCACGGCGCGAATCTGGAAACGGGCTTCGTAGAGCTGGCCGGTCTCGATCTCGTTGGCCGGAAAGGGGCAGGTCAACTGCACATGGTTCGCGCCCTGGGCGGCGGTCACTTGGACCCGCAACGCGGGCGAGCCGTCGGGGCCGCCCGCCGGATCGATGCCGCCCGTAGCCTTGGCCTCCTTCTCCTGATGCCAGTTCCACGGGGCCTGTCCCGCCGCGAAATCCCCGTTGCCGATGCGGTTCTGGGCCCAGACGACGGAAGCAAGGGAGAGAAGAACCAGGAAGACGCGTTGCATGGGGTCGCTCCGGTGGGTTGGCACTTGGTGCCACGCACCTTACGCGACCGACACCGCAACGTCAAGATGGCGCGGTTCGCGGATGCGGCTCAAGGCGCCCAAGGTAAGGAGGGAAGCGATCAGGACCCCGATGCCAATCGGCACGATGCCGCCGTGCCGCCAGCACCAGGTACTGAGCGCCGAACAGGTTAGCAGACTCGCCACCTGGACCAGACTAGCCACCGCCAGCGCGGTCGAACGGCGTTCCGTCGGCACGATCTCCAGCAGTAGGGTGCCCGTGCCCACCGGGCTGGTGCCAGTGACGAAACCCAGCCCGAACTGGGCGAGCCAGCAGACGGTCGGCGTATTCGTGAAGAACACCACGACGGCAGTCACCGCCAGGGCTGTCTGCCCCAGCACCGCCACCCGTTTGCCGCCCCAACGGTCGCCAAGTCGGCCGGAAAGCAGATTGCCCACGACTCCGCCCGCCGTCAGTGCCAGGAGCAGGCTGCCCACTTGGCTTTTCGGCCAGCCCAGGCTCTGCTGGCAATGGATGGTGAGGAAAGGAGCGAGCAGGAAGGCCCCGTTGGCCACCGCCGACATGCTCAGGTAGAGGCCGTACTGCGGATAGCGGTTGACCAGGCCCGGCATGGCCCGCAGGCTGGCCAGGAGGGACAGATGCAGATGGGCAGGCGGCCTCTCCCCCGGGGTCTCGCGCAGACAGGCGAAGGCGGCCAGGGACAGGCAGAGCACCCCGAAGGCCCAGAAATGCAGCAACCCGTACCCGGTTGGACCGGGGTGGGTATCCAGCGTCCGCTTCACCAGCCAGGCTCCGGCCAAGCCCAGGCAACTACCGATCAGGTAGCGGTAGGCGAAGACCGAGGACCGTCGCCGGGCGGGAATCATCCGGCTGAACATCTGCTGCCAGGCGGGCAGGCCAATCCCGCTGCAGATGCCCGCGAAGAGGTGCCCGCAGGCAATCGCCGCGCAGAGCAGCGTTGGCCGGTCGCCGTAGTGGATCAGGGCCAGGCCGACCACCAGGATCGGCAGGCGCTGGAAGAAGCCGGTGACGATGAGCAAGGGCAGGAAGCGCGGCAGCCGGTCGATCCAGTGCGCGCTGAACAACGGTGCCCCGTAGAGTCCGAGCAGCATCAGCGACGGCATCAGCGAGATCAGCCAGTCGGGACCGGCGAAGGCCGCGATGGCCGTGGTCAGCACCGCGTTGGCGTTGAGGACCGCCTGTGAGGCCATATAGAGCCCGCCATCCAGCACGTGGATGCCATAGTTCCAGCGATAATGGGGCGGGTTGGCGGACGAGGCGCGTTCGGTCATGGAAGTCCTGGCTTGGCAGTGGCACCGCACAAATGGGCGGCCCGTAGTGTCGCGCCGGGACCGCCAAATGCAAGCCCACCGCGGCCGGTCGCCGCTGGGTCCCTAGCGCACCGCCAGGAAGGGCCGGGACCGGTCCGGGGCAGCGCCCGCAGGCTGCCAGCCGCACTTGCGCAGGAAGTAGCGGTGGAAGGAGAGGTCGTCCGCCAGCTCGGGATGGAAGACGGTGGCCAGGGCCTGGTCGGTCTCCACGGCGGCGATGTAGCTGTCCAGTTCCAGCAGCACCCGCGCCGGGGGATGGGTGCCGACGATCTGCGGGGCGCGGATGAAGACCAAGGGAATCGGCTTGGGCGAGACGGTGGGTACCAGGGCCTCGCCTTGGAAGCTGTCGAGCTGGGAGCCAAACGCATTGCGGGACACGGTGATGGGCATCAGACCGAGATGCGGGGTTTCGCCCACGATCTCCTCGGCCAGAAGGATCGCCCCGGCGCAGGTGCCCCAGAGCACCAGCCCGTTCTCGCGGTAGGCCTGGAGCAGAGCCGGTCCCACGCCGGTCAGGCGCAGGAGCCGGCTCAGGCAGGTGCTTTCGCCACCGGGAAGGATCAGCCCGTGCAGACCGGCGAGCGCTTCGGGTGTGCGCACCTCGCGCGCGGCGACGCCCAGCGCCGCCAAATGCTGGCGGTGCTCGCTGACGCCCCCTTGCAGGGCGAGGATGCCGATCTGCACGGGTGAATCCATGCTACCACCCGCGCTCGGCCATCCGCTGGGTCTCCGGGATGGTGCCGATCTCGATGCCCGGCATGGGCTCGCCCAGGTTCATGGACGCGGCGAGCACCTTCTGGGGATCGTTGAAGTTGGCCACGGCCTCGACGATGGCGCGGGCGCGGCGGGCGGGATCGGCACTCTTGAAGATGCCGGAGCCCACAAACACGCCGTCGCAACCCATCTGCATCATCAGGGCGGCGTCGGCCGGGGTGGCGATGCCACCGGCCGCGAAGTTCACCACCGGCAGCCGGCCGAGGGAACGCACCTTTGCCGCCAGATCCATGGAGAAACCATGGTTCTTGGCGTAGGGGACGACCTCTTCGGCGGGGAGACTCTGCAGTTCGCGGATCTCGCGGTTCATGGTGCGCATATGGCGCACGGCCTCGACCACGTTGCCGGTGCCCGCCTCGCCCTTGGTGCGGATCATGGCCGCGCCCTCGGCGATCCGGCGCAGGGCCTCGCCCAGGTTCCGGGCGCCGCAGACGAAGGGGATCTTGAAGGCATGCTTGTCGATGTGGCACTCCTCGTCGGCGGGAGTGAGGACCTCGCTCTCGTCGATGTAGTCGATGCCGAGGGCTTCGAGGAGCTGGGCCTCGACCCAGTGACCGATGCGGGCCTTGGCCATGACCGGAATGCTCACCGACTCCTTGATGGCCTGGATCATCTCCGGCGCGGACATGCGCGCCACGCCGCCCTGGGCCCGGATTTCGGAGGGTACCCGCTCCAGGGCCATCACCGAAACCGCCCCGGCCTCTTCGGCGATCTTCGCCTGCTCGACGTTGGTCACGTCCATGATCACCCCGCCCTTCAGCATCTGGGCGAGTTGCACATTCAGTTGGTATCTGTCGTCGCTCATGGGTATGGTTCCTCCATTGCCGACCGGTTGATTGACTTGGGGACAATGAGCCGTTGATCCCCGGATAAGTTTGGATATGGACTGTATTGGAATATGTCACAATCGCAAGAATTCCGGCATTTCTATCTAAATGAACTATCTCATTTAGCCCGGTCCGAGGAGATGCCGCTCTACGTGCAGATCGCCGAACGGATTGCCCGGGCGATCCTGGACGGCGACCTGCGACCGGGGGAGCGGCTCCCGGCCGGCCGCGATCTGGCCCGGCTGGCCCACACTACGCCGGTGACCATCAACCAGGCCTTCCGGCGACTCCGCGAGAAGGGCTACGTGGTTTCCCGGGTCGGCAGCGGCACCTATGTGGCCGGCATGGCAACGCCGACTGGCCCCCAGGAGCCGGTTCCCGACTTCATCCACCTGGATCGGCGCGAACCGCCCCCCGCCCTCTTCCCCACCGAAGTCATTCGCCGGATCATGGACCGGATTCTGGACGAGGAGGGGGGCGAGGCCTTCGCCTATGGCGAGCCGGGGGGCTATGCCGCCTTGCGGGAGGTGCTGCTCTCCCGGCTGATCGACGAGGGGTTCGCCACGGCCAACCGGGATCTGGTCGTCTTCAGCGGAGCCCAGCAAGCCCTGAGCCTGCTCCTGCGCAGCCAGGTACAACCCGGCGACTGGGTGCTGGTGGAGCGCCCCACCTATCCCGGCCTATTGCGTCTCCTAGAGCGGAGCGGGGCCCGGGTGGAAGCGGTGGACACCAGTCCCGAGGGACCCGATCCCGACGAGATCGAGCACGTGCTCCGCGCCCGCCCGATCCGGCTGTTCTATGCCATGCCGGTGTACCACAACCCCACCGGGTTCTGCTGGTCCGCCGAACGGCAGCGCCAGATCGCCCGGCTCTGCGAGGAACGCGGGGTGACTTTGGTCGAGGACGATGCCCTCAGCGCCCTGGATTACGGGGTCGGGCTCCAGCACCCGGTGAGCGTGAACGCCCCGGCCTGCCGGAACGTGGTCCATATCCGCAGCTTCTCGCTCCTGCTCATGCCGGGCTTTCGCCTGGGTTTCTGTCTCGCTCCCCGCGACCTGGCGAACACCCTCAAACGGGCCAAGGAGCAGGCCGACCTGCTCAGTTCGGGCTTCTTCCAGCGGGTGCTCTGCCGCTTTATTTCCGAGGGCCACCTCAAACGCCATCTGGCCGTGATCGAGCCCTACTACCGCGATCTGTTCCACCACGCCCTGGCGGCGGCCCGGACGATCCTGGAACCCGCCGGGTTCAGCATCTCGCCCCCGGCGGGCGGTCCCAGCTTGTGGTGCCGTCTGCCGGAAGGGACCGTTCCCTCCGCGTTCCTCCGCGCCTGCATCCGGGCCGGCGTCGGCGTGCGCGCCGGTTCCGACTACGCTCCCAACGAGGCCGCCGCCGACAGCATCGCCGTGGACTTCGGACGACTGCCCGCCCATGTGCTGGCCGCCGGGTTCGAGCGGCTGGTGGCGGCGGCGAAGGAATAGAAATGGGCCAGGTGGACGAAGCGGACTGCGTCGTCCACGGTGTCCACAGCGTCCACTTGGTCCACTATTCCTCT
>QKCY01000376.1 GCA_003245525.1 Victivallales bacterium | reverse complement strand
AGAGGCCGAACTGAACGGGGAGGCCTGGGTGGCCCAAGTGCCGGAAGGGGCAGGCGAGCTGCACCTCGTCCTCGATGACGGAGCGACCGTGGCGGTGGGCACCGCCGCGTCGCCTTGTCAGATCCTGCTGGACCATCGGGTGGTCGAGACCTTTGCCGAGGGGGGGCAACAGACGACGATCCAGATCCTTCCCTACGGTCGTCGCCCGGTTCGGATGGTCTGGTCCGGGACCATTCCCGTAACCCTGCATGTGCTCGCCGTCTAGGCGAGGTCATCACCTGGCACTTGCGGCTTGGCAGGCGGCGTGGGAGTGGTACACGGCCCCGTCGGTGACGGCCATCTGATAGGGGAAAGCATCGCCGGGGGTGTGCCTGCACACGCCGAACCGCACCCGGGCCCACTGCTCGGGGCTGGAGAACTCCTCGCACTCCTGGGCAACCTGCCGGAGAGTGCTCGGCGACGAGCCGCCATACCCCTTGACGCAGTACCAGCCAGGCCCGACCCAGAGCGCCTGGACGGGAACGCCATCGGGAAACGCACCCTCGGCCAGGGGAACCGCCCGGCCGAAGGCGCCGCCACCGGGGGCGTCCACGCCATAGCCGACGTAGCCGCCGCAGCCCCGGTCGCACGGCTCCGCCGGGGTATCTCCCAACAGTCGGCAGACATAGCGCCACTCCGCGCTCCGCACCCCGCGGTCGAACTGAAAAACCAGCACCAGGGCCGTCAGCATGAAGACCACCTGTAGCGAAGTTCGCATGTCCCCTTCCCAGCTTGCCGATCCCAGACGAGACCACCCAGGCCATAACAACGCCCATGCGGAACGCAGCGTCTGCGACCGTGACCATGGTGACATCTCTCTCCCATAGGAATACCATGCCGCGCTGCGCAACGCAAACGCCGTCGACCCGGCATCATCCGGCAGACCTGGCCATCCCCCTTCTCGACCGGTTCTTGCCGCCCCTTCCGTTGACACCCCTTGGCAGTGTAGTACAGTACAAAGACGGTCGTCAACCGGACCGCCCGACCTGCCGTTTTGGAGAGCCATGAGCACCTTGTTCGACGAACAAGTCAGCTTCCTCGCCGAGGACCATTTTCTGGTCCTCTACTGGGCTGCCCAGAGCGAAGGCGCGGGGGTGCGGTACAACATCACCAACTGCTTCGACGACCTGAAGTTCTCCGGCATGACCCGGACCAAGCAGACGGCCATGGCCACCGTGGCGGCGCTGGCCGCGTTGCGCTTCGTGGACCTGCGCGACGAAGGCAACCGCAAGAACATCTACATCACCACGCACGGCGCCAAGGCCCTCCGGCAGCTTGTCCTGGAGAAGGCGTTCTCGCCCAAACCCTCGCTTCATCTGAAGGGGATCGCATCATGACCATCGGTATCGGCGGAGCGGGCAGCAAGATTGCGACGGCGCTGAACCCGGACGCGACCGTCATCAACGTTTCGGAAACCGAACTGGGCAAGATCCCCGAGGCGGGGCGGCGCATTCTGGCCTCCTTGCACCACGCGGGCGGCCAGTTCCGCGGTTCGCGCAAGGACCCCGAGATCGGGCGCGAAGCCTTCCAGTCCCTGCGCCGCGAGCTCTCGCAGATGGCGCGGGGCGACCTCGTTTTCAGTTCCACCGGCGGCGGCACCGGCAACGGCATCACCGCCGCGCTGATCGAGGAGCTGACCAACCTCGACGAGGAGATCCAGCCCTCCCAGAAGACCCAGTTCGCCCTGATCCTCCCCTTCGCCAAGCTGGAGCCGGCCGAGTTCACCCGCAACACCATCGCCATCCTCGGCGGCCCGGTCTCCCAGGCCATCGACAGCGGCAGCACGGGCAACATCTTCCTCTTCTCCAACCGCCTCAAGTTCGAGTCGCGTCTGCGCGAGGACCGCTTCAACCGGATGATCGCCGACTCTCTGAGCGTCTTCCAGGCCGTCCCCGAGAAGAACGACACCCTCGGCCTGCTGGACGGGCACATCGACTACGAGGATTTCGCCCACTACATCAGCCGCCCCTTCTTCAACCACTTCACCTACTTCGACTACAACCCCTCGGCCTCCTTCGCCGGCCAGCTCGCGGCCAACCCCAACCCGCTGCTGCTGCCGCCGGAGTCCCCCATCGAGGCCCTGTTCCTGCTCGAAGTCCCGGCCGGTGGCGACCCCACCGCCTTCTACGAAATCCTGGAATACTTCGCCAAGATCGACGTGTCGCCGGTCTATAGCGTGGTGGAGAACCCGGAACGGACCAAGCCCTTCGTCACCGTCTCCCTGCTCTACTCGCGCAAGCCGGCCGAGCTGCTCGACGACTTCAACCGCATCTCCGACGAGCATACCCAGGCCAAGGTGCGGAAGTCCCTGGAACAGCACATCCAGCTCCCCAAGCTCGAAGTCAACCTCCGCGAGCACGCCGAACGGGAAGCCAAGCAGCGCGGGGCAGGCGAGGACGTCCTCAGCGTTCTCAAGCGCCTCGGCAAGCTCTAGGTCCTCTTCTCCAGCCAACCTCGACGGCCGTCCGCCCGGACGGCCGTTTTCTTTGGCTCCCACCCCTACGCCACGTATGCACGACGGGGATTCCATCAGGTGGGATATGATGTCAGTTAGGCAACAGCCATGGAGTCTGGGGGCCATTTTCCCTCGCGCCCAATGCATCCCTGATCGGCGCTGCCGCGCCTCGGCGGCGGAGGCCCGCCGCTTCTTCGCCAAGGCCTTTCGCCTATCCCACGTGCGGGAGGAGCGCCCGGCCTCGGGCGCGGGGAATACCGCCGGTGTCCTGACCACAACGCGCAGCCGGGATTTCGGGGAAGCGCTCCATGTATGGCGTCAGATTGGCATGAAGGACGGCTTGCCTGTAGCTGACACCGATTTCCTCTGCGCGGTCTGCGGACGCTGGCACGATGCCACCGAAGCCGCCGGGCAGACCCCCAGGCTGGGAAGCGCCGGAGGCTCCCCGATCCTGGCCGTGGGGCGGGCGCTTTCCGGCCATTCCCGGTCGGGGCGGACCCGCCGTGTCTGCAGATCGTGTCGCGAACGGAGACGAAGACGTTCGCGGCTTTACCTGGCCATCCTGGCGACTCTTGTCACCGGGGGAGTGGTGGCCTTGCTGGTCTTTTGGCTGAGGGCGTAAGGAACGCGGGCCCGAGCATCAGCGGCCTTCGGTCGCCACCACGCTGGACTGGCCAGCGCGGGGGGCGTCGAGCCAGCCCTCGGCCAGAACCTTGCCCTGGCGCTCGCGGCGGAAGGTGGCGCTGCCGTATTCGGCCTCGGCGGCGTGGCTGAACTGGATCGTGTCCGCCACATCGCCCCAGACCACCTTGGCCCCCCAGTCTCCCGCAGCGGTGACCGTGGGACTCGGGATGCCTTCCTGGCGGGGCACGAGGACCATCACGAAACGCGGGGCCTGGCCCCGGACCGTGTACTGGAGACGGGGGTGGCTGCCTTCGCGGCTAGTCTCGAACCACGCGGTCTCGACCTTGCCGCCCAAGGGACGGACGGGAAAGACTTCCAGACTGGCCTTGGGGCCGACAACCGTACCCGCCGGGATCAGGGAGAAGGGCTCGGCACCGGGCTTGGCGCCATCGGCGCTCACGACCAGGCCCGTCTTGGGATCGAGCAGCGGCGACAGCGGCAGTTCCGCATCGGCAGGGACCAGAGCCAGCTTGGCCAGTTCCGCTTCGGGCTCGCGCTTGCCGAGATGGGCCACATGGGTGCCGGCTTCAAGGGTGAAGGTGGCGGGCTCGGTGGCCGCCCGGTCCTGGACCCAACCCCAACTGAGGTTGCTGTTGCCGGGGATATCCCACGTGAGCTTCGGGCCGTCGTCGAGGCCGATGAAGAAGCTGTCGGACTTGCCCGTGTCCTTGCCGCCCGCCCGGGTCAGACCTGCCAGCCGGTAGGTCCCCGCCTGCTGCACGGTGAACACGAAGTCGGCGCTGCCGCCGCCGGTCTCTTCGCTCCGCAGGACCGCGAGGGACGCGGTCTGGGCAATGGCCCGCCAGGGCGTTCCCGCAGTCTCGAAGGTGAGGCCGGCGGGGATGTGCCACTGCCAAGTGTAGTCATGCTCGGCACTGTCCTTGACGAGGTCGTCCATGACCACCAGATAGGGCGGCACGCCGTCGTTGCCCCGGACGAAGAGGAAGGTGCGCTCGGCCCGCTCGACGGGGGTCGTCGGCTGCGGATTCCAGTTGCCGTCGTAACGGATGCCCCAGGCGTCGCGGGCGTCCACCCGAATCCAGTCGAGCAGGTCGGAATGGTGGAAGCCGGTGATGTGGCCGGAGCTCTGGTTGTGGTAGTGCAGGGGCTGTCCCACGCCATCGATCAGGACCACGTTGTGGGCGTAGGCACTGCCGCTCTTGTGGTCGTCGCCGTCGTTGCCATAGCCGCTGTCCACGGCCAAGTCGGCCCCGTAGGCCCCGAGGGTGAAGCTACCCTTGTCGGCCTGGTCATGCCCGGCGGCATGGGGGCCAGCTTCAACGGCCAGGTGCCAGTCATCGGGCCCGAAGCCGGTCCGGCAGACCACCAGTCCGCGGCCCCGGAAATGCTGGGCCAGGGGCAGCACGGTGGCGGGATCGGCCAGGGCCGGGAAGGGCCGGTAGAAGAGGAGGTAGCCGAGGCAGCGCGAACCGTCGTACTCGCTGGGCGAGATGCGTCCCGGCCCGTTCTCCCAAACCCAGGACATGAGTCCGGCCAGGGCAGTGTAGCTCAACTGCCGGGTACCGGGGACTTCGGAGAACTGCGCAAGCATATCCAGGGGCCGATCAATGGTGGGGTACACCGCGCGCTCGCCGGGCTTGGCGGGGTCGGCGGCCGCCAGCTCGGCCAGTCGCCCGCAAGCGTAGGTGTAGACCGGCCAGGGCGCCTGGCCATGCCCGCAGTCCGAGAGGTTGTTGAACCGGCCGCCGCCGGGCAGGGTCTCCGCCACCAGCCAGGGGGGACAGAGGTCGTAGTTGGAGGCCACGAAGAGGTCGTCGCGCCCCTGTCGCCGAAGGATCTCGATGAACGGAACTCCCCCGCCGATACCGTAGCCGATATAGCTCGGGCCCTCGTGGCCGCAACCGTCCGGGTCGATACCCAGGCTGAGGTAGTCGCGCAGGTGGCGACGGCAATCGAAGAGGATGGCCTTCTCGGCGGTGCGGGTCTCGCCTTCGAGGGCCAGCATGCCGATGCCGGCGGCACCCATCAGGCCGGGGTCCCAGTTCCAGACGCGATGGAGGGGCCGACGGCCCCAGCCAGCGGTCTGGCTCTGCTCGTGGATGTCGAGGACGAAGCCGAGGAGGGTGGTCTTGATCTCCTGGCGCTCCGCCGGGGTCATCAGGCTGTACGTCCAGTCGTAGGTGAAGGCCAGGGCGCGGACGTAGAAGGTGCGGGTGTAGTAGAACCCCTCGTTGATGAGGGGGTTATCGACGGTCAGTTCACGGGCCATGCGCACGGCGTGCTCGATGGCCCGGCGGGCATAGCGCTCGTCGCCGGTGAGGCGGTAGGCGGCACCCAGGGTCTCCAGAGGAATGACCGTGGGGGTGAGGCGGCCCTCGAAGTTGCCCCGCTTGTTGTGGGCGTTCTCGGTGTGGTCATCGTCGCGGAAACTGAGCACGCGGGCCCAACGGGCGTCGAGGGCCTTGGTCCGCAACTCCTCGTCGGCCAGGGCGACCATGCGATCACGGGCCTGGGCCAGCACGGGATAGCGGTCGATGTCGGCCTTCAGGGCCGCGACTTCGGCATCGCTCAGCAGCAGGCGGGGATGGGCGGAAGCCGCGATCCGATCCTCGGGCAGCAGGTTCCGGCGCAGCTGTTCGCGGGCCATGCGCCGCGCCAGGGAAGCGGCATCGGCGACGGACAGCACCTCCAGGCCGGCGATGTCGAAGGAGACCGGCTGCTTGCCGGACACCGTGGCCAGGAACTGGAACTTGGCCTGGGAGCCAAGCTGGGCGGGCTGGAAGGACTTGCGCGGTCCGCGCTCGTGGCGCAGGCCCCGGAAGTCAAGGTAGAACTCGACCCACTCGCCCCGGCTGTCGCCCAGTTGTCCGAGATCGTTGCGGAAGTAGCTGGCTTCCTCGTCGCCCAGGAGCATCACGTGGCCCAGCACCGAGCCGCTGCCCTGGGACCGGTAGAAGCCATGCAGTCCCCCGGCCGCGCTGTAGTCGGCCTCGGGAAAGGCGCGGTTGACCCAGCCGTAGCTGACCTTGGCCGGATCGATGGTAATGCGGATACCGCCACCGGGTTGCGAGTCGGCAACCGCCAGGGCTGCCACCGTGGTGTTGGTCTTGCGATCCCAGACGGCGGGGTCCTCGGCGGCCAGTTGGAACTGGTAGACCGGGGCAGCTCCAGCCAGCGCGGCCAGGGCAAGTACAGACAGCAGGAAGGAACGGGACATCATCGCTCTCCGGCAGGATCGATCCATTGCATGATGAGTTCGGCGGGAATGCGGTGCGCTTCCCGGTCGGGATGGTTCAGGCCGTTGGCCAGCATGGCGGTGGTGTCCACCCCCGCCTGGGCCAGATCCTCCCAGGCCCGGTAGACATCGGCCACCGGGCAGCCGAACTCGGCGGCGACCGTGCGCACCTCCTCGGCGTAATGGGCCAGGAGACCACTGTTCTGCCGTTCGGCGAACAGGGCGGGCAGGTTGGCGGCGCGGTGGTTGGGGGCCACAGCGTCCCCGGCGTCGCGGGAGTTCATGAAACTGGGCGTGAGAAACAGCAGTTCCGCCTCGGTGCGCTCGCGCAGGGTCCCGGCGATGCCGCGCAGGGCGTCCGCGAACCGGGTCCGGCCCGCTTCGCCGCCGCCGCTATCGTTCAGCCCGAAGGCGATCGTGACCAGATCGGGCTGGTGGGGGATGACATCCCGCTCCAGCCGGGCGAGACCGCCGGGAGCGCTGTCGCCGTTCACGCCCACATTGAGCACGTTGAAGATGCACTGGGGCCACCGGGCCTCCAGCAGGCCCTTCAGCCGGGCATGGTAGACGGCGACGAAGTCGTAGTCCACCCGCTCGAAGACCCCGGCGGTCACACTGTCGCCCAAGGCGGCGATGGTGACCGGCCGAGCCCGCTGGTCGGCGGTCTTTTCCTCGATCCGGCGGCGCAGACGCTCCAGCATGGCGGTCGCTCCCCTAGGCCTCGGCGGACTTGGCTCCGGGCAATTCGTTGGCCGTGTGCTTGCACTTCGGGTAGTTCGAGCAGCCGTAGAACACGCCGCGCCGGGAACGCCGCTCCAGCATGGGGGCGCCGCATTCCGGACAGGCGGCGTCCGTCTTCTTCGGCTCCACCTTGGCCTGGACGCCCAGGGTGGCGGACTTCTCCGCGAAACCGGGGATCTGGGCCGCATACTTGGGCAACATTCTGCGCAAAGCCTCGACCTGGCGGGGCGACAGGGCGTTCTTGGCCTTGAACTGCTTGGCCAGGGATTCGGCGAACTCGTGGTCGTCGTAGACCCGCTTGCCGCGCTTGACCGGCTCGGCCCACTGCTTGACCTGTTCGAGCATGGCCAGCATGGTCCCGATGGCTTCGAGCTCCTCGTCCGAAAGTGCCGCCTCGGCGCTCTCGGCAGCCAGCCCGAACCGGGCGGCGGCCTCCTCGTAGTTGGAGATCTGGGCCCGGTACTTGCCCACCAGGCGTTCCAAGGCGCCGCGCTGGGCGGGGCTGAGCGACTTGCCGCCCTCGACCTGCTCCAGCAGGGAGTCGCGGAACTTGCGATCATCATAGACGCGCTTGCCGCGGCTGGCGGGCTCGGCCCATTCGGTCACCGCATCCAGGAGGTGGACGAAGGCCAACTGCTCGGGATCGGCTTCGGCGGGCGTTTCCTGGGCCTGCTCCTGCTCCTCGCGGGCCATCTGGTACTCCGCGATGGCCTCGGTGAGCCCCAGCTCCTCGGCGCAGGCGGCCAGACCGGGCAGCCGGTCGGCATAGCGTGCCGCCAGGGCGATGAGGGCCTTCCACTGGCGCTCGCTCAGGTCCTTCTTCTTCTCGGTCACCTGGCCGAGCAGGGACTGGTGGAACTTGCCGTCGTCGTAGGTGCGTTTGCCGCGGGTGACCGGCGGGTCCCAGGCGAAATCGTCGGGGAACAGTTCCAGCAGCCGGAGGGCGGTCTCACCCGTGGCGGTGCCCACCATGTCGCGGGCGTTCACCCACTGGCGGAAATGGTCGTAGAAATCCTCGAGCATGACGGTCCAGTTGACCGCGCCTTCCTCGATCTGGTCCAACCGCTCCTCCATGGTGGCCGTGAAGCCGATGTCGAAGAGGTCGGGCATACGCTTCACCAGGAAGTCGTTGACCTGGAAACCCAGCTCCGTGGGGATCAGACGGCTCTTGTCCCTGGCCACGTAGTCGCGGGTCTGGATGGTGCCCACGGTGGTCGCATAGGTGGACGGGCGGCCGACGCCGTTGGCTTCCAGCGCCCGGACCAGGGTCGCTTCCGAGTAGCGCTTCGGGGGTTGGGTGAAGCACTGCTCGCGGAGCAGGTCGCGCAGGTCGCAGGGGAGGCCCACCTTCAGGGGCGGCAGATTCCTGGCCTCCTGGATGGCGTCCTCCTCGCTGTCCTCCTTGCCCACGTCGCTGATGTTGTAGGCGATCTGGTAGCCGGGGAAGAGAGTCTCGCGGGCCGAGGCGCGGAACACATAGTCGTGACTCAGGGCGGTCGCGACCGGCACCGCCTGGATCTCGATGACGTGGTCGAGTTGCTTGGCCGGGGCCATCTGGCTGGCCAGGAAACGCTGCCAGATGAGGCGATAGAGCTTCAGTTGGCGGGCGTCGAGATGGGCCGCCAGGCTGTCCGGGGTACGGGTGATATCGGTCGGGCGGATGGCTTCGTGCGCCTCCTGGGCGGATTTGCGCGACCGGTACTGGTTCGGCCTCTCGGGCACGTAGTCCGGGCCGTAGGTCTGGGCAATGAAGTCGCGGGCGGCGGTCTGGGCCTCGCGGGAGATGTTCACCGAGTCGGTTCGCATGTAGGTAATCAGACCGACCGGGCCGCCAGCCCCGAGCTCGATACCTTCGTACAGCTCCTGGGCGACGCGCATGGTCTGGCTGGTGCCGAGGCGCAGGTTGCTGCTCGCGGCCTGCTGGAGGGTACTGGTGATGAAGGGCGGGGCGGCGGTCTGCTGCCGGGGCTTGGAGGCCACCTTGGAGACCCGGTAGGCAGCGGTCTCCAACTCGGCGGCGAAGGCGTTGGCCGTGGCCTCGTCGGGCACGTTCGCCTTGCTGCCGTCCACCAGCGCGAGGCGGGTCTTCAGGGCGGACTTGGGATCGCGCGTCTCGAAGATCGCGTCCAGGTTCCAGTATTCCAGGGGGGTGAAGCCCAGGATCTCGCGCTCCCGCTCTACCACCAGGCGGAGGGCGACGGACTGCACGCGCCCGGCGCTGGTACCGCGCTTGACCTCGCGCCAGAGCATGGGACTGACCTGGTAGCCTACCAGGCGGTCGAGCACCCGGCGGGCCTGCTGGGCATCCACCACGGCGTCCACGATCTCGCCGGGGTGCTCGAACGCCTCGGCGATGGCGCGGGGGGTGATCTCGTGGAACGTCACCCGGTGGAAGGCGGCCTTGGTGCCCTTCTTCAGGGCCTCGCGGAGATGCCAGGCGATGGCCTCCCCCTCGCGGTCCGGGTCCGTTGCCAGATAGATGTCGGAGGCACCCTTGGCGGCCTTGGCGAGGTCGCTCAGCACCTTCTTGCCCTTGTCGGTGGGCACGTATTGCGGTTGGAAGCCGCCTTGCAGGTCAACGCCCAGCGACGAGGAGGGCAGGTCGCGGACATGCCCCATGGAGGCCATGATCGTACAGCCCTGCTGACCCAGATACCGCCCGATGGTCCGGGCCTTGGTCGGCGATTCCACCACTATCAGAGATTTGCTCATTCCTACCTCGAAGAGTCATTCGGCGACAACACCGCCACCGCTCCGCACGACCCGGCGGCCTGGGAGCTGCTTGACCAGCCGCTTCATCTCCAGCAGGAGAAGAGTGCCAAGAACCTGGGCGGCGGGCTCGCCAGCGGCCACGATCAGCGAATCGATGGCCGTTTCGCTTTCGTCGAGCAAGGACAATAGCTTGCGCTCCAGATCAGTCAACACCAAATCGGGTGCGGGTTTCCGGCAAGCTTCCGCACCGCGGGCCGATTCGGCCGCCAGATCGAGGCCAGGAAGGCCGCCGAACTCCTCGGCCACATCCTGGAAACTTTCCACCAGACGGGCCCCGTCACGGATCAGGGCGTGGCAGCCGCGCGACTGGGGGGAGTCCACCCGGCCCGGCACCGCGAACACGGCCCGGCCCTGATCCAGGGCAGTGGCGGCGGTGATGAGCGAGCCGGACTGGAACCCGGCCTCGACCACGATGGTGCCGCGGGTGAGCCCCGAAATAATCCGGTTGCGCATGGGGAAATTGCGCTTGTCCGGACGGCAGGTCATGGGAAACTCGCTGACCAACGCCCCGCCTTCGGCCACGATCCGCCGGGCGAGGTCGAGGTTCTCCTGGGGATAGACGTAGGCGAGGCCGCAGCCGAGTACGCCGATCGTCGTGCCGCCCGCCGCGAGGGTTCCCTGATGGGCCACGGTGTCGATTCCGCGCGCCAGTCCGGAGACCACGGGCCAACCCGCCACGGAGGCCGCCGTGGCCAGCCGTTCCGCCATCATCACCCCGTAGGAGGTGGTCCGGCGGCTGCCCACGATGGCAATGCCGCCCCGGGTCCGGGCCACCGCCTCGGGCGCGCCCCGGACGTAGAGGCAGAGCGGGGGATCGTGGATCTCCGCCAGCAGGGCCGGGTAGTCGGCATCGTCGCGGGTCAAGACCAGTACCCCGGCCTGCTCCACCATCGCCATCTCCCGGTCCACATCGCACTGGTTCCGCCAGTCGGCGATGACCCCCGCCAGCTTGCCGCCGATGCCGGGCACACGGGCCAGATCGGCAGCGGTGGCTTCCAGAATGGCTTCGGGCGACGGGAACAGGCTGAGCAACTGGGCCACGCGCACCGGGCCGATACCCGGCAGCAGGTTCAGAGTCAGGTAGGCACGGCGACGATCCATGCGACGCTCCTCTCGGCGGCAGGACAGCGGACGCCGAACCCGCCACAGGCTCCGGCAATCCCGGGAGCTGAATGTAGCGGCCAGCAAAACCGGGGTCAACCCGGGCGTTCCTTTGTCCCCCGCCACCTTTCGCGGCTTTCTAACGCGGGGCTGATGGGAGGCCAATTCCCGGGGCATATCCTGACTCTTGTCATCCCTCCCGCTGTGTTCACATGTCTGCCAGATGCTTGGAAATACGGAGACCGTCCCCATGAACCGCCACCGATCGCCCCGTTCCTTTACGCTGATCGAACTGCTCGTCGTGATCGCCATCATCGCGATCCTGGCCTCCATGCTGCTCCCAGCCCTGGCCCGCGCCCGGGACAAGGCGCACCAGGCCCAGTGCATGAACAACCTCAAGCAGATCGGCACGGCCACCGCCATGTACACCAGCGACAACGCCCAGCGCTACCACACGTCGGTGAACGGCGCTTTCTGGGTGTACGATCCCCCCTACGGCCACAACGACGCCTACTGGGGCTGCTTCTACAACCCCTACATCAACGACAGCCGGGTGTTCGCCTGCCCGGTCATGAAGGAAGTCGATCCCTACGGCGATGACGACCAGAGCCGGGTCAAGCAGTCCACCTACGGCCTCAACGGCTACATCACGGGCGGCGGCAGTCTAACCACCCAGTTCCGCAAGCCCTCCGAGACCATTTTTTGCCATGACGCGTGGGAACAGCGTCTCGACGACAATGGGGACATGCTCTGCCCGCAATCCGGGAAGAGCGAGAATCTGACCCAATGGCCCCAGCAAGAACGCCGCGACGAGTACTGGCGTCACGGCGGAAACCGCATCTCCAACCTGCTCTGGGTGGACGGCCATGTAGAGGCACTCCAGTATACTCTCGCCGCCCCCCGGGAATGGTACACCGGCCGCTGACCGACTCCGAAAGCCACCCCTCCTCCACTCCCTCCCTCCTCCTACACCTGTTCCCCACGCCCATGTCGCCCGATCCGCCCTCCGGGATCGGGCGATTCCTTTCTGGGGGTCAGCGCCAGACCTGGTCGGCGGGGACATCCAGCACGAAAACGCTGGCCACCCGGCTGGCGATCTCCGCCGGGCTGCGCCAGACCACCTGCTTGTCGGGGGTGATCTCGAGGATGGCCGCACCCGCCGAACCGCCGTGCCCGCCCCAGTTGGTGAGGAGCGTGTTGCCGTTGGGCAGGCGCTGGAACCCGGAGGCGAAGCCGATGGCCACATCCGGCAGATCCTGCTGCTCCACGCTCCACACGACCTTGTCCTGGGGGTCAATCTCCAGGAAGCGGTGCTCGTCACCGCAGGCCACCAAGGTATTGCCATTGGGCAGGCGGCAGGCACCGAACCGGCCGCCGGGGAAGGTGCGCACCGTCGCTCCGGTCGCGTCGACCTCCAAGGCCTTGCCGCCGCCGCGCTGCTGGGTCACCAGATAGGTGCCCTGCGGCGTCTTGCGGATCTGGCGGAAACTGGAGTGGGCACCGCCGAAATCCTTCAGTTCGATGCGCACATACTCCTTACCCGCCCGGTCGATCTCCAGGATGCGGGAGACCCCGGCATAGCTTTCGCCGACCAGGATGCGCCCTTCCGGCAAGGGCTGGCAGGAATGGGTCTCGCCACCTTCGGGGGTGGGGCGTTCCCAGACGACCTTCGCGCCCTGTCCGCTGGCCAAGTCGGGGACGAGTTCCCGGACACCATGCTTGTAGGCCAGCAGGATGTGCCCGTCGGGCAGGAGCCAACTGTCGTCGGTCTCCTGCGGCTGGGGCATCCGCCACAGGAACTTGCCGGTGGTATCGACGATGGCCACATAGCCCAGACCGCAGCCGGAGATCAGCAGTTTCCGGACCGGTTGGGCGTCCTGGGCGGTAAGCGACGAGGCAACGATGACGCAGATCGCAAGCAGACGATGCATGTCCGTTCTCCTAGGCTGGAAACGTCCCGGGCAATGTGGTGCCACCGGGCTGGCATTGCCACCATTGCCCCGGTAGCTGCGCCATTTCCTTTGGCAGATTGCCGTTCCATCCGTATTGTGTTCGGGAGGCAACGGACTGAATGAATGGGATCCTCGGGCACGGTCGGTTGCCTCCAACCAAAGGGAGAGACTGCCATGGCGTTGAAGATCCAGTGTCCACACTGTTCCCAGGGCCTCGAAGCCGAAGAGGGTATGGCGGGAGCGGCCACCGAGTGTCCTGCCTGCGGCAAGGCGTTCCGAATCCCCAAGGCTGCCCCGGCCGGACCGGCTAGTCCGGCGGGCAGAGGCCCCATCCTCTATGGGCAGACACCCCCGCCCGGACCGGCTCCTGCGAGTGCCAGATCGGCCCCGGCCCCCGGCGTGAGCCCTATCCCAAAGCGGCTGCAGTGCCTGTTGGCCGACGGGGAGACTGTGCTCTATGCGCGCAATCCGAGTGTGAGCGCCCTCATCCTGTCCATCCTCAGCCACTGCTGCTTCCTATGCCTCTTCGTCTGGGGAGTGCCGCTGGTGGGCCTGCTGTTCGGCAACCAGGAGATGCCGTTGACCGCCAAAGGCGCGATTGCCACCGGGATCGCGATCACGGCAGGCGTGGCGGCGCTCGTGGCCTATCTGAACTGGAGCCACCGTTTCTACGTCATCACCGACCAGCGGACACTCACCACGCAAGGCATCTTCAACGTGGTCGCGAAAGTGGTCATGAACCGGAATATCCAACTCATTTCCATCAAGACCGGACTGATCGACGGCCTGCTGAACCTGAACACCATCGAACTCTCGACCTCGGGAGCGGGCGGGGCGGGGGGCATTCTGGCTGCCTTCCCCGGCCTCTCCCGGGGCTGCATCACCCTGAAATGGGTGAAGGTCGAGGACGTGATGCAGCATTACACCCCGGATCGTCTCAGAGCCTAGCGCCAGTTGGCCGAGAAGGAGGGCCGTTGCGGTCGGGCCGGGCGCCCGCCGGAACCGGCATAGGCCGGAAGGTGTTCCTTGAAGATCCGCCTGACGTAGGTCTGGGTTTCGGCCGGGAGATGGGGCCGCAACTCCGCCCAGGTGTCCGCCTTGGTCCGGTCCACGATGGCATGGACGCGGGTCACGCCGCCGTTGTAGCAGGCCAGGGCGAAGCGGGAGCGGGTCCAGTCGGGAGGGCCATCCGGCAGGTCCGGCCAGCCGTTCCACAGCCAACGCAGATAGCGGGTGCCGACGGACAGACTGACTTCGGGCTCGTCCAGAGCGCCGGTCGGCACCCCGAACTCGCGTGCGGTGGGGGGCATCATCTGGCAGAGCCCGATGGCCCCGACCCGGCTCCGGGCACCGGGCCGGAACCCGCTCTCCTGCCGCACCATGGCCTTCAGGACCCGCCAGTCCCAATCGGCGGGCATGTACTGGCGGGCGGCGGCGCGGATCGCCGGGTCATACCGCCGTTCGCGCCACGGGGGGCACGGCGCGCCACTCCCCAATCCCGCTCCGCCCAGCCACGAACAGAGGACGATGCCGCAAAGCACCGCCAACGGCACGAAGGGACTGGCGAGCACCTTGTCCATGCCGTCTCCCCTACTGCGCATGGGCAACGAAGTACAGCACCCCGAAGGTGAGGCCAAAGAGGAAAAGCCCCACCATGACCGCAAAGGGCAGGTTGCGGTCCTGGATCTCCTGGCGCACGTCGAGCGGACAGAAGCGGGCAAACAGGCGGAATCCGTACAGGATGGCATGAACGGCGATGAAGAGCCAGCCGATGCCGTAGAGGTAGTTCTTGAGAGCTAGCCAGAGGTCGTTCATGGGGCGCTCCTTGGCGGGTTGGGCATGGTTCAGTTCCCGCCGTTCTGCCGCTGGAAATAGGTGCCGACCGCCTGCCGGTGGCGGGGGAGAACCTGGTGGGTACGAGCCGAACCGCCACCGGCGGCGGCCCCGGCAAGGCTGCCGCTGGCGGTGGCCTCGGGGCCATCCACCACTTTGGGGGCAACCATATCGCCGCCAATCCGGTAGGTCTGGTCCTGCTGTGAAGGAAGCTGGCCGGGGAGGAGGGTTTCCTTGAATTGCGCTCCCTCCTCGCTGCTGCCCTTGGTCCAGGTCAGGGGCGCGTGCCCGGGACCGCGATCCACGCCCCAACCGTCGCACTGGCCCGCGGCGGCGGCCAGCGCCTGTTCACCCTGCCCCGCTCCGCCTTCGGCGAGGAAATCGGCGAGGGCCTGCTGGGCCGCGGCCCGCCCCTTGGCCAGCGCCTTGCCCAGCCCCTGTTCACCGCCCGGGAGCATGCCCTGGGCGGCCAGTTGCTTGAGCTGGCCTTCGGGAATGGCGGCCAACTTGGCGGCGGCCTGGGCGAGGCGCTGCAAGTCCGCCGCATCGAGCGCCCCGGCGGCGGCAGCGGCGGCCAACTGCTCGGCCAACTCCTTGCCCCCGGGCTGGCCGGCCAGTTGGGCGGCCAGGGCCTTGGCCGCGGCAGCCGCTTCGCCCGGAGCGAGGTCCCCGTTCTGGGCGGCGGCGGCAAGCTGCTGCAGAATGTCCCTGGCCTGTTCCGCATCGACCATCTCCTCAAGCGCCCGCCGGGCCGCATCGCGGGCCTTCTCGTCGAGGGCGTCGCGCAACTTGTCCAGGGCCTCCCAGGCCATTTCGGGATCGGTGGCCGAGCGTTCCTTGGCCAATCGCTGGGCCATGGCGAGAAGCTCGGCCTCCTCCTGGGAGGAGAGCACGTCATCCTTGGCCAACGTCTCGATCTGTGCCTGGTACTCGGCCACCAAGGCCTGCAAGTCCAGCACCGAATGCTCTTCGGGGGCGGCCACGAGGTGCGAGGCGGGCAGGAAGAGGCAGAGCAGCAGGAAGAGCACGCCCACCGCCTGAAGGGCGGCCAGCCGCCGGAACCGCCAGTGGACCCGGGGCGGCTGGCCCGCTGGCGCGGTGGCGGACCAGGCATCGGTGGCGACGCCGTCGCCGGTGGCCATGAGCAGACCGCCCGCCTGGCAGCAGCCATCCACGAGAGCCAAGGCCCGCGCCTGGTCCGGGAAACGCGGGCGCTCCCGCCAGTAGGCCAGAAGGGCAAGACAGGGCAGGCCGAGCAGGCCGACAGCCGCAATCTGGAGGGAGGTGTCCCAGACGGCACGCAAGGTCAGCACCATGGCCCCCCACAGGAACCACCAGGGGGTACACCACCGGGCAAACCGGCGTAGCACCAGGACCCGGGCCAACTGCCGCCGCAAACGGTTGGCGGCAGCCACTTGGTTCGAGAGGTTCGTCGGGGTCATGGCGTCTCCTCCTCGCGCACCGGTCCTCCCCACCGGGAGGCAAGGGCCAGCAACAGGCAGGCCGTGTAGTACAGCGGGTAGCAGAAGAAGCGGTTCTCCGATCCGGGGGAAACGAATTTCCAGCGGGCGACGGCGATGTCGGACACATAGAAGAGCACCGCCGCCACCACCAGGAGCCGCAGGCTTGGCTGCCTGCTACCGCAGGCCGCAATCACCATGATCGAGATGACCACCATGTAGGCCATCACCAGCACCCGCTGATCGGCGGGCAGGTGGGGAATGAGCCACTGGCCGATCAGAAGTCCGGCAACCAGAACCGCCCCGAATCCCGCCAGCAGACGCCGCCAAGCCGCGCCCTTCGCCAGGAAGCCGCCCGCGAAAACCAAATGCCCCACCAGAAACGAGCCCGCGCTCAGCTCGAAGTTGCCCAGGTAGCCAACCACATCCCCCGTCCAGCAGAGAACCAGCCCCAGGCCGAGGCAGATCGCCAGGGCGCTGCGTTCGTGCCAGACGCCCCGGGCCGCGACGGCCACGAAGGAGGTCGAGGCCAAGACTACGGCCCAGATGCCCAACCCAGTGCCCGCCAACAACAGGCCAAGCCCCACCAGCATGGTGGCGGCCAATACGCCGTCGGTAGTTGTGATCCGTCTAGCCATTGGCTTCCTCTTTGTCCGCCACGAAG
Organism: Victivallales bacterium; assembly: GCA_003245525.1. GTDB lineage: Bacteria > Verrucomicrobiota > Lentisphaeria > Oligosphaerales > Lenti-02 > Lenti-02. The sequence continues at coordinate 17,034 of QKCY01000376.1, read as the reverse complement.
AAGGAATATCCCGTCTCTTCGTCGGACCACCAATCGTGGGCGGCGTTGCAGTGATGGCAGACCCGGAACTCCTGCGGCCCGCCACTGAGAACATACTCCTTGCCGCAGCGGCGGCAGTGCAGGGGAGGATAGGCGACCACCTCTCCGGGATTGGGGGTCTCGTGACTCTTGGGAACCAGCACCCAGTAGCTGGCGGGATCAGCGGAAACCGCGATCGCGGGGTCCGCAACCCGCAGGCACGAGCGGCACAGATAGCCTTGCGCCATATCGGTTGCGAGGCGGAGCCGGAGAGCCGCCTTGCACAGGCTCTGGAGCTTGTCCGGGGACAGACGCCGTACCGGGATCAGGTCCGACGAGCCGCAATAGGGGCAATCCCTGGGCACAGCGTAGGCGATCCATTGCCAGAGGCGGACCATGGACACCCCCAAGGCAACCGCGATGACCAAGGCGGTGATCAGGCCGCCAACCGGCACGGTTGCCGAGATTTGGCTGTTGCTCATCATCCCTTTGCCTCCCGTTTCCCCGCTAGGTGCCTGGATCAGCCGAAGTACTGGCGGGGACTCTGGCCGGTGAGGAGGTAGATGATGGACCCCACCAGCATGGGAATCAGGCGGGCCGTCATCTCCCCGGCCAGGAGCCCGATCATGAAGGGTTTCGCGGCCTGGTAGACCCGGGCACCACCATACTTGTTGACGATGCCCTTCACCAACCAGCCGATAAGGAAGGAGACCCCCATCATCTTGGCCTGGTGCCCGCCGAGGAAGACGAACACCACCGGATGGAAGGGCCAGTTGCGGAAACGCAGCCGGGCGAAGCCCAGGCCCAAGGCCACGCCGACCGCGAGGAAGAAAGCCAGGATGCAGGACCCCGTCGGCCGCATGGCCGCGAAGTGGCCCCAGCCCGACACCTGCTCGGCGTCGGCCAGACTCCCCTGGGCGGCCAGTTGGTGCTTGAGTTTCACCAAGTTCTCGAAGGGGAAGGCGCTAAGCGAGCGGGGCCAGTTCGCGTTGGGCACGCCCTGGTCGTACTGCCAGTAGATGGTCAGCGGCAGGGAGATGAGCAGACTCAGGCCCAGGGCGATGAAGACCCATTTGGCGAGCCGACCGATACGCACGTCGGACATGTCCGCCAGTTTGAGTCCCTGCACCAGGAAGGGCATGGAGGACCAGCCCGGCGCGCCCAGCAGCACCGCCGAGAGCAGGAACATCATGATGATCGACTTCGGGCCCAGCGCCGCCGCGCCGAACACCCCCATGATGATGGCACCGGGGAAGATCTCGCTGCCGATGTGGAAGGCCCCCGTCTCGGCGATGGTCCGGCTCACCACGATGAAGATCATCAGGGCGATGCAGGTGTAGAAGAGCGACAGTTGCCAGTCCAGCCCCGCGATGGTGAGCTGCACCACGAAGGCGATGGTCGCCGCCAGGAAGATGCGCATGGCCCAGACCACATGCGGCTCGATCTCGTCCTGCGACCGTAGACCCACGCTGCGCCGGAACACGTTCAGGTAGTAGTGGCGACCGGTGTAGAGCAGCATGATCAGGATGCCGAAGTAGCCGCCGGTGAAGAGGAAGGACTCGATCTTGACCGACAGGTGATCGCCCTGGCGGAGCATGATCCCATACCCCGCCAGCCAGCCTTGCAGGTAGCAGAAGATGAAGGGGATGGTCCCCATCGAGAAGGAGATGTCGGAGGGGATGAAGTAGGCCAGGGCGATGACCGCGAAGTACAGGGTCGGCCGCAGCAACATGCCGCCCTGCCCCCGCATGATGGTCGGCATCAGCGAGGAGAGCGGACTGAAGTCGAGCCAGAGGCGGACGGGGATCAGGGCGTTGGGCCAGAACTGGCAGAAGTAGTTGTTCATATGGATGGCGAAGAGGAACAGTCCCCCCACCCAGAAGGCCCGTTGCCGAAACACGCCGCCCTGGGCCATTCCCGGCTCCGGCAGCAGGGCGTGGGCGAAGACCGAGATGGGATAGGGCAACTGTTCGTGCCGGACCCATTGGCGGTGGAAGACGATGGCCAGCGCGCTGGTGGCCAGCAGCAGGCAGATCATCAGCGGCACCCAGAAGGCCAGCGTTGGGGCCCAGGCCCGCCACGGCACGTCGTGGAGGAAGTTGATGTGGCTCTTCCCCTCGCTCATGCCGCTCATGTAGGTGTTCAGGACCGCGTCCTCGTTCTCCTCGGTCACGTGGACGAGCATCTGGGACGGCGCGGTCTCCAGCACATGCTGGGCGCCCCAGCCGGGATTCACCTTGTTGTAGTAGTGGGGCATCATGGTGCTGGTGGGCAGGAACTGCACCAGCCCCCAACTGGCGATCGAGCAGCCGATCAGCACCAGGCAGATGGCAATTGCCAGTTCGCCCCGGCCGAGAGCCAGCCCCGGTCGCAGCCGCCGGAGCAGGGGATTCAGGAGAAGCAGGAAGAGCACCAGACTGCCATAGACCACCACCGGCATCAGGTGGGGCACCAGCATGCCTTGCCGGATGACCTCGTCGTTGAAATAGCAGACGGCACTGACGAAGGCCGCGCCGAGCAGGCCCAGGATTACACCTCGAATGGTCATCGCTCTCCAATCCGATTCCAGGTTGCCGTCGGGCAGGGACGGCTGGAAGTGCCAGCGGGGGGAACCCCCGTATCATAGCTCCGGGCAAGGGCTTCGTCACCCCGCTCTTGCATCCCGCCTCACCGCAGGTTATCCTCGCGGGTATTCCCAAACAGCCAGGCACCGAAGGATACGACCATGAGCTTCACCCGCGCCCTCTCCTGCAACCTCCTCCTCGCGACGGCAGCCTGTATGGCGGGGAACTACTACCAGATTCGCGATGGCATCCCGAACAGCCAGTACTTCCTGAAAGCCAACGTGGTCGGCAACCAGTACCTCTTCTTCATCGGCGACTCCGTCCTGGCGGGGACTGGATTGAGGGACCAGGGCCTGCGCTACTCGGCCCAGATGGTGAAGGGGCTGAAGAAGTACTTCCCCGAGGCGGACATGCGCGAAACCCGGCACATCCAGCCGGGCGGCAGTTGGTTCGGCCTCTACCGGTGCAGCCGGGGCCAAGCGGTCTTCGGCGAGGTCATCTGTAGCGGCCACCTGGCGATCCTCGACTTCGCGGCGGACGACCGGAACGCCGATCCCGAGGTGGTCAAGACCTCGCTGGAGGGCTTGGTCCGCCAGATCACCCGCTACCGCGCCACCCACAGCCGCATCCTGGTCTACACCCTCACCCCCGAGATGCTGGCAGACTATCAGGCGGGCAAGGTGCCGGAATACATCCAGATCAGCGAGCAGATCGCCGACCACTACGGCATTCCCAGCCTGAACCTGGCGAAGTACGCGGCGGACAAGATCATCGCCGGGGACATCTCCTTCGCCGACTTCTCCGCCGATGGCATCAACCCCACCGATGCCGGGGCGAAGCTCTACGCCGAGGCGGTGGCGGCCTTCATGGACGCCCTGATGACCGCCTATCCCACCCCCGAGAAACCCCAGCCCTACGTCCTGCCCGCGCCGCTCTTCCCGGCGACCGACGACAACGGGCGGATCGTGGCCTACGAGGACCCCCAGGTCCAGCGCATCGGCAACTGGCAACCGGGCCAGGCTAGCCCCATCGGTCCCTTCCGCCACCTGCTCGTTTCGGCCGAGCCTGAAGCGACTCTCAAGCTGAAGTTCAAGGGTTCCGAGATCGGTCTGCTCGATGTGGTGGGCAAGGACAGCGCCGACCTCGCCTACGCCGTGGACGGAGCCGCGTTCCAGACGCTTCCCGCACCCAAGGACGCGACCGGCCCCACGCTGCGCCCGGTCTCCCTCGGCCGGGGCCTGGACCGCAACGCCGAGCACGAACTGGTAGTCAAGATCGCCTCGCCCGGCACCGCCCGGATCGGTGGCATCCTGCTCAACGGCAGCATCGCCGATGCCTATGCGGGCCTGTCCACGCTGGAGCGGATCGACGCCATCTACGCCGCCATGGACCCCCTCGTCTACCAGCCTCCGGCCGGCCGGTTCGCCAACATCCCCAAGGCCATGGCCAAGCTGCGCGACGGCGGCGAACTGCGCATGGTCCTCCTGGGCGACAGCATCATCGGCAATACGTCCGGCTCCGCCTTCGACCTGCTGCTCATGCGCCGCTATCCGAAGTGCAAGATCATCAAGATCACCTCCCTGCGGAGCTCCACCGGCTGCACCTACTACCAGCATGAGAACCGGGTCGAGTCCTACGTGCTCAAGCACAACCCGGACCTGCTGGTCATCGGCGGCATCTCCAACGGCGGCGACGCCGAGGCCGTCCGCTCCGTGATCCGCCAGGTCCGCGCCCAGAAACCCGATACGGAGGTGCTGCTCCTGACCCCCGTCTTCGGTGCCGTGCGCGACGAGCACATCCGCACCTTCACCCCCGAGATCGACACCACCACCAGCAACTTCCGCTACAACATGCAGAAGGTGGCCGCCGAAGAGCACTGCGCCTTCTTCGATATGACCGGCCCCTGGTGGGCCTACATCCAGGCCACCGGCAAGACCTACGGCTGGTTCCAGGGCGACGCCGTCCACGCCAACGCCCGCGGCTGCCAGATCATCGCCCGCCTCCTCGACCAGTGGTTTGCCGAATAGGGGCAGGGGAGACGAAGGCAACCCGTGGGATGATCCCAGAGGATGGGCGGGGGCAAGCCCCGCCCCTACGGCACCGGCCAGAGGAAGGCTCCGGTCTGGGCAAGGTGCAGGTACTGCTGGATGCTCTGCTCGGACTTGCGCTCCACCGCCTCGCGGGTGTTGAAGGCGTTGTGGGGGGTGCAGATGACGTTGGGACGGCGGGCGAGATCGAGGGTGGCGCGGACCACGGGATCGGCAGATTCCGCGCCAGTGCGAAGGGAGACGGCGAGCTCGGACTCGTGGTCGTAGACATCCATGCCGAGTCCCCCGATCCGGCCAGAGTCCAGCAGGGCGGGGAAGTCCTCGAACCGGAGCAACTCGCCCCGGGCCACGTTCACGAGGAGCAGACCGGGTTTGGCGGAGACCAGCCGGGCGACGTCGAGGTAGTGGCGGTTCTCGGCGGTCAGGTTCATGCTGCACGCGAGGATGTCGGCCTCGGGCAGGGCATCCGCGAAGTCCCGGTACTCCAGATCGGCCAGTTTGCGCACGGGATCGACCCCGATCACCCGCATGCCCAAGCCCCGGCCGATCTGCACGATCTCGCTGCCGATGTTGCCGACTCCTAGCACCACCAGGGTCTTGCCCAGAGTCTCGCTGCCGGTGAGGCCGTCGCGATGAAAGCGGCGGAACTGCTCGGTCTGCACCGGCAGCCGTCGGAGCAGGGCCAGCCAAAGCAGCAGGGCCTGTTCGGCCACCGACCGGTTGCAGTAGAGCGGCAGATAGCCCGCAGGCACCGCCACACCGGTCTGTTCGCGGTAGGCGGTCACGTGGTCGAAGCCGGTGCTGCGGGTAAGGATGCCACGCAGACCCGGGGCCCATTCCGGCGGGATGATGGACTGGGTCCGCAGGCTGATCACCGGCGCGCCGGGCAACGGCTGGCCGTATTCCTGGATGGTCAGGGGGGTGAAACCCGCGCAGACCGTGGACGGCAGGTGGCGGCGGAGGGCTTCCTGCTCTTCGGCGAAGGCCTCGTAGAAGAAAATCTCGGGTTGGCTCATGGGGTGGTTCGCTTGTGGGTGGGAAGGGTTGAGGATACGGTGACCCCTCGTGCCCCCGAACGCAAAGGCTGGAGATACCGATCATGACTCGCCGCGAACGTGTCCGTGCCGCGATCCGGTTCCAACCCACCGACCAGTTGCCCAAAGACCTGAGCGCCATGGCCTCCACCGGGGTGAGCTGCTTCGCCTATCCCAAGCTCGTTGCCGCGCTGGGCCTGCCGCCGCGTCTGCCGAAGATCTTCGACACCGGCCAGATGCTCGCCATTCCCGACCGCGACGTGCTCGACGCCTTGGACTGCGATTGCTGTTTCGTGGGCGACACGGCCCACACCAACGCCTTCGAGGAACCCGAACGCTGGCATCCCATCGACTTCGGCGGGCGCCTCCCGGCCCTCGTCCAGAATCCGGCCAGCTTCGCCGTGCAGCCCGACGGCACCGTCACCCAGGGCGGCAGCACCATGGTCCCCGAGTCCTATGTGTTCGACGCGCCCCACGGAGGGCAGCCCCCCAATCTGCTCGCCGAACCGCAGAAGGAGGACCTGGAAGCCCTGGCCAAACGGCTGGAGCAGCAGACCATCCCCGACGAACGCGTGGCCGCCCTCGCCGCCTACTGCCGCCGCGCCCGCGAGGCCACCGACCGGGCGATCATGTTCCGCGGCCCCGGCGCAGGGCTCGGTTTCCGGGGCGGCATGGCCGCCTTCTCCATGCTCTGCCTGCTCGATCCGGGCTACGTCCGCGAACTGCACGCCATCGTCACCGACCACGCCGTCCGCCAATTGGAGCGGGTCCTTCCCGCTATCGCCCCCTACGTGGACATCATTATGCTGGCGGCGGACGACCAGGGCACCCAGCAGGCCTCCATCCTGCCGCCGGATACCTTCGCCGAACTCTTCACCCCCTTTTACCGCAAGGTGAACGACGCCTGCCACCGCGCCGCGCCCGAGGTCTTCACCTTCCTCCACAGTTGCGGGGCCATCTACCATCTGCTCGATGCAATCATTGACGCCGGATTCGATATTCTCAATCCGGTCCAATGGACGGCGGGGGGTCACTCGTTCCAGGAATGGAAAGACGTGTGCCGCCGCCGCATCGCCCTGTGGGGTGGCGGGGTCGACACCCAGACCACATTGCCCCTGGGCTCCGTGGAGGCGGTGCGCCGCCAGGTGGCCGAGGTGGTGGGATATCTGAAACAGGACTCGGGGTTCGTCTTCTGCGCCATCCACAACCTCCTGGCCGAGATTCCGCCCGAGAAGATCATTGCCATCTACCAGACCGCCGCCCGTTCATAGGGGGGGTATAGTAGAACGAACTCCGTCCAGCGAAAGTGACCCGATGGGAGACGTGACAACCAAGATGCGTGGGATGGCAGAGGTAATGGTACCTGCCACGGCTTGGTGCGCGCGGGCTGGCGCCCTTCGCCCATATATCACCCCCTGCGGGGGTTCGGACCGGCGTGACTCCGGTCTCCCCCAGGCTTGCGCCTGGGGCTACGATAGGTCGCTCCTCTGCGGGAGCTCGAATGCCACGTCCCCTGTCCGGAGCCTCAGCAGGAGGCATCACGGCATGTCGCTTTCCTGCGGGAGTTCGGGTGCCGGGCATCCTGCCCCGAGCCTCCGTAGGAGGCGGTATATCGTAGCCACGGGCGTGAGCCCGTGGTTGGCATGCCAAACCACGGATGAACCCCCGCAGGGGGGTGGCATACCGTCGGACGAGGGCGCAAGCCCGATTCCCCATTCCTCCATCATTCATCCCTATAGGTCCGGCCGATGAAGACCGTGATTTCCTGGAACGTGAACGGCATCCGCGCGGTGCAGGGCAAGGGCTTTCTCGATTGGCTGGCCGCCGGCGGGGCCGATGTCTGCTGCGTGCAGGAGACCAAGGCCCAGCGCGACCAGCTCGACGAGGCGCTGCTTGCCCCCGAGGGCTACCGCACCATCTGGCACTCGGCCGAGCGCAAGGGCTACAGCGGCGTGGCCGCTTTCGTGCGCGAGGAACCCCTCTCCGTCGATATCCTCGGCTGTCCCGAGTTCGATGTCGAAGGGCGGACCATGATCCTCGAATACCCGGACGTCACCATCCTCAACTGCTATTTCCCGAACAGCCAGGAAGGCGGCGCGCGGCTTGCCTACAAGGTCGCCTTCTGCGACGCCATCCTCGACAAGTGCCAGGAACTGGTGGGCAAGGGCCGCCACATCCTGCTCTGCGGCGACTACAACATCGCCCACCAGCCCATCGACCTGGCCAACCCGAAGCAGAACGAGAAGAACGCGGGCTACCTGCCCGAGGAACGGGCCTGGATGACCAAGTTTCTCGGAGCCGGATTCGTGGACACCTTCCGCCAATTCTGCGCCGAACCCAACCAATACACGTGGTGGTCGTACCGCTTCCGCGCCCGCGAGAAGAACGTTGGGTGGCGCATCGACTACCATTGCGTGGACCAGGGCTTCGCGTCCGCCGTGCGCAGCTCGCGCATTCTGGCCGACGTGATGGGCTCCGACCACTGTCCCGTCGTCATCGAGCTGGGATAACCCGAGAGAGAGAACCATGGATCACTCACCCCCTTCACCCGGCGAGGAACTGGCCAATGCCCTGAGCCACGGCCTGGGCATCGCCCTCAGTCTTGCCGCCGTCAGCCTGCTGGCCGTGTTCGCCGCGCTCAACGGCACCGCCCGGCACATCGTCTCCTTCAGCATCTACGGGGCGACTCTGGTGGTGCTCTACACCGCCTCCACCCTGTATCACAGCTTCCGCAACCCGCGCGTGAAGCGCATCCTCCGGGTGTGCGACCATGCAGCCATCTACCTGTTGATTGCCGGCACCTATACGCCGTTCACCTTGGTGGTCTTCCACGGCGCTTTTGGCTGGGTCCTTTTCGGGATCGTCTGGGGACTGGCGGCCACGGGAGTGATTCTGAAGCTCCTCTTCGTCGGCCGCTTCCACGGGGTGGCGGTGGGGCTCTATATCGCCATGGGCTGGCTGGTGGTGATCGGGCTCAAGCCCCTGGTCCACAACCTCGCGAGCGGCGGTCTGGCCCTGCTGGTGATTGGCGGTGTGCTCTATACCGGCGGCACCGTCTTCTATGCCTCCAAACGCATCCCCTGGAACCACGCCATCTGGCATCTCTTCGTGCTGGGCGGCAGCATCTGCCAGTTCTTCGCCATCCTCTTCTACGCCCTGCCGTGGGAGCACCACTAGGGGCGGACCGGTGGGATGATGGAAAAGCATAGAGCAGCCGTTGGCCGCAACCAAAGGACTGGGCCTATCCCGACCCGCGCGTCCCACTCGGCTTTCGGTTCATCCCACGCGCTGGAGAAGCGCCCGGCCCCGGGCGCGGGGCGTGGCGGTTCCTCGGAGACCATCGGTTCCCTCTCGTCCGACCCGTCTCGCGGCGGAGGCCCGCCGCTTCTCCAGGCGCTTCTGTCCATCCCACGGTCGCCCTCCTCGTCGGAGTCCCGCGTTCACGCGGAAGTCGTCTCCGGTGCTTCAGCGCCGGAGGGAGGCCACCGCCACCGTCTCCGTGCATCCGATGTGCCCCGCGCTCGCTGAAGCTGCGCGCTGGCTTCCGCGTGAACGCGGGACTCAGACACCGCCTGCACTATATTGGGCGTGAATGATTTGCGATGCGTTTCCTGCACAGAGGACAGGATACTGAGTGATGGCAGTACAGAGGCCCACTATGACCACCCGGAATCTCCCCCGTCCATTCGGTCCACTTTTCCTGGTTCTCCTCCCCTGTCTGGTCGGCGCCGTGCCCAGGGTCACGCCCGACGGCGCGAAGGTCGTGGTCGAGGGCAAGGCGTACCAGGCCACCTTCACCCGCGAAGTGGCCGAGGTGCAGTTGGCCGTGAAGGATGCCGCCGGTGCCTGGCTGCCCCTGACGCAGCGCGGCGTCCTGCCCGACCTCGGGCTCTTCGCCGACGGTGCCCCGCAGTTGGCCAATGGGTCCCGTTGCGGCTGGAGGCTCGCCCAGGACGCCACGGCGGTGACGGTGGCCTGGCGCAGCCCGTTGGGACTCGACGCCACGCCCTGTCTGCACGTTTTCTTCGTGTGTACGGACGAGGGCATTTTGCTGGGAGGCCGGGTGGAGAACGACTCTCCGGTCAAGGGTTCGCTGTGGTTTCCGCCTCGCTTCACCCTCGACCCACAGGCCTGGGATGCCTATGTCGAGATCGACGCGACCGGAAAACGCCACGCGGGGAAGCTGGCGGACCTGCCGGTCCTGCCCGCCTATGTGGGCGTCTCGCCCTGGGGCAATGAGGGCGACACGGTCAAGAGCTTGAGCCAAGACCAACCCCTGCTGGGTCTGCGGAACACGATCACGGGGACCGGCTTTGGTTTCGTCTACGTGAACCCGGCCCAGGACTGGGCTGGAGCCAGCATGTTCGTGCAACGCCATACCCCGGCGAATCTCTATCTCTATGCCGGCTATGTGTCCAACCCCGACAACGCCCTGCGCTGGGCCTGGCTGGCCCCCCTGCCTGCCGAGCCCCAGGCCGAGGCCGCGCTGGTGGCCCGCCTGCTGGCCGATGCCAAGGCCCGTCTGGCCAAGGGCGCCCCCGAACCGGCCCCGCTGCCGCCGACCGCCGCCTCGGTTCCCGATTTCCCGGCGGCCCTGCGCCGGAGCGAACCGGTCCGCGACATCAACCAGGCCGTGGTCTACACCATGAACGAGACCACCAGCTCGGACTATGCGATCGGCCTCATGCGCAAGACCGGGACCGACCTCGCCATCCGGGGCTGGTTCAAGTGGAACCGGCGGGTGCCGGTGGAGAAGTGGACCCGGTTCCCGGAGGAAGCCCACCAGCTCGGCGCGCTCTTCGGCGGCGGCATCACATGCAGCGCCCTCTACGACACCGAGAACGGCATCACCCGCGAGCAGTTGCTCGACATGGCCACGCACGGGCCCGACGGCAGCTTGGTCGATGCCTGGGACAGCCCCGGCGTCCGCCATGGCTCCCTGTCCTGTCCCGCCTACCTGGACTACCTCCTCCGCTGGTGCCAGGAGCAGATCGACGCCGGGGTGGACTGCCTGTTCATGGACGAACCCAACGCCGCCCTCTCCGGGCGCGAAGGCTACGACGACTACTCCCTGCGCGACTTCCGCACCTTCCTAGCCACGGTCCAGTCCCGCACCCGGGAATGGCGGCCCGACGATCCCCGCTGGCAGCAGGAGCTCGGGATTGCCCTGACCGATCCTGCCATCTGTCCAACCGCTCGGATCGACTCCTTCAACTACCGCGCCTTCCTCAAAGCCAACAGTTGGACCGACAACCCCTACCGGCCCGAGAACCGGGTGGCCCCGCTGTGGGCGGAATTCCGCCGCTGGCGCGACGACCGCGCCTGGAAGGAGCTCACCGACCGCATCCGGGCCTACGCCGCGAAACAGGGCCGGAAGGTGCTCATCAGCGGCAACGGTCTGATCGCCTATGTGGACCTGCAAGTCCTCGGGGTCTGGGGCCGCTGGACCATGACCGATGGGCACATCGACCTGCGTCGGAACGAGCTGCCGACCTGGCGTTCCTATGTGGCCCGGGGCCACGCACTGGCCGGACAGAGGGTGCCGGTGGTGCTCTTCCACGACTGGGGTTTCGGCGATCCGCCCTTCCCCTGGATGGCCGCGTCCCCGAGCGAGCGCGAGGTCTGGATGCGCACCCGCGGGGCCGAGATCTACGCCGCCGGAGCCTTCTTCGCCTTCCCCGTGCTCGGCCCCTTTGGTTGCGACGCCAACCGCGACGGCAGCCTCGGCACCATCGCCCAGCAGGCCGTTTTCTACCAGAGCCACCGCGATCTCTACACCGGCGGCGAATGGGCCGGTTGCGAGGGTCTGGGCATGGGCGACCGTCCCGCCAGCCTCTCGGCCTGGTGGCACGAGGGACTCCAGGCGCTGGTCGTCCATGCCATCAACCGCGACGTGCGCGGCGGCGCGCTCCATCCGATCGCGGACTCCCTCGACCTGACGGTTCCCGTCGGGGTTCTCCCGGATCGTGTGACCGTGATCTCCCCGGATTTCACCGACGAAAAGACCGCCACGGCGAGTCTGTCTGGCGATAGCATCAAGGTCCGGCTACCCGGACTGGATGCCTACTCCGTGGCGCTCCTGCACTACCCGCGGAAGCCCGATCTGAGCCGTCTCACCGACCCCGTTCTCCTGCGTCCTCGGGGTCGCTGGGCCAAGCCCGTCACCGCCGAGTTCCGGGTCCGGGCCAACGGCACCGTGGAGCATGGCGAGGACCTCAACAGCTACCTGCAAGGCATGCTGCACACCGAACTGCGCAACCCCCCGGTCTTCACCCTGAATGCCGCCGCTCCCGCCGAACTGCGCATCCACGTCCTGGCCGTCGCCTCCACCGGAGCCCGGCTCAGCGTCCAACTGGATGATGCCCCCGCCCGCCTGATCGACCTACCCGACCGCGACGGCAAGAACGACGGCAACGCCCCCGAGTACGACCAGACCTTCACCTTCCCCATCCCGGCAGGCACCCACCGTATCGCTATCGACAACCCCGGCCCCGACTGGCTCGTCATCGAGTCCATCGAGTTCCGCGGCGTCTTCGCGGACTGAGCGCCCTTCCTTTCCTGGAAGCATGGCAAGGAAAACCCCCCGGTCCGGGCTCTGCCAACGGGCGGGGGGGTAGTCGAGCCGGAACCGATCAGCCTTGGCCCATCATGGCGCCGATCACAGCCAGTACGAGCCCCAGGGTCTCAATGCCAAAGGGCTTCTTGGCCTCGCGCCAGTGTATGATCAGGAAGATCAGCGAGACCGGGTGGACAAACAGGCAGCCAAGTCCCCAGAGCACACTCGCGCGGAACGCCGTCACGAGAAACATGATTGCACCGACAAATGCGATGATCAATCCGACCACCATCAGGATCGCACCTGCTTCTCCCATCGTCGTACTCCTTTTCTTCCTGTTGCCGATTGCGGTCGGGATGCCCCATCCCGATCCGGAATACACAGCATGGCCGGTAACGGGGAGGACGAACACAGGACCTGCCAAGTGGGCGTCAACCCGCCAACACGGGAGTCAACGAACCGCTTCTCCGCTTCCGGTCGTCACAGCACAGATCGCTTCCAGGAACGTCGGACCATAGGGCGCTCTGCGGGTGGATGCAACCCCTGTGGCAGCTTTCTTGCGCAACCGTGCGGTTGCTGCCACATTCTCCTTCGTGCCAGTACCAGGTCCCCAACGAGGAGTAGACCACACGATGCAAGGCTTCCATTCGGTCACCGACTTCGGCGCCAAGGGCGACGGGCAGGCCAACGATACGGCGGCGCTCCAGGCGGCGCTGGATGCCTGCGGCAAGGCGGGCGGCGGCAGGGCGCTGGTGCCGCCTGGCACCTACCGCACCGGCACGCTCTACCTGCGTGACCGGGTGGAACTCCATTTGCTGGCCGGGGCCACCTTGCTGGGCAGTCCCGACCGGGCGGACTACAATCGGGACGATGTCTATCCCGAAAACCAGGTCTTCACGACCGAGAACGTGACCGGAGCCCATCTGGTCACCGGCTACGGGGTGACCGGGGCCGCGATCACCGGTTGCGGCACCATCGACGGCAACTCCGCCGCCTTCTTCGGCCCGCTGCCGGAGGACAAGCCGTCGCTCGGCTATCGCTACAAGCGGGCCAACTTCCCGATCCGCGACTGGCGGCCGGGCCAGATGGTCTGGTTCTGCAACTGCCGGGATGTGGCGGTGCGGGACGTGTCCCTGGTCAACTCCCCCTACTGGACGCTGATGTTCTTCGGCTGCGAGAACGTGCGGGTGCGCGGCCTGCGTATCACCAATCCCCCCGAGACCGCCAATGGCGACGGCATCGACGTGGATTGCTGCCGGGATGTGACCATCAGCGATTGCCTGATCGCCAGCGGCGACGACTGCATCACTCTGCGCGGCAATCCCCGTGCCCTGGGCCGCGAGCAGGCCTGCGAGAATGTGGTGGTCAGCAACTGCGTCCTGCGCACGCCCTGCAACTGCGTCCGCGTGGGGGTGGGCGACGGCGTCGTGCGCAACTGCTCGCTCACGAATCTGGTGATGACCGAAGCCCGCTATGGGATCAACGTGGTGTCGCGCTACTCGGAACGCACGGTGCGCGGCACCCGGATCGAGAACATCAGCTTCGCCAACCTGACCATGGACGTGATCCTGCCCCTCCAGATCATCCACGGGGCGGAACCCGCTCCCGAGGCAGGCATTCGTGCTCTCAGCATCCGCGATGTGCGCGCCCATGCCACCGCCGGATCCTACATCGGCGGCAATCCCGGCAACCCGGTGCGCGGGGTCTGCCTCCAGGACTGGGACCTGCACCTGAGCGGCGGCACCGACAACGAGGAATTCGTCGCGGGAGTGCCCTATCCCTACCGCATCTACGGTCAGCCCGGTATGGACGGGCAACCCGCCCTGCCCGCGGCCATCTACGCCCGTTACGTCCACGGCCTGCGCTTCCAGGACTTCCGGGTCCACTGGGGCGAGAACCTGGGCAAAGTCTGGCGGCATGCCCTCTGGCTGGAGGATGGAGTGGCCGTGGAACCGCCCGATCCGCCGCCGCCCGCCCCGCCTGTCGGCGGCGGTAGCAGCGCCGTCCGCCTCCAGCGCTGCGCCCGCCCGCCGAGGTAACACCCGTAGCGCCTGCATTCCGTAGCGCAGGCGTCCCGCCTGCTCCTGGGTTGTGACGGCAACGGATCGTGGACGAAGTGGACAGGGTGGACGAAGTGGACCGGACCGACGGCGGGCAGTGCCCTTCGTCTTCCGTTCCACTATTCCATCATTCCACCATTCCGCCCTGAAAACAGCGCTACTGGCTACTTCCCGCCCTTTTTCTTACCCTTGCCGGGTTTCGGCTCGGGGGCGGTCTGGATCTTGGCCTTGGCGCGGAGCTGCTCGAGGTACTCGCCGAAGACCTTGTCGCGGGCGTCCTCATGGAGCCGCTTGGCGAGGTCCTTCTCCACCTCGGCGAAGTCGAGGGGCCGGGGTTCCTCGCGCTCGAAGACCTGCATGATGTGCAGGCCGAACTGGGTCATGAAAACGGGGCTGATCTCGCCGGTTGCCATGGAGAAGGCCACGACCTCGAAACCGGGGACCATCTGCCCCTTGGCGAAGAAGCCCAAGTCGCCGCCGGGTTCGCTGTGGCAGTCGGAGTACTCCGCCGCCAGAGTGGCAAAGTCCTCGCCCGCCTGGAGCCGCCGCCGGGCTTCGCAGAGGGCGACCAGAGTCCCGTCGTCGTCCGATCCCTGGGGCCGCTTAACGATATGGGAGGCACGGACCCGCAGGGGCTTCACGAACTCGTCGGGATGCTCGTCGAAGTAGGCGCGGACCGCCGCCGCGTCCGGAGCCGGGACTTCGGCGCAGATGTCGTCGATCAGCTTCTCGATCCGGCGGCTGGTGACCACATGCTCGCGCAGGCGCGGCTCGTCCGCCTCGGTCAGCCGGTGGCGCTGGAAGAAGGCCTCCCGTCCGCCCTGTTCAACAAAGAGCTTGTGCAGGCCTTGCTCAATCTCGGCCGGACCCACGGCGTAGGCCCGCCGGGCGGCTTCCTGGCGCATCAGTACCTGGTCGATCAGGTTGCGCTGGGCATGCTGGGCCGCGTCGGGACCGCCGCCCGCCTGCTGGAGGCGCATGGCCTCGCCCTGGATCGCCTGGTCTTCGATGCGTTCGCCGTTGACGAGAATGGCCATGGGAAACTCCTTGGGGTGATTGCCGGGAAGCACTCTACCGCCATTGGCGCGGAAGGCGAGGAAGAGAGGCGGAATGGGAGAAAGCGGAATGATGGAATGATGGAATGATGGAATGATGGAATGATGGAATGATGGAATGATGGGGAACTGCCTGGGAGCGCCGAGCCCCAGCTCGGCGGTATTTGGAGTGCCGGGCGACCGGAGTGCAGACAGGACACCTGCTGTCCGAGGTCGCAGCCCGTGGCGGCTGTCCGTGCTGGTCCGTGTTTGTCCGTGTATCCGAAGCTCAGCACCACGGACCTGATCTTCTGCTTCTCCATCATTCCACCATTCCACCATTCCACTCTTCCATTTCCCCGTTACAGTTCCCCATGCCCTACGAATCGCTCTATCTCCATGTGCCCTTCTGCGCCGCCAAGTGCGACTACTGCGCGTTCTATTCGGAGGCGGGATTGGCCCCCGCCTGGCGGCGGCGCTACCTGGACCGGCTGCGGGAGGAGTTCGTGGAGACGGAACCCCTGGCCAGTATCTTCGTGGGCGGGGGCACGCCGTCCCTCCTGGAACCGGCAGAACTGGACGAACTGCTGGGGTTGGTGCAGGGCAACTTCCGCCTGCAACCGGGCTATGAATGGACCGTCGAGTGCAACCCCGATTCCCTCACCCCGGCGAGGATCGAGGTGTTGGTCAGGCACGGGGTGAACCGGGTTAGCCTGGGCGTGCAGAGCTTCTTACCCACTCTGCGCCAGACCCTGGGACGGCGCGGCGAACTGGGCGATCTGGGCCGGACTCTGGCCTGCCTGCGGGCAAACGGCATCCTCCGCCAGAATCTGGACCTCATCTTCGCCGTGCCCGGTCAGAGCGTGGCGGCTTGGCGCGAGGATCTGGCGCGGGCCTGCGATCTCGGCATCGAGCACCTTTCCGCTTACGCCCTGACTATCGAGGAGGGCACCCGCCTGGCGGGTCGGCTGGCGACGGAAGAGGAGGATTTCGAGGCCATGTGGGAGGCCACCGACGAGGTGCTGGCCACGTATGGCCTACGCCGCTACGAGATCTCGAACTTCGCCCGGCCCGGGGCCGAGTGCCGGCACAATCTGGCCATCTGGTATGGCGGCACCTATCTCGGTTGCGGACCCGCCGCCACCTCCTTCGACGGGACCACCCGCTGGACCCAGCCCGCGTCACTCGCCGACTGGCTGGCCGGAGTCCCGCCGGAACGGGACGAACTGCCGCCCCGCGAGCGCGCCTGCGAGATTCTCGCTTTCGGCTTCCGTACGATCGCCGGTTGGCAATGGCCCGCCTTCGAGGCGCGGACCGGATTCGTCGCCCAGGATCTGCGCGGACCCGAACTGGCAGAACTGGTCGAGCAAGGCCTGCTCGAACCCCGTGGCGACGGGCTAGCCCCCACCCGCCTGGGCCTGCTGCTCAACGACTCCGTACTGAGCGCCCTGCTGTAGGTCCGGTCCTGGATCGTGGGCAACCCCCATCGCTCTCTCCACAAGAGGGTGGGCCTGCACGTGCCGGGCAAGGTCAATCCGGCAATATGCAGGGAGCTATGGGTTCCCGCCTCCCGGGGGTCCCGGCTGGGCGCTGCGGTCGCGATGCAGACGACATTCCCCGCGCCCGAGGCCGGGCGCTTCTCCAGAACCCGGCACCGGATCAACGTGCTGGAGAAGCGGCGGGCCTCCGCCGCAAGAGGCGTTGCCCTCGTCCCTGCGCC
>QKCY01000151.1 GCA_003245525.1 Victivallales bacterium | reverse complement strand
CGCAGTTCGGCGATCCGTTCGCCCATGCCCTGGGCGGAGATCAGGTTGTAGCGCTCGTCCGGGTCGTTAGCCAGGTCGTAGAGCTCATTCGGCCCGTAGGGATAGCGATGCACGTACTTCCACTCCCGCGTGCGGATCATGCGCACGGGGCCGTACTCGTCGAAAACCACCAGCCGATCCTGGCCGGCGCAGGGTTCGCCGCGCAGCAGGGGCGCGAAACTGCAGCCGGGCAAGCGTTCGGCCTCGGGATTTGCAGTGCCCGCGTACTCCAACAGGGTCGGAAGCAGATCGTAGTGGCTGAACAACTCGCTCACGACCTGTCCCGAGGGCACGTGGCCGGGACGATTGAGAATCAGCGGCACTCGGATCGAGGTATCGTACATGTTCTGCGGGAAGGTACCGTTGCCCTTGCCGTAGATGCCGTGATGGCCGAGGTTCATGCCGTTGTCGCTGGTGAACACCACGAGGGTATTCCGACGCAATCCCGCCTCGTCCAGAGCAGCAATGAGACGGCCGATGTTGCGGTCCATCTCGGTGATCGCGGTGTAGTAGCCGCTGAGCCGTTCGCGCCGCTCGGTCTCGTCGCGGGGATAGCTCTTCTCCGGGTAGACGTGTCCGGTCTTCTCCACCAGGTTGTGCATCCAGGGATGCATCGGCTCCCGGGGCGCGGAGACGAAGGGGCAGTGGACGAAATAGTCGTCGAAGGTCGCCTGGGGATGCAGTTCCCGCCACCACGGCGCGTGGGGGGCGAAGTAGTGGACGCTGAGGTAGAACGGGCTCTCCCCATTCTGCGTCTGGAGGAACTCCAGGGCGTGGTCGGTAATGCGGTCCGTCAGGTAGCCCTCCTCGCGGACAAACTCCGTACCGGTCGCGAACACGGGATTCTGGTAGGCCCCGCCATTGCCCGGCATCACGTGCCAGAAGGAGAACCCCTTCTGGGGCCGGTCCGAATCGCCCATATGCCACTTGCCGCTGAGCCCGCAGGTGTAGCCGTGCGCCGCCAGGAAATCGGTGTAGCCCGGCTGGCCCGCCAGGTACTCGATGGGGCGGACCGGCTGGCCATCCGTGCGCTTCTCGCTGGCGGTGTTGCCGTACTTGAGCCAGTCGAGAATCCCGTGCTGGCTGGGCATCCGACCGGTGAGGATCGACGCCCGCGCCGGGGAACAGACCGGCGAGGGACAGAAATGGTTGGCAAAACGTAACCCGCCCGCCGCCAATGCGTCCAGATTCGGGGTACGAATCTCGGCATTGCCCGAGCAGCCCATGGCCCATTCGCCCATGTCGTCGGCCAGGATGAAGACAATGTTGGGTCGATCTGTAGGCATCGAGTCGTCTCCTCGTGTTGGCGGCGGCCCCGATGATCGGAGTCCACATCAACACTACAGTCGTCCGACCGCTCGGCAAGGCAGACCAGTGACGTGGCTACATTGTTCGCTGCAATTGCCTTCGCCGATCCGTGCGACACTTTAGGGGAACAGGCACAAAGCCAGAAAAACAGGAGCTCGCCATGCGCCTTGCCCCCCGCTGGATGCTGACCGTATTCCTGCTGTTCGGAACCGTTGTCGATGCGCAAGTCACGGGGCGCTACGTGCGCCTCGACGCGATGGCCAAGTTCATGGAGCTGGTCGAACTGGAGGTCGTCAGCGGCGGGAGCAATCTGTTGGCCGGGCGGCCGGAGTTGATCACCTTCGGCACAGGTTGGGGGTTCTATGGCCCCATCGACACTCTCCACAGCGGCAAGCCCAGAGTCCAGGCGCAGAAGATCACCGACGGCGTGAAAGACACCAGCGAGCGGGGCATCGAGATCGGCCCGCGCGACCTGACGACCGAGAACGCTTGTCTGGAGGCGGACTTGGGCACTGAACGGGAGCTGGAACGGGTGACCCTCCACTGTTCGCGCTTCGACGCGGGCCCGCGGAAGCAGTGGCTGCAGGACCCCTATGGCTGGAGGGTGCTGACCGTCCTGGACGGGAACCGCAAGATCGTGTTCAGCCGCCTCGTCTCGCTCTACACCCCGGAGTACCGGGAGCAGAAGGGCGTGATGAGGGTTGACCTGACCGGGGAAGCGGGGGCCCTGGCTGGACGCCACGTTCCCGAGCAGTCCCTCGGCTGGCTCAGCGATGCTGATTTCCTCCATGCCTTCTTCGGAACCGAGGTCAGCGAGAAGCCACAGGCTGGGCCCGATCCGTATGCGCAGATGTTTGCCAAGCGGGATAGCGCCGAGGCCTTGGACGGCCTGGCGGACACGTTTCTCCGCCGACTGGACCTGAACAAGCCGGGATTGGAGGCGGTCCGCGAACGGGCGGAAGCAGGGGACAAGCAAGGCGCGCTGGTTGCCTTCAAGGCCCGCTTCCTGCAGCGGCTCGAGTACCTGGACACCCTCAAGCTCGAAGGCCTGAAGCCGCGGGCCTATGCCTTCGTCGCCGAACCGGGATCACGCAGCATCGTCGAGGCCGACGACCTGCTGGAAGGTCGTTTCGCGGATCTCAAGAACCAGGCGATCTACCACCTGCCCGTGGGCGAGCTCGGCGGGCTGGCAACCGCCCTCCCCGCCCGGGCACCGGGCGTCATGGGACACCGGCGCGTGCTCTTGCAGGCCTATGCCGCCACTGGCGACAAGAAGTACTTGGACGGCTGGACCCGGTACAGCGAGGAATGGGCGCTGCTCTATCCCCCCTATGCCGACCGCAACGGGGGCCGCGAGTACTTCCCGCTCCAGCACATGGGGGGCATGCTGCGCTACTTCAAGGACCTGCGGACCGCCTCGGCCATGCAGCCGGCTCTGGTGGAGGACCTCTCCCCCACCGCCTTGGCCCGCGTGCTGATGACCTGTCTGGAGGAATACGCGCCCACCTACTGGCGGCTGGCCCGAAACACCATTTTCAACCACCAGTTCAACATCATGCCCGGCGCCTACTTTTGCAGCCATGTGCTGAACGACTTCACGGTTGGCCAACGCTTCGAGCGGGAGATGCAGCAACAGTTCCTGCTGCTCTGGACGGCCGCCCAGACCCGCGATGGCTCGATGATCGAGGTCTGCGACGAGGGGCATGTGCCCGGTGCCATGCGTTCGCCAGCCTCCCTCTACCTCCACTTCCTCAAACACCGGCCAGATTGGTTCGACGAGTTCACCGAGGACTACTTCCTGAACGAGTACCGCGCCAGCGCCCGCTACCTCATCCGTCACACGCCACCCAATGGGCGGCTTCACCGCAGCCGGACCGATGACAATGCGTTCTTCTACTTCCTGCGCCAGTTCATGGATGTCCCCCAGGACGAGCTCTGGCGCGTGGCCAGCGACTTCTACACCGAAGCGGGACCGGAGAAGGTGTCCGGCCCGGTTTTCAACGAGCCCGAAGCGCGGGCGATCCTCGACACCGTCTTCGGGCGGGGACAGGCGGACCCACCCCGGGACCGGAAGGACAGCCAAGCCTGCGCGGACGTGGTCGACTACTACACCGGCGGCTACCAGGGACCGCCGGAGATGGTCTCCGACTACATGCCCTATGCGGGGATTCACTACCTGCGGCGGGGATGGCAACGGTCCGACTCGTTCATCGAGATGCTCTGCCAGCCACCGGGCGGCAGCGGCAACGACCGCTTCATGGACAATCTCGGGGTAGGCTGGTACGGCTCCACCGATTGGGACACCCGTTACCACTACTTCGACTATGGCAGGGAACTGCTTCTCGCCCGACCGCTCCGCATCGACGACAAGGGGCAGTACCAACAACAGGCCAACCAGGGCTACAAACCGGGCAGCAAGACCGAACGGTTGGTGGAAGCCCCCGAGAAGCCCCTGCCCAACCGCTGGCTCTGCCATGGGAACTTCGACTTCGCCGAATGCTTCTATCAGGGTGCCTACCAGAACCGCGAGTTGGTCTATGACCAGAAGCCGGCTGCGCTCCAGAGCGGAGGCGCGACGTTGGTCGAGGAAGGGGAACCTCTGCTCGACGTGCATACCACCAGGCAACTCGTTCAGCTGCGGGCCCAGCGGCTGTTCGTCGCGGTCGACCGGGTCCGCCCTCCCGACAGCCAGGTGCACAGCTATGCCGCCCGCTACCTGATGCAGCCGAATACGGCGACCGTTCCCGTCGAGACCGATGCCAAAGACAGGCGGATCGCCGTGCTGCCCGCGGACGGTCCCGGACTAACCCTCCGCCAGTTCGGGCCGAGGTTGTCCTACACCGAACTGACTCCGCGCATCCAGAAGCGCGTACGGGTGGAGGCGAACTGGCAGGCAGCAGGCGAGACTGTGCTGGTGTCCCTGCTCGCGCCCTCCGCCGATGCGACCGACACTTCCGTGAGCCAGATCGTCGATATCAGCACGCCGGACTGCGTCGGGTTCGAGGCCGCCTGCCGCGACGGCAGTCGCCTGCACTATGCCGCTGCGGCGAGGGGCCAGGCGACCCTCGCGCTAGCTGGCTTGGCGGTGAAGGCAGAGATGCTTCTGGTCATCGCGACCGAACGCGGTGTCGCCGGCCTTGTGCTGGGGGCAACGTCCGCCCTGGCCCGCGCAGGCGAGGACCTCCAATCCGGTTCGCCCGACTTTGCCTTTGCCGAGGCCGATGGGAAGCTGGTAGTGGACGCCCCGATCCTGCGTCCCATCGATCCCCCGACCATCGCCCCCGCCGCCAACGTGTTTGTGGACCGGCAACAAATCACGATCACCAGCGCGACCCCCGGCGTGGACCTCCGCTACACCCTCGATGGTTCCGAACCCACCGCCAATTCCCCGCTCTACACCGAGCCGATCCCCATCACCGACAGTTGCACGGTGCAAGCCCGCGCCTTCCGCAAGGGCGTGACCACGGTTCCCTTCACGACAGCGGGAACGGAGGCGAGTGTCATCAGCTTCGGACGTTTCACGAAGGCTTCCCTACGCCCGGCGAGACGGTTGACGCAGCCGCCGTCACCAGGCTTGGCCTACGACTACCTGGAAGCCGATTGGCTGAAGCTCTTCGCCTGGGGCGACGAGCTTCCGGCCACCGCCAGCGGCGTTCTGGACCACCTGTTCGACGTGAGCATGCGCCAGACCGACGGGCCCTTTGCCCTGCGTTGCACCGGGTACCTGGATGTGCCCGCCGCCGGGGTCTACACCTTCCATGCTCCCTACGAGTACACGCACACGACCAAGGAGGCGGGATATGACCTGCGACTGATCGTGGACGGCGAGGAATGGCTGCCTGCCCAGATCTGGCACGGTCGCGGAACTTGGTCCATCCCCTTGGCCGAGGGACCACACGATCTGAGCGTGATCTTCGCCGATGCCCGCGCCAAGGACTTGGTTGCCCAGCGCTGCGACTATTGGCGTGGTTACCCCAGCCCATGGTCCGTATGGAAGGGAACGGCCCCGACCATCGAGGTCGAGGGCCCCCGCCAGCCACGCGGTCCCATCCCCGATGCGTGGCTGAAGCACTGAACCATCGGGGACAGGAATCGCTGAGTATTCTGGGCCATGGGGGCGTAGCCTTCGACCTCGTAGACTGCATCGGGATCGAGCCCGCGCAGAGCGATGTTCGGCAGCACATCGCGGAGCTGCATGGCCTGACCAGGCAGCCT
Source organism: Victivallales bacterium (assembly GCA_003245525.1). Lineage (GTDB taxonomy): Bacteria > Verrucomicrobiota > Lentisphaeria > Oligosphaerales > Lenti-02 > Lenti-02. The sequence goes on along the minus strand of QKCY01000151.1, from coordinate 11,888 downwards.
GCAAACGGGCGAGCAAGGCAAACGCCCCTATCTTGACAGCCTGGGTGACTGCGCTACCTTGGTTTCGGTGGTGTAATCGAAGCAACACGTGCAGGGAGGGTGAGAGCTCCCTCCCGAGCCATCGTGGGTCCCTGCCCAACGGGAACCGGTGTCTGTCTTCTCCGGGAGGAACCAGCCAATGACTGTGGAACGGTCTGTCGCGCGCCAGATTGCGCAACGGCTGCTGGATGGCGAGAGTGCGGCGGAACGGGTGCGGATTCTGCAACCGCGCCTGCCCGAGGACGAGCCCATTGGCGACCGGATGCCCGCCAGCCGAGACCGGACCGTGGCCGGACTGAACCGTCGCCGCGAGTTCCTGCGCGGCCTGGGGCACACCATCGACGCCCTGGCCGAGGGCGACGACCAAGCCGCCGCCGAAGCCACCATCGAGAACGCCATCGGGTTCCTCCGCCTGCCCGTCGGGGTGATCGGTCCCCTGCGGATCAACGGCAGCGCCGCCCAGGGCGATTTTCACGTGCCCATGGCCACCACCGAGGGGGCCTTGCTGGCTTCCTGCAACCGGGGGGCCTTCGTCATCAGCCATGCGGGCGGGGCCGCAACCCTGTGCCTGGCAGAGGTCGTATCGCGGGCACCATGCTTCAGTTTCCATTCCCTGGTTGAGGCCGTGCAGTTCGTCGACTGGGCGACGTCCCGCTTCGAGGAGCTGAAGGCCATCGCCGGGGAAACCACCCGCCACGGCAGCCTGACCGGCCTGCGCACGGCCCTGATCGGCAAGGAGGTTTATCTGATCTTCGATTACCAGACGGGGGACGCGGCGGGCCAGAACATGGTCACCTTCGCCACCGACCACGTCTGTCACTATCTGGTGGAGCACTCCCCGGTACGTCCCGAACACTGGTATGTGGAGGGCAATCTGTCGGGCGACAAGAAGGCGACCATGCAGTCCTTCCTCTACGCCCGCGGCCGGAAGGTCGTGGCCGAGGTCCGGGTGCCTGGCGACCTGCTACACCGGGTATTGCACGTGGCGGCAGCCGACATGACGCGCTACTGGGAGATCTCCGTCCTCGGCGGCACCCAGAGCGGTTCCATCGGGGTGCAGGGGCACTACGCGAACGCCCTGGCCGCCATCTTCGCCGCCTGCGGGCAGGACATCGCCTGCGTGTCCGAGGCCTCGGTCGGGCTCACCCGCATGGAGGCGGGGGAGGATGGCTCCCTCTACGCTTCCGTGGTGCTGCCGAACCTGATCGTGGGCACGGTGGGTGGCGGCACCGGTCTGGCAACCACTGCCGAGTGCCTGGACATGATCGGCTGCCGGGGAACCGGCGGCGCTCGCAAGCTGGCGGAAATCTGCGCCGCCACGGTGCTGGCCGGCGAGTTGTCCATCATCGCCGCCATGGCCGCCAACGAGTTCGCCGCCGCCCATCGGAACTACGGTCGGACCACTCCCCGGAGCCCCAGCCCATGAGTGGTACGGAAACCCGGCCCCAGGCGTCCTTCGACTTTGTCCGCTACGCCAACTGCTGGGAGGATGCCGACATCCTGTGCGAGGCACTGCAGCCAGCCCCCGGGCGGCGCATGCTGTCCATCGCCTCGGGCGGCGACAACGCCTTTGCCTTGGTGACTGCCGGAGCCGAGGTGGTGGCCGCCGATCTCAGCGTGGCCCAGTTGGCCACGGTGGAACTCAAGATGGCCGCCATCCGTTCCCTTGCCCGCGAAGACCTGCTCGCCTTCCTCGGCGTGCAGTCCAGCCCGGACCGGGGAGAGACGTATCGCACCTTTGCCGACCAGCTTTCCACCAGCGCCCAAGCCTACTGGGCGGAACACCCGGAGATCATCGGAAACGGGGTGATCCACGCGGGCAAGTTCGAGCGGTTCCTGAGCGGGTTCGGACGCTGGGTGCTCCCCCTGGTCCATCGCCGCCGGACCATCGAGGACCTGATGACGCCCCGGACTCCGCCGGAACGGGAAGCCTTCTATCGGGACGTCTGGGACAACCGCCGTTGGCGGCTCCTCTTCCGCATCGCCATGAGCCGTACCGTGCTCGGGCGGGGGGGACGCGACCCGGAGTTCTTCCGCCATGTGGATGGCCCGGTCTCGGAACGGTTGCTGGCGCGCGTGGGCCGGGCCTTGAGCACCTTGTCCCTCGACCGAAATCCCTATCTGGACTACATCCTGCACGGCAACTACACCCGCGCCCTGCCCCGCTACCTGGAACCCGAAGCCCTCGCTGTCCTGCGCGACCGGTTGGGCAATCTGACCCTGTTCCATGGCCCCATCGACGAAGCGGCCCGCCAATACGGCAAGGAACAGGGCTTCGACGGCTTCAATCTCTCGGACCTTTTCGAGTACCTGGACGAAGCCGCCTGTCTCGCCATCTACCGGACTCTCCTCGCTGCCGCGCGGCCGGGAGCCCGGCTGGCCTATTGGAACATGCTCGTGCCGCGCCGTTGTCCGGCGGAACTGGCCGACCGGGTCCGGTCGCTCGACGAACTGGCCGAGGCCCTGTTCCAGCGGGATGCCGCCTTCTTCTACAGCGCCTTCGTGGTGGAGGAAGTGCGATGACCCGAGACGTCCTGGCAGCACTGGCAGTGGGGGGCGGCTTTGCCGTGCTGCTGGTCATTGCCGAACTGGGACGGCGGTCCGGCTGGCGCGGGGAGACCACCCGCAAGATCGTGCATCTGGGCGGCGGCCTGGTCACCCTCATCCTGCCGTGGACCGTGCAATCGCCCTGGGTGGTGGTCGTCCTGGGCGTCGGGTGTTCGGCGGTGCTGTTCGTAGGCAAGCGGTTCCACCTGCTGCCCAGCGTGCATGGGGTTTCGCGCCGGACCAGCGGCAGCGAGTACTACCCCTTGAGCATTGCCTTTCTCTTCGTCCTCAGCGAGGGACGCGCCTGGCTGTTCGTCTCCTCCCTGCTTGTACTGGCGGTGGCCGACGCCTTTGCCGCTCTGATCGGTTCCCGCTTCGGCAAGCGGCGGTACTGGGTCGAGGATGCGGAAAAGAGCGTCGAGGGCTCCCTGGCCTTCCTGGCCATCGCCTGGCCCGCCATCTGGCTGCCCACCTTGCTCCTGACCGATCTGCCTTTGGCGACGGGGATGCTCGCCGCCCTGCTGGTCGCGGTGCTGGTGACCGGCTTCGAGGCCATTTCCCTCCAAGGCACCGACAATCTGTTCGTCCCGATTGGCGTCTGCGTCATCCTGGCCAAGATCACGTCCAAGCCCTTTGCCGAGATCGTCTACCAGACCCTCAGCATGGGCCTCATCCTGGGCGTTGGTGGGTGGGTGGTGTGGCGGACCCGCTCCTTCAACGTGGGGGGAGCCCTGACCGCCCTGCTCTTCTGCTACGGGGCGTGGTCGCTGGCCTACGAACGCTGGGGGGCGGCCCCCTTGGCAGGCGTGGCGGTCTACGCGATCAGCCGCCGTCTGCTGCCCTCCCGCACGGCCATCGACACCCCGGTCCGGGTGAAGACCACCTTCTACTCGGCTCTGGTTCCTCTCCTGGCCTTGATGACTGCCAACACGTTCCGCTGTTGGGACGTGATGGCCGGGACGTACGCCACCGCCGTCGGGGCCGCCGTGGGCCACTCGCTGTGGAACCATTGGGCGCGCAAGGCCCCGGCTCCGGCCCTGAACAAGACCGTGTTTCTGCTCCTGTCCGGGGCGGCGGTGATTGCCGCCATCGGCCTGCCGACGTGGGGCCAGACGTCGCCATCGGATACCTCCTTCGTGGCGCGGTTGGCGCTCGTTGGGATCGTCCTGCTGGGCAACGAAGTCCACCTGCGGGGACTGCTCAAGCGTCCGGTTGCCTGGGGCGGGTTCCAAACCCTGCTGGTCGCGCTGGTTGCGGCTGTCGCCCTGGCGCTGGAGGGACCCGCTTTTCCCGCCGCGCTCCGGTCTTTGGGAGGGGGAATGCCATGAGCCTGACGATCCGCGAGTTCCGTCACGAACCCGAGTTGGTGGACGCCTTCATTGATCTGCCCTACCGGATCTATGCTGGCGATGCCGCCTGGCTGCCCCCGCCACGGGCCGCCGAGCAGTCCCGGCTGAGCCCGGAGCATCCCTTCTTCCGTCAGGGCGAGGAATGGCGTTTCCTGGCCCTGCGCGACGGCACCCCCGTGGCCCGTTGCGCGGTCATCGCCAACCACCGGCTGCCTGCCGAACTGGGCCTGATCGGCTTCTTCGAAACCGAGGACGACAGGGAGGCGAGCGCCGCCCTGCTGGCGGCCGCCCTGGACCGTGAAACGGCTGGTGCGGGCGCCGGTGGACCGCGACACCTGGCACCACTACCGGCTGCTGATCGATGGCTTCGAGCACGAACCGGTGCCCATGGAGCCCTACAACAAGCCCTGGTACGCCAGCCATCTCGAGAACGCCGGATTCACCTGCGCCTGCCGCTACGTGACCACCGAGAACACGGCTCCCGCCGAGCTGGAGCAACGCTACGCGCCCTACCTGGAGCGATGCCAGAAACACGGCTACCAGTTCCGGCAGATCGACCTTGCCCGGTTCGAGGAGGAGATCGCGCTGCTGCACGAGATCACCCTGGCCTCCTTCGCCGAGAACTACGGGTACTCGCCCGTCTCCCTGGATGAGTTTCTCGACCTCTACCGACCGATCCGCGACCGGATCGACCCAGCCTTCCTCTGGTTCGCCTTCGCGCCCGATGGCCGCCCCGCAGGCTACTGTTTCGGCTTCGCGGTCGGCGAGGTGTTCCATGCCAAGACCATCGGCGTGGTTCCAGCCTGCCGGGGCGTGGGCCTCAGCTACGCGCTCATGGGCTTGGTCTACCACACCGGCGTGGCTCGCGGCTACCAACGGGCCCGCCATTGCCTGATGCGGTGGGACAACGCCTCGCGGCGCTACGACAAGGACCTCGGGCACACGATCCGCACCTACGGTCTCTACGAACGCGACGTGCCGGAGGCGACGCCATGACCGAACCGGTCAACGTAGCAGGCTTCCTGGAACGGCAGGCACTCGCCCGGCCCGAGCACGATGCCATAGTCTGGGTGGACGGCGGCAAGCCGAGCCGGGGAGTCCGTTACGGACGCTGGACCTACGGCGAGTTCGAAGCGAAGGTGGAACGACTGGCGGCCGGCTTCCAGGCCGAAGGGCTGCGTCCCGGTGATCGGGCCATGGTCTTCGTCCCCATGTCGGCGGATCTCTACCTCGTTCTGCTCGGCCTCTGGCGGGCGGGCGGCGTGGCGGTCTTTCTCGATCCCTGGTCGCCGCCCGGCCTCATGGCCGAGGTGTGCGCGAGCATGGCTCCGTCCTGGTTCATCGGTCTGCCCGCCGCCTTCCTGTTCCTCTGGCGGCACGCGGCCCTGCGCCGGATTCCGCACAAGGTCACGACCCGTCCCTTCTGGTTCGGCCCCCGGCTGACGCTGGCCAAACTGATGGCCACCGGTGACCGACTGCCCGCCTGCGCGCCACGGCAGCCCGAGGACCCGGCCTTGGTCACCTTCACCAGCGGCACGACGGGCCGTCCGAAAGGCGCCAACCGCACCCATGCCTTCCTCACCGCCCAGCACGCGGCACTGGAGAAGACACTGACGACCGTGGCGGACGACATCGACCTGAGCCATTTCCCCATCTTCGTGCTGAACAGCCTGGCCGCGGGGCGGACCGCCGTCATTCCCCGGATGGATTTCCGGCGACCGGCGGCCGCCGATCCGGCCTGGTTGCGCGCCATCATCAATGACCTCGGCGTCACCCGCGCCATTGGGTCGCCAGCCTTCTTCGCGACCCTGGCCGCCGCCTGGGGGCCGCAGGGACTTGCCTGCCCGTCGCTCCGCTCTGCCCTCACCGGCGGCGGTCCGGTGGACCCGCGTTTGCTGACCAAGCTGGAACGGGTATTCCCCCAGGCCGAGGTGGCCATCGTCTACGGTTCCACCGAGGCGGAACCCATTTCCCACATCGCCGCCCAGGAAGTCATCGGCGAAACCCTGGACGGCACGCGGCGCGGACGCGGCCGGTGCGTGGGGGTGCCGGTAGACGAGGTCCGCGTGCAGTTGGCCGACTCGGTGGACGGCGTCGGCGAGATCCTGGTGGCAGGCGATCACGTCTGCCGCGAATATCTCGGCGATCCCGAGGCCAACCAGCGCTACAAGGTGCGGGATGCCGAGGGAGTGCTTTGGCACCGGACCGGCGATCTGGCTTGGCAGGATGAACGTGGTCGGCTATGGCTCATGGGGCGAACTGGCGAAGGAGTCGCAAGCGCCACCGGTCCGCTCTACCTGAGCGCCATCGAAGCGGCGGTGGAGACCGTGCCGGGAGTTGCCCGCGCTGCCGGCATCGCCGCCCGGGAGCCCGATGGCACTGACGCGGTGTGGCTGGGCTGGACCGCCGAACCCGGTCCAGCTTTGGCTGAACCGGCGATCCGCGCGTTGTTCGCTAGCTCCGGCTGGCCCTTGGGGAAGGTGCAGCTTCTCGCCAAGCTGCCGACCGACCCGCGCCACAACACCAAGATCGACCGCCGCCGGCTCGCCCAAGTGCTCGGAGTCGAGGAGGGAGGCAGGAAATGACGGAAGCGAACCAGACTGGGGCCGCGTGGGACCCCCTCAACGAGAATCCCACCACGGACGACGCGGTCTTCGCCCGGCTGCGCGAAGCCCCCTACTCAACCCGCCTGCGCCTCTATCTGGGCCAGCGGTTTCCGCTGCTCCGCCACGGGATCCTGATCTTCTCCTACTTCAGCGCAAACCAGTTCCTGGCCCAGGCCGTTACCTGCGGCGACCGGCCCATGGTCTACAACGCGGTGTCGTGGCTCAACTTCTTCATGCTCTTCTGCCTGTTCTTCCACCTGCGGGTGTTCGACGAGCACAAGGACCGGGACAAGGACCTGGTCGCCTATCCGAACCGCTATCTCAGCCGGGGGGTCTTCACCTATCGCGAACTGTGGCGGCTGGGCATGCTCGCCCTGGTGGCCGAAGCCGTGATTGCGTCTCTTGCCGGTCCCGCCGCGACCCTCACCTGGCTGGTGGTAGTGGGGTGGTCGCTGCTCATGTACCGCGAGTTCTTCGTGGGGAAGTGGCTGCAAAAGCACATCTTCCTCTACGCGATCACTCACACCACCATCATGTTCTGCTTCGATATGTTGATCTGGAGCGTGACCACGGGGCTCTGGATCTGGCAGAACAACATCCTCTTCGTGATCTACGCCCTCAACGGCGTCTTCGTGGCCTTCACCTTCGAGTTCGCCCGCAAGATTCGGGTGCCGGAGGACGAGAACGAGATGGTGGACAGCTATTCGAAGCATATCGGCCCCTTCGGCGCCGCCTATCTGGTGCTGGGCGTGATGACCGGGGCGACCATCTGCACGGCCATCGTCGGCTGGTGCCTGGGCCTGGGCAAGGGGTTTCTCGCCCTGCTGGCGGTCCTCCTCGCCTTCGGTTCGGTCGGCATCGTGCGGTTCCGGCTGTCGCCGACCCGCCGCACGGCCCGGCTGGTGGAGGTGTATTCCTCCCTGCACATCGTCTCCTTCGACTTCTGTCTCGTCATCTTTCTGGTCGCCCAGCATGGGTTGACCGTGGACCTGTTTGGCGGTCGCTGACCCACAGGTGGACTTGCTCATGAACTACGTGTTCTCTCCCCAGGATGCCGGAACTCTCGACCCCTCGCGGGTGGGGGGCAAGGCCGCGAACTTGGCCCGCTTCTCCGTGGTCCCGGAGGTCACCTGTCCGCCGTGGTTCGCGGTCGTGGTGGAGGCCTACCGGGCCCATCTGGCGCAACCGCAGGTGGAGGCCCCCCTGCGCGACGCCCTCGCGCGGCTGGAGGCCCCCAACTGTCCGGATGTGGCGGCGGCAGCGGAAGCGGTCCGCGCGGCGATCCTTGCTGTTCCCCTTCCCCCCGAGATGCGGGAGGACGTATCCCGGGCCGTAGCCGAACTGGCCAAGCCGGACGAATACGTCGCGGTTCGCTCTTCTGCCGTGGGCGAAGACTCGGCGCAACAGTCTTTTGCCGGGCAGTTGGACTCCTTTCTCTTCGTGCAGGGAGCCGAAGCGGTCCTGGCCGCCATCCGCCAGTGCTGGGCATCGGCCTTCTCGGAACGCGCCGCCGTCTACCGGCGCGCCAACGACATCGGGCAGCAGGCCACCGCCGTGGCGGTGATCGTGCAACGCATGATTCGTTCGGAAGTCTCGGGCGTGATCTTCACCGCCGATCCCATCGCGGCGAACCGGGCCGAAGCGATGGTGAATGCCACCTGGGGCCTGGGCGAAGGGGTTGTCCAGGGAACTGTGGTCACCGACACCTGGCATCTGGTCAAGGCCGACGGCACGATCCGGGGCCAGGTCCGCACCAAGGACGAGTGCTACGTCTTCGACGAGGAACGCCGCGGCGGCACCAAGCTGGTTGCCGTCCCGCCGGAGAAGGCCCAGGTCCCCTGTCTGGACGACCACTCCCTGCAACGGCTGCTGGAGACGGTCAGTGTGGTCGAGCATGTGTTCGGCTGCCCGCAGGATATCGAGTTCGCCTTTGCGGGCGGCCAGCTCTACCTCCTCCAGGCCCGTCCCATCACCACCCTCCCCGCCGGACCGGAGGACGGACCGGGCCGCATCTGGGACAACAGCAACATCATCGAGAGCTACGCGGGGGTCACCACGCCCCTCACCTTCACCTTCATCCGCCGGGCCTATGCGGCGGTCTACGACCAGTTCCTCGAAACCATGGGCGTGCCCGCCAAGGTCCGCCAGGCCAACCAGGAGCTGTTCCGCAACATGCTCGGCCTGATCCGGGGCAACGTCTACTACAACCTGCGCAATTGGTACCTGCTGATCCGCTTCTTCCCGGGCTACCGCTACAACCGGGAGTTCATGGAGAGCATGATGGGGGTCAAGGAGCGCTGGACGGAGGAAGCGGAGACCACGCCGCCCGCCTCCGCTCCCCGGCGCTATCTGGTGGAACTGCCCCAACTCCTGCTGCTCGTTGCCCGGTCCTGGTGGAACCTGCTGACCGTGAACCGGCGGATGCAGCGTTTCCTGGCCGACTTCAACGCGATCCACGCCCGCTTCCGGCAGTTCGAATTCGCGACCATGACCCCGCATCAGCTCATCCAGGCCTTCGGCGAACTGGAGGAACAGGTGCTGCGACGTTGGAAGCCGCCGATCCTGAGCGACTTCTTCGCCATGGTCTTCTACGGAACCCTGCGCAAGCTCCTCGGCACCTGGGCGGAAGATACCACGGGTGGTCTGGCCAACGACCTGATGTGCGGCGACGAACGCATCGAATCCGCCGCCGCGCCACGGCTGCTGATGGAGGTCGCCCTCATGCTCCGGGCCGACGAGGCGGTACGGAACCGGGTCCGGACCTCCTCCCCGGAGGAACTGGTGCTGGCCTGGCGCACGGGTGGCTTGCCCGAGCGCCCGACCCAGGCCATCGCGAACTACCTGGACCGCTTCGGCGACCGGGGCATGAACGAACTGAAGCTGGAGGAGCCCAAACCCCGCGAGAATCCGGCCTTTGTCTTCGCCGTGCTCCGCAACTACGTACTGGCGGACGAGGCCCCCAATCCGGCAGGCATGGCCCAGCGCCAGGGCGAGGTGCGCGAGGCAGCGGAACGGAAGGTCTATGCCGCCCTCGGCAGCCAGGGATTCCTGCGCCGGATCTCCCGCAAGGGCATGTTCGCCTGGGTGCTCCGCCAGGCCCGGCAGCATGTGCGAAACCGCGAAAACCAACGCCTGGCCCGGACCCGCGCCTTCAGCCTGGTCCGCCAGATCTTCCTGGGACTGGGAACCCACCTGGTGAAGGAAGGACTCCTGCACGAACTGGACGACGTGTTCTACCTCACGGTGGAGGAGGTCTTCGACTTCGCGGGCGGCACCGCCGTCACCACCAGCCTACGGGAACTGGTGGCCCTGCGCCGCCAGGAATTCGCCGCCTACCGCAATGGACCGACGCCCGCGTCCCGGTTCGAGACCTGGGGCATGGTCTACTGCCGCAATGCCTTCCAGGGCGCGCCGACAGCCCCCATCGAAGCTGGCGGCGACTGCCTGCGGGGCACGCCGTGCTGCGGCGGTGTGGTGCGCGGCAAGGTGCGGGTAATCCTCTCGCCCAGCGACGACCTGGCCCTGAACGGCGAGATCCTGGTGGCGGAGAAGACCGATCCCGGCTGGATTCCCCTCTATCCGTCGGTCTCGGGACTGCTCATCGAGCGAGGCAGCGTGTTGAGCCACTCGGCCATCGTCGCCCGCGAAATGGGCAAACCGGCCATCGTCGGCATTGCGGGCCTCGCCGCCGCCCTGCGCGACGGCGACGAGGTGGAGATGGACGGTGCCGCTGGCACCGTCCGCCTGCTCAATCAAGCTACGCCTGCACCTGCAGCCGGATGACCTTGCTGTCGAAGTCCCCGCGCAGCTTCACGGGGATACCCACGGTCATGAGCCCCTGCCCGGACATGGGAGCGTAGCCCTCGACCTCGTAGACCGCAGCGGGATCGAGCCCGCGCAGGACGATGTTCGGCAGCACGTCGCGGAACTGCATGGCCTGGCCAAGGGCGATGAGCACGGCCTTCTGCCGGTCCTTGCTGACGTACTCGAAGGCGGACAGCCGGTTCTCGCGGATGGAGAGGAGCCGGTAGAGGTCGCCGCGCTGGGTGGTGGGGCGGATTTCCTTGTAGAGCTTCACGTAGCCAGCCAGTTCGTCCAGGTTCTCGGGCGTGCATTCGAACAGATTCTCGCCGATGGCGAGGGAGCCCAGCATGCCCACGTGCGCCTGGAAGCGACGGGGGGTCAGACGGCCGTTGATGTGGCGCATGGTCTGGCTGATGTGGCACGCGCCACCCGCCATCTTCGACAGGTTGGCCATGGTAAAGCCTTCGTGCAGGGAGATGGCGTCGAGCGGGTCCTGGTTGTCGCTGCGGTTCATGCGGTCGAACCACTGCTGCATGGAGAGATCCACGCGGCCGCCGCCGGATGCGCAGTTCTCCAGAATCACGTGCGGGAATGCCTTGGCAAGGCGGTCGAAGATCTCGTAGAAGTTCTCCACGTACTTCACCCAGACCGCGCGCTGGTCGGCGGGGGCGGCAGCAGGCCAACCGGCCTCGCTGACGTAGCGGTTGTTGTCCAGCTTGAAGTACTTGATGTTGTGGTCGGTGAGCAGCCGATGCATGGTCTCGTAGGCGAACTCCTTCACGTCCTCGCGCGCCAGGTTCAGCGTGAGCTGATGGCGATACTGGGAGCCTTCCCGCGTGGGGAAGTGGAAGACCCAGTCGGGATGGGCGCGGTAGAGGTCGCTGTCGGGACTGACCATCTCGGGCTCCAGCCAGATGCCGAAGTCCATACCGAGGGAGTTCACCTTGTCGATCAAGGGCTTGAGCCCGTTGGGGAAGCGGTCCGGGCTGGGCGTCCAGTCGCCGAGGCTGCAGCGGTCGTTGATGCGATTGCCGAACCAGCCGTCGTCGATCACGAAGAGCTCGACACCGATCCCGGCCGCGATCTCGGCCAGGTCCATCATGCGCTGCTCGTCGATGTTGAACTGGAACGTGCCCCAGGAGTTGTAGATGAGGGGCATGAGCATGTCGGCGCGACCGGGACGCATCACGTGCTGGCGCTGGTAGTCGTGCAGCATGCGGCTGGAGGCCCCGAAGCCGCCCTCCGTGTAGCCACCGGTGAACACGGGCGTGGTGAAGGACTCGCCAGCGGCGAGGGTCACGATACTGTCGAAGTCGTTGACGCCGCCGGTGATGCGCACGCGGTCCTCGCGGTTCTTCTCCACGGCGATCTTCCAGTTGCCGCTCCACTGCACCGCGCCGAACCAGACCTTGCCCTGCTGTTCGTCCGCCGTGCCGTTGGCATCGATCCAGAAGAAGGGGGTCTGGTCGGGACCGGAGACACCCCGCCGGGTTTCGAGCACGACCTTGCCCTGGCCAATGTCCCAGCGTTGCGGCTGGAACTC
>QKCY01000511.1 GCA_003245525.1 Victivallales bacterium | reverse complement strand
ACGCCGATATCATTGCCGGCCTGCAGCCGATGAACTTCTTCGCCCTCGGGGTGATCGGCTTCATGATCGGCGGCGAGCTCCACCGGAGCGTGTTCAAGAAGTACGGGTCCCAGTTCGTCAAGATCCTCCTGGCCGAGGGCGTCGTGGCCTTCCTGGTGGTCGCCCTGTTCACGGGGAGCCTGACCATGCTGATCCTCCACAACGCGAAGGAAGCCGTCGCCTTGGGGTTGCTGCTCGGTGCCATCGCCTCCGCCACCGCGCCGGCTGCCACCGTGGATGTGCTCTGGGAATACAAGACCCGGGGTATCCTCACCACCACCGTCCTGGCCATCGTGGCCTTGGACGATGCCTTGGGCCTGTTTCTGTACAGCTTCGCGGCCAGCGTGGCTGCCGTCCTGCTCGGTACCGGCGGCACCAGCGCCGTCAGCAGTTTCCTCCACGCCGTGTGGCAGCTCGGCGGCGCCATCGTGCTCGGGGCCGTGGCCGGCTACCTGCTGAACCTCCTGATCCGCCGCCTGCATGCGCCGGACAAGACTCTGACCGTCGTCCTCGGCGTCCTGACCCTGATCCTGGGCATCGCCCTCTACGCCGACATCGACGTCATTCTGGCCGCCATGACCCTCGGCATGGTGCTGATCAACCTGGCCCCGCACCGCAGCCGCGAGGCCTTCAAGATCGTCGAGCAGTTCTCCCCGCCCATCTACGCCCTGTTCTTCGTGTTCGTCGGCGCGCGGCTCACCGTCACCGGCATGCCCGGCTGGATGTGGCTCCTGGCCATCGCCTATGTGGTGGGGCGGACCTTGGGCAAGATGATCGGCGCCAACTGGGGTGCCCGCTGGGCCAAGGCCCCGGAGTCGATCCGCAAGTACCTCGGGCTCTGCCTGTTCAGCCAGGCAGGCGTGGCCATCGGTCTGTCCATTCTGGCCGGCATCCGGTTCGAGAGTGTGAAACTCGGCAACGAAACCCTCGGCGCAGTGATTGTGATGATCGTGACCGCCACCACCTTCATCGTCCAGATCATCGGCCCCCCGTCGGTCAAGGTCGCGGTCAAGAAGGCCAAGGAAGTGGGCCTGAACGTGGGCGAGGAGGACCTGATCCGGTCCTACAAGGTGGCGGATGTGATGCACTCGGATGCGCCCGCCTTCGCCGCCCAGACCACCGTCGCCGAAATCCTGGGCAGCATCGCCGACACCGAGGCCATGGCCTATCCGGTCCTGAACGCCGGGAAACAGGTAGTCGGGCTGGTCACCATGGAGGACCTGAAGCAGGTTCTCGGCTCGCCCGAGATCAATTCCTGGGTGGTGGCGCTGGACGTGATGCGCCCGGCCCCGGACCTGCTGGTGCAGGACATGCCCCTGGCGGAGGCGCTGGAGAAGGCCCGCGAGACGGGGCTCGATATCCTCCCCATCGTCCGCGCCAAGGACGCCACCGAGTACGTGGGACTGTTCGAGGTCCGGGCCGTGAACCGCCGCATCTCCCAGGAAGTGCTGCGCCGCCGCCAGGCGGCGGACAGCGTCGCCTAGGCGGTAGCGGTAGCGCTGGCGACCAGGATGCCGTGCATCTCCTCGCCGGTCCCGGCCTGTTCCAGCCGTTGCCGGTCCACCGCTCCCAGCAGGCGGACCAGCGAGGCCATGAACTGCACGTGGGGCGTCGGATGGTCGCTCGGCGACAGGGTCAGAACGACCAGGGTGGCGGGGCCGCCGTCCAAGCTGCCAAACGCGACCCCCTCCGGCTTCAGTCCCACCGCGCAGACCAGATCCTTGACCGCATCGGTGCGCACATGGGGGATGGCGATGCCGCTCCCGAGCCCGGTGGGCATGGCCTCCTCGCGCTCGTGCACGGCGGCCTGGATGGCGGAGGGGTGCGGAATGAGGCCTTGGCCATGCAGCAGGCCCAGCAGCTCCTCCACCACCGCGTCCGGCGTGGTACCAGAGAGACGCGGGATCATCAGATCCGCCCGGAGATAGTCCTTCAGGACCAGCGTCTCCCTGCCCGGTTTCCCGGCGGCGGGGGAAGACGCCGGAGCCGGAGCGGGAACGGCGGCGGAGCCAAGCACCCGCAGCACCTCCTGCTCGGTCCGGCACGCCAGCAGGCGCTCGCAGACCCCGGAAGCCATGGCTTGCCCGAGCGCGGCCATGAACTGCACGTGGGGGGCGGGCGCGCCTTCGGGGGAGAGGGTGAGGACGAAGACCTTCGAGGGTTCGCCGTCGATGGAGTCGAAGTCCACGCCGTCCGGGGCCATGCCGACGGCGCAGACCAGGCGGGAGACGGCGGCGGTCCGGGCGTGGGGAATGGCCACGCCGTCGACCAGCCCGGTGGACATGCTCTCCTCGCGGGCCAGCAGGTCGTTCCGGACAGTCGCCACGTCCGTCACCACCCCCGCGTCGGCCAGCAGTCCCACCAACTCGTTCAGGACTTCGGTCTTGGTCTTGCCGCGCAGCCGTAGGCGAACCGCCTGGGCGTTCAGGAAGCTGGAGATTTGGAGCCCCTTGGGGGCGGGGGCCAGCGCCGCTCCCTGGTGCATGTCGAGCCCCATCCGGGCCATGTCGACCGGTTCCTGCAGGCGCCGGACCGCGCCCTGTAGCTCGCAGAGCACCTCGTAGACCGCCGTCCGGACCAAGGGCAGGTCGCCTTCGGCGCAGCGGAAGGCTAGATCGGTCCCCTCTTCGGTCAGGTTGATGATGCAGGCGTCCTTGCGCAACTGGTACAACCCGTGCTCGTGCTCCAGGTCGTGGACGAAGAAGCCCTCCGCCTCGAAGGTGCGGAGCAACCGGCCCAGCACCCACTCGGCAATGTCGCGGGTCGGAAAGGGGAAACTCACCCCGGCTTCGGCTTCCTTCTTGACCGGGTGGCGCACGCCGACGGCAGGCGAGTTGAACAGGTAGCCCAGCAGCGGCGGCGCCACGAAGGTGCTGATCGCGGTCATGAGGATGGCCACACCGAACACATCCGGCTCCAAGGCCCCGGCCGCCAGACCCACGCCCGCCACGATCAGAGCCACTTCGCCGCGCGGAACCATGCCCAGGCCGACCCGGCTCGCGCCGCGCAGGTTGAAGTCGAACAGCAGGGCCGGCAGCCCGCCGCCGACCACCTTGGCCGCGACCGCCACCACGGAATAGACCAGCCCGAACAGGAGAATACGGGTCGAGCCCAGGGCCTCGAAATCCACCAGCATGCCCATCACGCCGAAGAAGAGAGGGACGAGGAAGACGTAGATCGGCGTCAGCTTGTCGCGGACCACATGGGCAATGTCGGTACGGGAGAGGGAGAGACCCATCACATAGGCCCCGATGATCATGGCCAGGCCGGCTTCCTCGAACAGGCCGGAGAGAACCAGCGCCAGCCCCAGCGCCATCACGGCAATGGCGGCGCGGTCGCGGAAGAGCTTGAGCAGAGTCCCGATCCGCCGGGCGCTCAACAGGCCGATGGCCGTCGCCGCCAGCCAGATCCCCACCGCCTTGACAGCGATGATGCCGATATGGCCCCAGTCCACCCGCCCGTGCATCGACGATGCCGTCACCAGGCCCAGCACCACGGTCAGCATGATGATGCCAAGCACGTCGTCCACCACGGCACCGGCCAGAATGGTGACGCCCTCAGGCGTGTCCAACTTGCGCTTCTCGGCCAGCACCCGGGCCGTGATGCCCACCGAGGTGGCGGTCGAGATCACCCCCAGGAACAGACAGGCCGGATCGAAGAACCCGAGCGAGCGGCCAAAGGCGAACTCCCCGAGAAACACCGCGGTCAGGTCGCCGAGAACAAAGGAGGCAACCACTCCGCCGAAGCCCACCGCGCTGCCCGCCACCGAGTAGCGCAGGAACATGGCCAGATCCGTCTCCAGTCCCACCATGAACAGCAGGACGATGGAAGCGACCACGCAGAACCCGTATAGCTCGATGGAAACCGGGAACTCCCCCGCCATCGGGAACAGCCCGTGCGGGAAGCCGGGCAGCCCCACCTTGCCCAGCAGATGGGGGCCCACCGCGATGCCCGCGGTCAGTTCGCCCAGGCAGCCGGGCAGATGGAAGCGCTCGAAGAGCATGTTGCCCAGCTTGGCCGCGAACAGAATCAGCCCCAATTGGATGACGAGCAACATCATCCGATGGGCCATGCTGGCTTCCGTGAGGGCCATCGCCTCGTTGGCCTCTTCGCTCGCCAAAACGGGAAGGAACCCCAGACTCAGATAACCAAGGGTGCTTAGTTTTAGTCTCATTATCCTAGAGCCCAATGGGTTACAGAAAAAAACACGGAACCGGAGCCAACAAAGAGAAATATCTAGTATAGGGTACTGTTTTTCGTTGTCACCTCCTGACGTGTATTTTGGCGGAGATTCAGGACAATCCCGGCAGTATGGTCACACCCTGCCAGGGCAATGGAGGACGAACCGATGGACGCGATGCAACGGACCGAATCAGGCGGACTCTCCCGGTCCTTCACGGCCGCACCTGCCCCGACGGGGGAGGCCTTGGCGGACCGCTATCGGCTGGCCGTGAATGGCCGGGATGTGCCGGTCTACAGTTGCCGGGTCTCGGCCATGCCCTTCAACCAAGTCTGGCCCGGCTACCAGCGCCCGCTGGACCAGACCGAACTGGCCGGTTTCGCCTATTGGGACATGACGGAACCGGTGGAAGTGAGTATCGAGGCGGCGGTGGCGGTCCGATCGGTGGTCATGCGCCCCCTGTCCCTCGGCATCGTGCCCGTCGTGACGGGCAACACGATCCGTTTCCGCCTGGAGCGGCCCCATCATCTCGTGGTGGAGGTGAACGGCGAGCACCATGCCCTCCATCTCCTGGTCAGCCTGCCGGAGACCGAGGCCCCGGCCCCCGATGCCCCCGGCGTGCGCTATTTCGGGCCGGGTGTCCACGAACCCGGCCTGCTACAGCTCGACAGCGGTACCACCGTCTACCTGGCCCCGGGCGCGGTCGTCTATGGCGGCATCCAGGCCCAGGGCAAGGAGAACCTGCGGATTCTCGGTCGGGGCATCCTCGACGGCAGCCGCCTGCAGCGGGGCGAAGGCAGCACCCTGTCGCTGACCGAGTGCCACGACATTACCATCCAAGGCATCGTGCTGCGCGACCCCTCCGCCTGGTGTTGCAGTCTCTTCGGCTGCCGCGACGCGGTCATTGCCGATCTCAAACTCGTCGGGCTCTGGCGCTACAACGCGGACGGGATCGATATCTGCAACAGCGAGAACGTCTGCATCCGCGATTGCTTCGTGCGGGCCTACGACGACAACATCGTGATCAAGGGGCTCAGGAAACACCGCGACTGGCCCGTCCGCCGGGTCCGCGTCTCCGGCTGCACGCTCTGGAACGACTGGGGCCGGGCCCTGGAAATCGGGGCCGAGACTTGCGCGCCGGAGATGACCGATATCGAGTTCGTCGATTGCGATATCGTCCACACGGTCCACATCGCGCTGGACATCCAGCATGGCGACCGGGCGGCGATCCGCCACGTCCGGTTCCGGGACATCCGGGTGGAGACCGACGGCGAGAACCTCCCGCCCCGGCTCCAGCGCAGCCCCGAGGACCGCTATGCCCAGGCCCCCGGCGACACTTACCTTCCCCGGCTCATCATCATCCACATCAACGGCACCAACTACTCGCAGGACCAGGAACGCGGCACCGTGCGCGACGTGGAGTTCCGGGACATCGCCGTCCTCGGCACCCAGCTCACCCCCTCGGCCATGCGGGGATTCGACGCGGAACACGAGGTGGCGGACGTGCTTGTCGCCAACCTCACCCACAACGGGCAGTCCCTGGGCTCCTTCCCCGAAGCCAAGATCACGGTGGGTCCCTTCGTGCAGAACGCCACGTTCCAGCCATAGGCAGCGATCACTCGCTCCGGCGGGGTGGTTCGGCGTCTTTGGCGGGAGCGGGGTCGGCGGGTGCAGGCGGCGGAAGTCGACGCGGGAAGGCTTGACCCAGACGTGCCCGTATGCGTTCGCGGAACTGTTCGCGAAGCTGGCGGCGTTCCGTCTCGCTGAGCCGTCGCCAGGCCTGGAACCGTTCGCGAAGCTCCTGGCGTCTCTCCGGAGAGAGCTGGAGGAAGCGGCGCAAGCCGTCGCGCAATGCCTGGCGGGTGGGTTCGGGCAGTGCCCGGAACCGGGCCAGCCGCTCGCGGAGCAGCGCCAGACGTTCCGGCGTCAGGCGCGCGGCCCGCTCGCGCAGGGCCTGCCGCTCGGCGGGGGGCAGGCGTTCCCAACGCGCCCGGTTTGCGGCGAGAGGATCGGTCCCGCTCCACGCCACGCTGGTAACCAGAACGAGGGCCAGGATACTGAGTTGGGGGAGTCGCTTCTTCATCGGTAACCGCCTTGTCACTCCTTGGCCCAGTCGGAGACCAGATCCAGCTCGGCCAAGAGATCGAGGTTTTCGAGCAGGTCGAGATTCTCGTAGAGATCCAGATCGCGGATCAACGCCTCGTCGGGCGTGCCCCGTCCCGGCCAGCGCTGCCACGACCAGATGCCCAGGCCCAGAATCGCCACACAGGCGGCCAGACGGATCAGGCGGCGTAGCACAAGAAACCGGCGCGCCGGGGCAGGTTTGGCCGCCACAGACCGGGCCTTGGCCAGCACCTGGGCGGTGAAATCGGCACTCGGTGCGGGAGCTGGGTAGTCATCCAGCAGATCCCAGCTCTCCGTAAGCAATCGCTGTTCCTCGCGGCAGGCGGAACAGGTGCGCAGATGGTCCTCCAGTTCGCGCGCCAGAGCGGACGGCAACGCCTCGTCCAACCGGCGCAACAGGCATTCCTGGGCGGTTTGGCAGTTCATCGGGAACCTCCTTCGGGGAGCGGCTCGCCCCGGCGCAGATAGGGAGACAGCAGAGTCTTGAGCGAGGCGCGGGCGCGGGCGAGTAGGGTCTTCACGGCAGCGGGGGTGCAACCCAGCGTTTCGGCGATCTCCTTTTGGGGCAGATCCTCGTACCGCCGCAAGAGCACCGCGAGCCGCTGGTTCTCGGGCAGTGCCGCAATGGCAGCCCGCACGGCCGCCGCCCGCTCGGTACGCTCCACGGCTTCGTCCGGCGAATCCTGGTCCGGATCGGGCATCTCCCACTCCTGCTCGCCGTCTTCGCCGGTGGCCAACGGCAGCGTGGCGAGACGCGGGCGGCGAAGCTGCTTGTAGCAGGAATTACGGCAGATCACGTACAGCCAGGTGGTGAACTTGGCCACGGGCTGGTAGGAGTCCTTCGCGCGGTACACGCTGAGGAACACCTCCTGGGCCAGATCCTCCGCCTCCGCCGAGGCCGCACCGAACCGGTAGACCAAGGCCAGCACGCGCCGCTGGTGGCGGTCCACCAACTGCGCAAAGCTGCTCTCGTCTCCTGCCTGGAAACGGAGCATCAACTGGCTATCGAGATCGTGCGACTCGGTCATCAGGGCCTGTCGTCTCGCGGTTCGCCGGGCCGCTACCTCAAGGACCGGCGTCGGCCACCAACATGTTTCCTGGATTGCCATAGCGCCAACCTCGGGTCGTGGAGAGGTCTGCTGGTGAAATCCCGGAAACGGAACGAAGGTAACGCAAACGGCGAGGATTCTCCCATGAGTTTGTTTTCGGCCGACCTCCATCCCGGCATGGCGACGCGGGTCGCGCAGTTCCGGGAGTTCTATGCGCGACGGAACCCGCGTCCGCTGCTGGGCTTCTTCCTTGGCAGCGAGTACCCCCTGCACCGCTACCCGGCCTCCCGGATTCTGCCCGAGGATCGGTCGCTTCAGCCCGAGGATTTCCCGGTGGCGGGCTATGTGGCCGATTCAATGGCGCTCTCTGCCGAGTACGAGGCCTGCGGCGGGGACTTCATTTGGGCGGGAACGCCCTTTTGGGGGATTCCCTGGCTAGAGGCGGCCTTGGGTTGTCCCCTGATCGCCAGCCATGCCAGCGGTTCCATCGCCGCCCATTCCCTGCCCGGCTTTGCCGGTCCCGACAGCATTCCCGCCTTCTCGCCGGACGATCCCTGGGCCCGCAAGCTGGTGGAATTCCTGGCCGCCCTCGGTACCGCTGCCGCCGGACAGTGGCCCCTGGCCACCACCCGGATGCGCGGAATCAGCGATTTGCTGGCCGCCTGCTACGGTGGCGAGCAGATGATCTTCGCCATGCTGGAGAAACCGGACGAGGTCCGGGAGACCGCCGAGCGGCTGACCGACCTCTGGCTCGGCTGGGCGCAGTTGCAGCTTCGACATATTCCTCCCTTCCACGGCGGTATCGGCTCCTTCTACTACAGCATGTGGGCACCAGCGGGCACCGTCTGGCACCAGGAGGACGCCGCCGCCCTGCTCAGTCCCGACCTCTTCGCCGAGTTCATCGCCCCTTGTGACCGCCGCATCGTGGAGACGCTGGGTTCCTGCATCATGCACCAGCATCCCACCGGCTATATCCCCTACCGCGCCTACCTCGACCTGGGCTTCACCGCCCTCGAACTCCACGTAGACCAGGGCGGACCGAGCGCCGAGGACCTGTGCGCCATCCACCGCGAGATTCTGGCCCAGTCGCCCCTGCTCATCTGGGGACGGCTCTCCGCCACCGACCTGGAATGGATCTTCCGCGAACTGCCCCCAGCCGGGCTGGCCGTGCAAGTGGGAGTGGATTCCCCCAAAGAGGCCGCCGCCATCTGGCAGCGGTACGTGGGATGATGGAAACCTTGCGCCCCAACCGGGGCGCCTTGGAGTGCGGCGCTTTGCGCCGCTTTTCGTTCTGTCCCAGCCTCTTGTTCCCATCCACATCTCTAGAAATCGTCGAAGACCTTCAACTTGTCGATGGCAAACCCATCCACCGCCTCTCGGAACCCGCTCCCGGCCAGTTCCCGAAACCACGATTGTGAACACCAGCGATATTCCTCGGCGCGGGACACGATTGCATGGTGAACCGGATTTGTATGAACGTACTTCAACCGCGCCATATACGAACGTTGGAAGGACAGGTGGGTGTCCCAGTACTGGTACCAGACCTTCCGGTTCGGCGTCCCGTCGGCGGCGTTCAGGGCAGTGGTGCTCTCATGGTGGAGGCGGGCTATCAGTTCCGGTAGATTCTCTGCCTGCTCGGGAGCGAGCGCAACAATGTGGTAGTGATTGGCCATGATAGCCCAAGCATGCAGTTCCCAGCCGAACTCATACGTCAGGCGGAAAAGCGAAGCCAGGAACTGGTCGCGGCGTTCGGGAGCATTCAGGTGGCAACGTTTGCCATAGGTCCCGGCGGTAACCATGTAGGTGCCACGTTCACTGAATCGGTGGATTGGCGCGTGTGGCCAGTCAGAACACTCGTTCGGCATGGCATGCAACCCTCGGGCTGAGGACAGAACGACGACACGATGGGAGGGAGTGGACTCTCTTGCCGGAAACAACCGTATTGGGAGAACGACGGCATTTCCAACCCATGCCACCGGGACGACAACTACGCCTAGTCCATTGCATGGGATGCCAAAATCGGCTGGGATGGAAGGAAAGGCGGCGCAGAGCGCCGCACTCCACAGCGGCTAGCGCCGCAAGCTGGGAGTACGTGCCAGATTATTCCTGACGATAGACGCTGAGACCGGCTGGGAAGGAAAAGCGGGGCAGAGCGCCGCACCCCAGAGCGGCTGACGTCGCAGGCCGGGAACGCAGGGAAGGTTGCTCCTGGCGACGCCGCAAGCTGGGAAGTCGGCTAGCTCTGGTCTTCCTTCTGTAGCTCGCGGAGGTGGAAGGGACCCCAGAGGAAGATGCCAGCCAGGGTACCGATGCCGCAGCAGATCATGTCGTTCTGAGCGTCCCAGATGTCGCCTTGGCTGCCCAGGAAGGCATCGGAGGCGGCACCGAAAGCCACCGAAGTCAGGTACTCGATGATCTCGAAGATGCCGGTGAAGGCCATGCAGAGGGAAAACACGAAGAGCTCCCGCCACCAGCGCGAAGGCGTCACGCGGTTGCGATAGAGGACCTCACGGGCCAGAATC
>QKCY01000530.1 GCA_003245525.1 Victivallales bacterium | reverse complement strand
GCCTACAGACGGGCAACCGGGTCTACAGCCCCATCGGACTGAAGATCGGCACCCATCTCCCCGAAGAGATTGCCCTCTCCATCATTGCCGAGATCGTGCTGCTCATGAAGGGCGGCAAGCTCGAACACTTCCGCCTGCCTCCCGCCTAGAAGGGACTTTCACGATGACGACGGATAAATGGGCGCTCTATGACCGGCTGCTGGCCGAGATTCCCGGCGACGTGCGGGTCGAGGCCTGCCTGCTGGGCCTGCACTGGATTCTGGTCCGCTCCCTGGGCGTGGGCATCGCCATGACGCCGCCGGGCGTCCACCGCTTCAAGCTCGCGGGGACCGTGGACGGCATGCCGGTGGCCGAACTGGCCCAACTGGCGAAGTCCTGGGACCCCTTGGAGGCGGCAGTCGGCCTGGCGGCCATCAACTCCGTCGTCAACGCCTTGCCCACCCTCCAGACCAAATGGCGCGCCGAGGCCTTCGCCCAGAAGGACGGGGCCTCGGCCTTCGACAAGCTCCTGCCGGAACTCGCGGGCAAGAAGGTGACCGTGATCGGGCACTTCCCCGGCCTCGAAGCCCTGGCCAAGGCGGCGGAGATGACCATTCTCGAACGCGCCCCCCAGCCCGGCGACCTGCCCGATCCCGCCTGCGAGTACGTGCTGCCCAGCCAGGACTACGTCCTCATCACCGGCACCACCCTGATCAACAAGACCCTCCCGCGCCTGCTCGAACTCTCCCGCAATGCGCGGGTGGTTCTGGTCGGCCCCAGCACTCCCATGTCCCCGGTACTGCTGGAGGCGGGCATCTACCTGGTGGCGGGGTCCATCGTGACCGACGAACAACGCACCTGGCACCATACCAGCCAAGCCGGCGACCAGTCCATCTTCCGCCACGGCACTCTCCGCGTCCACTTCGGCCACGAGGACGTCTTGCGGTAGGCGCAGCCCATGCCGGGTGGCGGGAGCACGCCAGACGTTCTACCGTGTGAAACGGGATGGGCCGTCACAAACCGCCGCACGAGATGCAGAATGGACACCGCGAACGCACCCGCCAGTCCTCCGCCGAAATGCCGTAGATGTCGGCTGTGGCTTCTGCTGGTCCTGGCGATGGCTGCGGTGGGTGTGTACCGGGGCCTGGGAGCGGCAAAGGCTAGCATCCTGGAGGGTGAGAGCCCCTATGTCATGAAGCAGATTCTGGTGGCGCTCTGTCTGTATGCCGAGGAGAACGGGGGCCAGTTCCCACCGGAGAACGGGGTTGTCGGCCTAAGGCGGCTCATCCGCCCCGAGGGGCTCGATCCTGCGAACCTGACCTGGTTCCCACAGTACCCTGCCGCCACCGATCCCGCCGACATCCGGGAGGAGAACACCTCGTACTACTATCTGGGCGGATACAGCCGGGAGAGCCCCGCCAACACGATCATCCTGATCGAGAAGCCCTTTCCCCATAAAAAAAGGACCCGAGTGGGCCTGGCCGATGGCCGCGTCACCACTCTGGAGGAGATGCTGGCCCCCTGACTTCGAGACTGGTATCAGCCCGGTGACTTGGTCCAGGCATCCGCAATGCACTGCCCAGTCCTTTGGCACATGAACCAGGCTTGGTGTCAAAGCGGGCGGAAGTAGCCCAGAATGCAGGCGGGGTTGCGCACGCAGATCTGCACGTGGGTACGCGCCATGATCTTGCCGCCATCGTAGAGCGGCTTCCCTTCGGAGAACGGGCTGCGGACGGTGTCGAACTCCGGCTCTCCCGCTTCTTGGCGAAGGTCGTGCAGATGGTTGATGACCGCGCAGTCCCGGTTCCGCTTGACCAGATCCAGATCGCCCCTGAATCCCGCTCCGTTCTCGGGGAACTCGTCGAGAAGCCCCGCCGCTTGGAACATCCTGTGCAGACTGAGATACGCCGCCCGGACCAGTTCGAGGTGTTCCACTTCGACAAGGTCCAGGCAGAAACCCAGCTGGATGGCCGCGCCAACCACGAAAGGCTCCTTGGCCTTCTGGTTCACCTTGGCCCATTCCAACGCCCGCTCGGGGTCTCTCTCCCAGAAATAGACGCCGTGGCCCAGCCAATCGTAGGCATTCCTGCTGGGAGTCAGATGCACTCCCTCGATGGCCTTCTCCCCGACTTCCCTCTCGCACCCATGGTAGCCGAGGGTCAGTAGCGACCCGGCGATCATCTGTAGCGCTTGGACAGCTTGCCCTTTGGCGTGAGGAAGCCGTGCTCCACGAGGAAACTGAAAGCGGTCTCGCGATCGGCACAGATGCGCTTCGTAGCCTTCCGGATCGCTTCCACTTCCTTCTTCACGTTGACGTTGTTCGGAGCCATCAGGGTGGAACCCGCCTCGTTGAATGCGGCTACGTTTTCTGGATTGACAATGTACTGTCCGACCGGTTTCGGAGCAAGACGCGAGATGGGTTTCCTAGCACACCCCCAGCGGATGACAAGCAGGACTGGCAACTGGCAGGAGGCAGGTCAGACTATGAGACGAGACTTGCCTTTCCCCAGTCTTGGAGCCGACCATGCGTCTGTCCCGGTGGATTGTAGTTCTTGCCCTGCTTGCCGGTCTGTTCGTTCGTGGCGCGGAGCCCATGCGGCTTCGCTACCGGATCGAGCTGCTGTCCAATGCCCAGTCCGCAGTACCGGCGGCACCGGGCGCGGCGGGGACGGAGCACAGTTTCCTGTTGACCCAGGAAAAGGGTAATTGGGCGCGGTTCAACTGGCCGCTGTTCCGGGCGGTGCCGGGTCTGTCCGAACTGGCCTTCCAGGCGCGGCGGGAGGCCGATGGCCCAGCCAGCATGCAGGTGCGCCTGCTGCGCCAGGATGGCAGCGAATGGCAGAGCGGGACCATCGAACTGGCCGAGGAGTGGCAGGAGTACCGACTGAAGGCGACGGACTTCCGCGT
>QKCY01000133.1 GCA_003245525.1 Victivallales bacterium | reverse complement strand
ATGGCCGACGTCTCCCCAACTTCCCCCTCCTGGGACCGCATCTACCTCGCCCCGCTGGCGGGCTATACCGACCTGCCCTTCCGGCGCGCCTGCCGCGCCGCTGGCTGCCGCTATGCGTTCACGGCCCTCGTCGATGCGGGTGCTCTCGCCTACCGGAATCCCCACAACGAGACCATTCTCCAGCGCGGCGAGGAGGAGCCCTGGCTCGGCACCCAGTTGCTCGGTGCCGACCCCACGCTCATCGTCCGCGCCGCCCGCGAACTCAACCAGCGCCAGTTCGAAGTGGTGGACTTCAACCTGGGCTGCCCGGTAAAGAAGGTCACCCAACGGGGGGCGGGAGCCGCCCTGGGCCTCCAGCGCGAACAGGCGCTGCGCTGCGTGGAGGCGCTGGTCGCCGCCTCGCTCCACCCGGTCACCGCGAAGATCCGGGTGCTGGACGACTATGATCCGGCTCCGACTCTGGCCTTGGCCCAAGGTCTCGTCGATTGCGGCATCCAGGCGCTGGCCATCCATGGCCGCACGGTGGAGCGCATCTATGCCGGCCCGGTCGCCTGCCAGGTGATCGCCGCCGTGCGGGAGGCCATTCCCATTCCCGTGATCGCCAATGGCGGCATCTTCGCCCGGTCCGATGCCGAGGCGTTGGCGGAACATACCGGCTGCCGCCAGTTGATGGTGGCCAGGGGCGCCATCGGCAATCCCTGGCTGTTCCGCGAACTGGCCGATCCGACCGCACCGGACCCCACCCACGACGAAATCTGCACCACCATGCGGGACCATGTCGAGGGCATGATCGAACTCTATGGCGAGCGGAACGCCCTGCGCAACGCGCGCAAGATCATTCTCGCCTATCTCGTCGGGCGCGGCTACCCCCGCGAGTTGCGCAACGCGGTGACCTCGATCGCCACCCGCGCCCAGTTCGCCGAGCTCTGGGAGGAAGTGCATCGGCAGGGACCGAGCCCCGGTTTCCGTCCCGGCGGCGGTCCAGGCCTGCGGTGCTTCACGCCGCTCGACTGAACCTCCCGCACCCCACGCGGTTGGCGGCGGGTCGCCAGCGCGATAAAGTACCGGGCGCGACACGTCCGGTTTCACCCCGATCAGGAGATACGGCATGGCTATTCTGCGCCTCGGCCTCCCCAAAGGCAGCCTCGAAGAAACGACGGTCGAGATGTTCAAGAAGGCGGGTTACGCCGTCAGCATTTCCTCCCGGTCCTACTATCCCACCATCGACGACGACGAGATCGAGTGCATGCTCATCCGCGCCCAGGAGATGGCCCGGTACGTGGAGGAAGGCATCCTCGACGCCGGTCTCACGGGCTTCGACTGGATCCAGGAGAACGGGGCCGACGTGGTCGAGGTCGCCGAACTGGTCTATGGCAAGGTGGGCCGCAAGCCCCTGCGCTGGGTGCTGGCCGTGCCGGAGGACTCCCCCATCCAGTGCGCCGCCGACCTGGCCGGCAAACGCATCGCCACCGAGGCGGTGGGCATGACCCAGCGGTACCTCGCCAAGCACGGCGTCACGGCCAATGTCGAGTTTAGTTGGGGTGCCACCGAGGTGAAGCCGCCCCGCCTGGCCGACGCCATCGTCGAGATCACCGAGACCGGCTCCAGCCTCCGCGCCAACAAGCTGCGCATCGTGGACACCCTCTGCGAGACGACGACCCGCTTCATCGCCAACAAGGACGCTTACCAGGACGAATTCAAGCGCCGCAAGATCGACCGCCTCGCCCTGCTTCTGACCAGCGTCCTCGCCGCCGAGAAGAAGGTCGCCCTCATGCTCAACGTGAGCAAGGCGAATCTGGACAACGTCCTGGCCATCCTCCCCGCCCTCCACCGTCCCACCGTGGCGCCGCTCTCCGACGGCACCTGGTTTGCCCTCACCACCGTGGTCGACGAGAAGATCGTCCGCGAGATCATGCCCGAACTGATCGAGGCCGGGGCCGAGGGAATCGTCGAGTATTCCCTCAACAAGGTGGTCAACTGACCCCGTCTTGCGTTCGCCCCTCCCTCGTGCTATGATCCCCTGACGTTCCTCGCGCCGCTTGGCGCGAGGACTCGTTTTTCTGCTCGTATGGTTGAGGAAGAGCATCATGCAGAACGCGGGATCGTGGAGAGGTCTTTGGGTTGCCGGATTGGGCGTGGCACTGCTGGCGGGTGGCTGCGCCTCCCTGTCCGGCCGCGAACGCGCGTCTATTGCGGGAGGGAGCCCCATGTACCACGTGGCGACGAATGGCAGCGACG
Organism: Victivallales bacterium; assembly: GCA_003245525.1. Taxonomy (GTDB): domain Bacteria; phylum Verrucomicrobiota; class Lentisphaeria; order Oligosphaerales; family Lenti-02; genus Lenti-02. The sequence continues at coordinate 7,708 of QKCY01000133.1, read as the reverse complement.
CCTGGTCCGGCACGCTCGCGCAACCGAACCGGGCAGGAACCGACGGTCCCTTCCTCACCTTGGTGCGGGCCCGCGACGCGATCCGCGAACAGAAGGGGACCAGCGTGGGTCTCCCGGCTGGCGGTATCACCGTCGAGGTCCGGGGCGGACGCTACGAGCTCGGCCAACCCTTCGCCCTCGACCAGCAGGATTCCGGCACGGCGAACGCCCCGGTCGTGTACCGGGCGGCGGCTGGCCACGAGGTCCGCATCGTCGGTGGCAGGGCCGTCGGCGACTGGCGACCAGTGACCGACCCCGCCGTGCTCACGCGGCTGGCCCCCGCCGCGCGGGGCCAGGTAGTGTGCGCCGATCTTCGCGCGCAGGGCATCACCGACCTACCGCCGCTCAACGCCCCCCGTTGGGCCCAGTCCGATCCCGGAGCCGAGCTGTTCTACCGGGACCAGCCCATGACCCTGTCCCGCTGGCCGAACGAGGGCTACAGCTACATCGCCGATCTAGTCGTCCAGGACGGCTGGAAGATCCATGGTCACCCCGGCAGCCGGGTGGGACAGTTCATCTACGACGGCGACCGGCCCGAACGCTGGCTCGGCGAAAAGGAGGTCTGGCTGCACGGCTACTGGTTCTGGGACTGGGCCGACCAGCGCATGCGCGTCCGTAGCATCGATACCGCCAAGAAGCAGATCGAGCTGGAACCCAAGCCCGACCACGCCTTCGGTTTCCGCAAAGGCCGCTGGTACTACGCCTTCAACCTGCTCTGCGAACTCGACGAGCCGGGCGAATGGTATCTGGACCGCGAGGCGGGGCTGCTCTACTTCTGGCCGCCCGGTCCCCTCCGTCCGGGCGACGCCGTGGTCTCCTGCACGGCCGGACTGGCCACCCTTGACGATGTCTCGCACGTGACGCTGGCCGGGCTGGTCTTCGAAGCCGGACGGGGCACGGCCATCGCCATCCGGGGCGGCGAGGGCTGTTCCGTGTTGGGCTGCACGATCCGCAACATGGCCAGCGGCGGGGTGCAGGTGGTCGGCGGCACCGCCCATCGCGTGGCTGGCTGCGATCTCTACAACCTCGGCGAGGGCGGCATCTCCCTGAGCGGAGGCGACCGGCCCACCCTCACCCACGGCAACCATGTGGCCGAGAACAACCACATCCACCACTGCAGCCGCTGGAATCTCCTCTACCATCCGGGCATCCAGTTGACCGGGGTCGGGCTCCGCGCCGCCCACAACCTGCTGCACGATCTGCCCCATGTGGCCATCGGCTTCACCGGCAACGAGCACTGCATCGAGTACAACGAACTGCACAACGTCGTCTTCCAGGCCAACGACGCGGGCGCCATCTACACCACCGGCGCGTCGGAGACCTGGACCATGCGCGGCCATGTGATCCGCTACAACTACCTTCACGACATCAACGGCTTCGAGGGCAAAGGCTGCCAGGGGGTCTACCTCGACGATGCCTTCTCCTCCATCCACCTCTACGGCAATCTCTTCGAGCGGGTCCACCGGGCCGCGTTCATCGGCGGCGGGCGCGACAACATCTACGAGAAGAACCTCTTCGTGGACTGCGCCACCGCCGTGCATATCGACGCCCGCGGCCTCGGCTGGATGTCCGGCAGCGAACCCTACCTGACCAAGGAACTCCAGTCGCTTCCCATCGACCGGCCGCCCTGGAGCACCCGCTACCCGCAGCTGCAGACGATCCTCGCCAACGAGCCGATGGCACCGGTGGGCAACATCGTCCGCAGCAATGTCTGCGTCGGCGGACGCTGGAACGGCATCCTGAACGCCGCCCGCAAGTACACCACCATCGAGAACAACCTGGTCGACGAAGACCCCCATTTCGTCAACGCCGCCAAGGGCGATTACCGCCTGCGCCCCGATTCCCCAGCCTTTGCGCTCGGCTTCGAGCCGATTCCTTACGGGGAGATCGGCTGCTACCGCAGCCCCGAGCGGGCCTCCTGGCCCGTGCTGCATCCGGTTCACCGGGTGCCGGTTCCCAGTGTCCAGGCACCGCCCCAGACGAAGCGGTTGGCCCCGCCCAAGCATGCCGCCGTCTCCCGCGCTCAAACCCCAGTGGCCATCGATGGCAAGCTCGCGCCCAACGAGTGGACAGCTCCGGTTCTGCCGTTGGCGGAGGGAATCCATGGGGAGAAGGTGACGCCGCCCAGCCGCGCCTGGCTCGCCCACGACGGCACGGCCCTGCTGATCGCCTTCGAGAATCCCATCGACCCGACGGGCAAACTGCAGACCCTGCCCCACTGGGGTGTCAACGACGCCGTCGAGATCGCTATCCGCAACCCCGCAGGCGGCGACAAAGCGCCAATTCTCGTGCTCCGCGGCTATGTCGATGGCAGCTTCGAGAGCAGCCAGGAAGCGGGGGCCTCCCAGGCTGCCGCCGCGCAAGCCGCCAAGGGCGTCGCCTACGCGGCCAGGACCGTGAATCCCACGCGGTGGACCGCCGAATGGCGCCTTCCCTTCGCCTCCCTGGGGATCGATCCGACGAAGCCTGCCTCCCTGCCCTTCAATCTCTCGGTGCGCAAACCGGCGGGCGACAAGTGGGCCATGTGGCAAGGCACCAATGGCAGCACTTGGCTGGTAACCAATACCGGCTTGCTCGACCTGGTTCCCTAAAGCCGTGTTCCACGGAGGTCTGCGTCCCGGAAGGGACGCTCTGGACTGCGGCGCTCTGCGCCGCTTTTCATGCACGCTGATCATAGGTTCCTTGTCCCGGCAGTGTCCGGGAAGGACCAAAGCGGCGCAAAGCGCCGCAGTCCAAGACGGCTAACGCCGTAGGCAGCGAAGATGCGAAATCGGTGGCGAACCGGCTGGATTGCCGCGCGGAAGGGAACCTATCCCCGTCTTGTATCCCCGACGCCCCCACGCTAGGTTGCCTGTGCGCCGCTGCTGGGAGGGCATGGGGTGCTGATCGACAACCAGCCAACGGAACCTGGCTTCGCTATGGATCGTACACAGGCCGAACGCCGCCTCGCAGAGCTCCGCCGGGAGCTGCATCGCCACAATCGTCTCTACTATGTGGAGGCGAGGCCGGAGATCAGCGACCAGGCCTATGACGCGCTCTACCGGGAACTGGTGGACATCGAGCGCGAGTTCCCGGGCCTCGTCACCCCCGACTCCCCGAGCCAGCGGGTCGGGGCCGAGCCGCTCGACGAGTTCGCCACCAAGCGCCACGCCGTGCCCATGCTCAGCCTGGACAACACCTACGACGACACGGAATTGCGGCGCTTCCACGAGTACGTCTTGCGCGGCTTGCGCGGCCAGGAGCCCGACTATGTCATCGAGCCCAAGGTGGACGGCGTCAGCATCTCCCTGCGCTACGAGAAAGGCGTGTTGGTCCAGGCCCTGACCCGAGGCAATGGCGTGCAGGGCGACGATGTCACCGCCAATGTGCGCACCATCCCCAGCGTGCCCTTGCGGTTGAACACCGACTCGCCCCCCGAGGTCTTCGAGGCGCGCGGCGAGGTGTACATGAGCAAGGAGGGCTTCGCCGCGCTCAACGCGCACCGCGTGGCCAGCGGCGAACCCGAATTCGCCAACGCCCGCAACGCCACGGCTGGTACGCTCAAGCAACTCGACAGCCGGATCGTGGCCCAGCGACCCCTGGAGGTCTTCTGCTATGCCCAGGGCGATGTCCAGGGCATCGAGATCGACAGCCAGAGCCAGTTGCTGGCCATCCTCCGCGAGTTCGGATTCCGCACCCAGGCCTGGTGTCCCAAGGTACGTGGGCTCGACGCCATGCTGGCGGCCATCCGCGAGCTGGGCGAGACCCGCCACCAGTTCCCCTACGAGATCGATGGCGCGGTCATCAAGGTCGATGAATTCGGCCAGCGCGAGGAACTGGGCTTCACCGCCAAAGCCCCGAGCTGGGCCAAGGCCTTCAAGTACCAGCCCGATCAGGCCCGCACCCTCCTCCATGCCATCACCGTGCAGGTGGGGCGCACCGGCGTGCTCACTCCGGTCGCAGAACTGGAACCGGTCTTTCTCGCAGGTTCCACCATCAGCCGGGCCACGCTCCACAACGAGGACGAAGTCCGCCGCAAGGACATCCGGGTCGGCGACACGGTGGTGATCCAGAAGGCGGGCGAGGTCATCCCCGAGGTGGTGGAGGTGGTGCCGGAACTGCGCCCGGAGGGGACCGAGCCCTTCGACCTCGTGCGCCATGTGGGCGGGGCCTGCCCCTCCTGCGGCGGTCCGGTGGAGCGGGACCCGGAATTCGTCGCCTACCGCTGCCCCAATCTCCAATGCCCGGCCCAGAGCGTGCGCCGCCTCCAGCATTTCGCCTCGCGCAATGCCATGGACATCGAGGCGCTGGGCGGCATCGTCGCCGAGAACCTGGTGGAACGCGGGCTTGTCCGCGAACCGCTCGATCTCTTCGATCTGCAACTCGATCCCCTGGCCAGGCTGAATCTGGGCACCGAGAATGAACCCCGCGTCTTTGGGGCCAAGAACGCCGCCAAACTGCTCGAAGCGGTGGAGCGCGCCCGTACCCTCCCCCTCAGCCGCTGGCTCCACGCCATCGGCATCCCCCAGGTCGGGAGCACCATGGCCCATCACGTGGCCAACTGCCACCGTGATCTCGCCGCCGTCGCCGATTCCGCGCTGCTCCGCGAGTTCGTGCGGCTCTTCGAGCGCCAGGATGCCCTGCGCGACCTGAACCCCAATGCCGTCCGCAATCGCAACCTGCCGCCGCTGGAGAAGCAGGAGCTGCAACGACAGCTCACCGAGGCCGAGGCCGAAGTGGCCAGACTCGGCGGCAGTCTGACCGAAGTCGGGCTCGTCCGGACCAGCGAGGCCAAGGGCGCTACCAGTTATGTAACCACCGATATCGGCCCCAAGGCGGCCCAGAGCATTCTGGACTTCTTCGCCGGACCGGTCGGGCAAGCTCTACTCGCCCGGCTGGCCGAGCTTGGCATCAACCCCCAGGGGGAGGAACCCCCCGACGCCAACGCCCCACTGGCCGGGTTGACCTTCGTGCTCACCGGCACGCTGGAATCCATGGGTCGGGACGAAGCCAAGGAGCGCATCCTGGCGCTGGGCGGCCGGGTGGCGGGATCGGTCAGCGGCAACACCACCTACCTGGTGGCCGGCGCCAACACCGGTGCCACCAAGACCCGCAAGGCCCAGGATCTCGGCGTCCAAGTCATCGACGAGCCCCGGTTCCTCGCCCTGCTCGCGTCCCCGCCACCGGCAGCGCCAGCTTCCAGCCCGGCGGAGCCCGCAACCCCATCCCCCGCTCCGGAGCAGAAGGAGGAGGAGGGAACCAGCTACGGCGAGCTCTTCGACTGGGGAAAGACGCGGAATCGGTAGGAACGACGCGAGGATGCCCGCCGGAAGCCGAAGTTCCCCGGCAACGCCGTCTTTTCCCCGGTTCTTTGCCCGCAATGGGTTGCGCATGAGCACGGGGTGAATATGGTGTGAACCCAGGCTGGCGGAACCGCTGGCATGGCATTGCCCGGCGATGCCCAGAAATGGAACCCACCCGGAGAAGATGATCATGCGTCCCCTTCTGTCCTTGCGCCGCCGTTTTACCCTTATCGAGCTACTGGTCGTGATCGCGATCATCGCGATCCTGGCCTCCATGCTGCTTCCCGCGCTCCAGCAGGCGCGCGAGAAGGCCCGTTCCATCAACTGCGTCAACAACGTGAAGCAGCTCGCCCTCGGCATGATCATGTACACCGGCGACAACAACGAGCGCTTCATGGTGTGCCGCGATCCCGACAACGTCTTCCGCCCCCAGCCCTACGACAACGCGGACGTCTCCTGGTCCTGGTCGCAGTACATCTGGAGCTACGTCAACGCCGAGAACACCTTCCGCTGTCCGTCCCATAGCCGGACGCTGCCCATCGTGCCGACCGGCTCCCCCACCCGCATGGTCAAATGGTCCTACGCCCGGCAGTACGGTTACTTCAATGGCGACAAGGGCACTGTGGCCAATCAGCGTTCCCTCGCCGAATTCGCCGAACCCTCCTCGACGCTGATGTTGGGCGAGGTCGACAACTGCGGCCGGGTTGGCCCCCGCGACGCGAACTGGCCGGGCTCCACCGCCCCCATCGACAATCTCATCGGCACGACCTACCAGCCCCATGCCCGCCACACCAGCGGCAGCAACTGGGCCTACCATGACGGCCATGTGACCTGGGCCCGCTTCGGCACCCTGCCCGCCCGCCAGTACTCGATCGAGGCGGACTGACACCACGGCACCCGCGGGGGGTGTCCCTGCACCCCCGCCCGTCCCGTCGGGACCACCCGACGGGGTGCCTGTGCGTTTCCCCTGCCGACCCGGTCCGTCTGACCGGGGGAATCGGGCACCCGTGAGGGGTGCCCAGGCCATCGCCATCCGACCCCGTTGGGTGTCCGACAGGTCGGACACCCGCGAGGGGTGCCCCTACTGGTCGATCATCTCGGTAGGCTGGGAGGAACGCGCGAGGGCGACCCGCCCGGTCCGCGCCAGCTCGATGATGCCGAAGGCGGTCATCAGCTCAACGAAGGCATCGCACTTCTCGGTGGGCCCCGTGACCTCGACCACCAGGGAGTCGTGAGCCACGTTCACCACGTTGGCTTTGAAGACATTGGCCATCTGCAGGACTTCGCCCCGGTTGGCACCGTTGGTCTTCACTTTGATGAGCATGAGCTCGCGCGACACGAAGCCGCTGCCGGTGAGGTCGGTCACCTTCACCACCTCGATCAGGCGGTTGAGCTGCTTCTCGATCTGCTCCAGCACGGCGTCATCCCCATGGGTGAGGATGGTCATGCGGGAGAGGGACTCGTCGTTGGTGGGGCTGACCGTGAGGCTGTCGATGTTGAAGCCCCGGCCGCTGAACAGCCCGGCGATGCGGGCCAGCACGCCGAACTTGTTCTCCACCAGCACCGAAATGGTATGGTTCTTCATCTGTCAGTCTGCTCCTTGTCGTCGCCGGAACGGCGGCTAGGTGGTGGAGACGGAGAACGCCGGCAGGGGAAGCTGCCGGCGTTCGCTATGCCATGCGGTCGCCGGGCTTAGGACGCGCGCTCGACCACGATTTCCTCGTTCACTTGCTCGCGGAGAATCCGCTCGATCCCGTTCTTCAGGGTCATCTGGGCGTGCGGGCAGCAGCCACAGGCACCCTTCAGGCGGAGGGTCACGTTGGTGCCGACGATGGCCACGACTTCGAGGTCGCCGCCATCCTGTTGCAGGGCACCGCGCAGTTCTTCGAGCTTCTCGCGGATTTGCTTTTCGAGTTCCATGTCCAGGTTCCTTTTGGGTTGGCTGGGATTGGGCCTACGCGAGGGCGGCAATCTGTTCCAGGATACGCTGGCGCGTCTCGCCCAGTTCGGCAAGCCGTTCACGTTCCCGGTTGACCACTTCGGCAGGGGCTCGGTTCACATAATTCTCGTTGGCCAGCTTCTTTTCCGCCCCGCCAATGAACTTTTCGGTCTCGGCGAGCTGTTTCTCCAGCCGGGTCCGCTCCTTGTCCAGGTCGATCACGTCCGCCAGGGGCAGGTAGGCCGAACCGAGCGCGCCGACCGCCACGCCGCTGGGACCGGCAGGCTGGTAGTTCGCATCGATGGTGAGGGACGAGGCGTAGAGCAAGCCCTGGAGGGAGTCCACATCGCTGGCCAGGTACTCGCCGTCGGCGGGCTGGGCGGGGACGATGTACACGGGCGCGCGGGTGCTGGGGGGAATGGTGTACTGCGCGCGCACGTTGCGGATG
>QKCY01000220.1 GCA_003245525.1 Victivallales bacterium | reverse complement strand
CCGTGCCAGTCAGGCAAACCACTGTTTCTCTGGTGTTTTGACGCAGGAGTCAGCAATGCGGGCCGGTGGAGATCCCCCACCCATGGGCTGGGGGGTGCATTTGATCCACCTCCGGGAGGAGGAAGAAGCTGGGGCGCCTCGCCAAAGAAGCCCCCGCGCCGTCTGCGAAACAACCGGGCGCGCTTCCGGTGCTCTGTCAAAAAGAAAGGGAGGCGTTTCAGTCCCTTTGAAACGCCGCCCTCAGGTTGGCTCTGGGGCTACCGTCAACGTCCGTGCGGGTGCGGAACGGGCTCGTCGCCTCCTTCTCGTCCCGGATGCCGCTTCGCACCTGCCACGGAAAGCCCAAGAAACCGCCGCTCACCGAATCAGGCGAGGTCGAAGCGGTCCAGGTTCATCACCTTGGTCCACGCCGCCACGAAGTCCTGAAGGAACTTCTCCTGGGCGTCCGCCGAGCCGTAAACCTCGGCGAGGGCGCGCAGCTCGGAGTTGGAGCCGAAGACCAGATCCACCCGGGTGGCGGTCCATTTCCGTTCGCCGCTCTTGCGGTCGGTGCCCTCGAACAGCGCCTCGTCCGCGGAGATGGCCTTCCAGGTGGTGCCCATGTTGAGCAGGTTCACGAAGAAGTCGTTGGTAAGCGCCTCCGGACGGTCCGTGAACACCCCGTGGGCGGTCTGCCCGACGTTGGCGTTCAGGGCGCGCATGCCGCCCACGAGGACTGACATCTCCGGCGGGGTCAGTGTCAGCAGTTGCGCCCGGTCCACCAGCAACTCCTCCGCGGAGACCGTGTACTTGGCCTTCTGGTAGTTGCGGAAGCCGTCCGCAACCGGCTCCAGCACGGCGAAGGACTCCACGTCGGTCTGCTCCTGCGAGGCGTCCATGCGGCCCGGCACGAACGGAACCGTCACCTCGTGACCGGCGTTCTTCGCCGCCTTCTCCACGCCCGCGCAACCTGCCAGCACGATGAGGTCGGCCATGGAGACCTTCTTGCCGAACTCGCTCCGGATGCCTTCGAGCACCCCCAGCACCTTCGCCAACTGCTCCGGCTGGTTGACCGCCCAGTCCTTCTGAGGCGCCAGACGGATGCGGGCACCGTTGGCGCCACCGCGCATGTCGGAGCCACGGAAGGTGGAGGCCGACGCCCACGCCGTCGAAACCAGCTCGGAGACGGAGAGCCCGGAGTCGAGGACCTTGCTCTTGAGAGCGGCAATATCCTTCTCGTCGATCAGCTCGTGGTCCACCGCCGGGATGGGGTCCTGCCAGATAAGCTCTTCCGCAGGCACGTCCGGCCCCAGGTAGCGGGCCCGCGGCCCCATGTCGCGGTGGGTCAGCTTGAACCACGCCCGGGCAAAGGCGTCCGCGAACTCATCCGGGTGTTCGAAGAAGCGCCGCGAGATCTTCTCGTACGCCGGGTCGAAGCGCAGGGAGAGATCCGTGGTCAGCATCGTGGGCGCATGACGCTTCGACGGGTCATGCGCATCCGGCACCGTGTCGGCACCCGCGCCGTTCTTCGGAACCCACTGGTGCGCGCCGGCCGGGCTCTTCGTCAGCTCCCACTCGTATCCGAACAGGTTCCAGAAGAAGTTGTTGCTCCATTTCGTGGGCGTGGTGGTCCAGGTCACCTCCAGTCCGCTGGTGATGGTGTCGCCCGCCTTGCCCGAGCCAAAGCTGCTTCTCCAGCCCAGCCCCTGCTCCTCGATGGGGGCGGCTTCCGGCTCACGGCCCACCAGGGCCGCGTCACCGGCACCATGGGTCTTGCCAAAGGTGTGACCGCCGGCGATGAGCGCCACCGTCTCCTCGTCGTTCATCGCCATGCGGGCGAAGGTCTCGCGAATGTCCTTCGCTGCGGCCAGCGGATCCGGATTGCCATTCGGGCCCTCCGGGTTCACGTAGATGAGACCCATCTGCACCGCCGCCAGCGGCTTCTCCAGCTCCTCGTGCTCGCCGGAGTAGCGCTTGTCGTCCAGCCAGGTGTTCTCCGTGCCCCAGTAGATGTCCTTCTCCGGCTCCCAGATGTCCTCACGCCCCCCCGCGAAACCGAAAGTCTTGAGACCCATCGATTCCAGGGCGACCGTGCCGGCGAGAATCATCAGGTCGGCCCAGGAGATCTTGCGGCCGTACTTCTGCTTGACCGGCCAGAGGAGCCGGCGTGCCTTGTCCAGGTTCACGTTGTCCGGCCAGCTGTTCACCGGCGCAAAGCGCTGGTTGCCGGTGCCGGCACCACCGCGACCGTCACTGGTGCGGTAGGTGCCCGCACTGTGCCACGCCATGCGAATGAAGAAGGGCCCATAGTGACCGAAGTCCGCCGGCCACCACTCCTGCGAGTCGGTCATGAGCTCCCGAAGGTCCGACTTCACGGCCTCCAGGTCCAGACTCTTGAACGCCTCGGCGTAGTTGAAACCCTCGTCCATCGGGTTGGACTTCGACGAATGCTGGCGCAGGATTTCCAGCCGCAACTGGTTCGGCCACCAGTCCCGGTTCGACATGCCGCCGCCGGCCGTGTGATGAAACGGGCATTTGCTTTCTGACATTGTGCGTTTCCTCCATATGCTCAGGAATCATTTCCGTCGCGAGCTCAGTTATAGGGATTACGGCCCTGGCCCGCTAATTGGATTGATCGATG
>QKCY01000007.1 GCA_003245525.1 Victivallales bacterium | reverse complement strand
GCCGAAGCCGCTTCCCTCTTGCAGGGCGTCCTTACGGGCAAGCCCAGCCCGGAAGACCCTGGGCGCATCGCTGTCGCGCGCATCACCTACCTCTACAAGGCCGAAGACTACGCGACGGTCGCCAGCGAGGCGGATCAGTGCCTGGAGGAACAGCGCTATCCCCAGCACCGAGTCCAGTTCCTCTATCTGGCCTGGACCGCGTTCCGGCGACAGGGACAGCGCGAAAAGGCGGGGATGCTGGCCGATGCCTTCCTGGCCTCCTACCCGACCCATTCGCTGGCGGCCGACATCCTATACGCAAAGGCGATGGAGGCCCTGGCACAGGCCGACTACCGGCAAGCCCAGGCCCTGTTGGAGACGACCAAACGCGAGTTTCCGGAGTCGCGTCTGGGCAAGCGCGTGGATGATCTTCTGGTCCGTCTCGCCCCGCTGGTGGCCGACTCCCGTCGCCGAGAGGAAGCTGCCCCATAAGCCAAGGTCCGCAAGAAGAGCAGAAGAGAGACATGCAGTTCCTGGAGAGACAAGCCAACCTGAGCGTCGAGACCATCCGCGAGGCCCATGCGCGCTACCAACGCCCCGTGGTGCTGTGGTCCATGGGCAAGGATTCGACCCTGCTCCTGTGGCTCTGCCGCAAGGCGTTTCTCGGCAGCATCCCTTTCCCCGTGGTCCACATCGACACCGGGCACAAGATGCCGGAGATGTACGAGTTCCGCGAGCGCCTCGCGGCGGAGTGGTGCCTCGATCTACGCGTGTTCCGCAACGAGGCGGCCCTGTGCGAGGGCATGGGCCCGGAGCAGGGCGCATTCGCCTGCTGCCACGCCCTCAAGACTACCGCGCTGTTGGACGCTCTCCGCGAACTGGGGGCCGACGCCGCGCTAGTGGGAATCCGGCGGGACGAGCACGGGGTCCGGACCAAGGAACGCTACTTCTCGCCCCGCGATGCGGGGGGCGGTTGGGACGTGGCCGATCAGCCACCCGAGCTCTGGGAACTGTCCGTTCCCGACGCCGGGTCCGCGCACGACCGGGTGCATCCTCTGCTTCACCTCACCGAACGGGATGTGTGGTTGCTGACCGAGGCGGAGGGCGTGCCCGTGAACCCGCTCTACTTCGCCCGCGACGGCTGGCGTTTCCGCAGCCTTGGCTGCGCTCCCTGTTGCCTGCCGGTTCCCTCCGATGCTGACAGCGTCGCGACCATCGTTGCCGAGTTGGCCCTGGCCAGCACCCCGGAGCGGGCTGGCAGACGCCAGGACAAGGAAGCCGAGTTCAGTATGCAGAAGCTGCGTTCCCTGGGGTATATGTAGATGGTGTCCCTTCCCCCCCAACCAGATGCCTGCCTGGCTTGCGTGGTAGCCGGGCACGTGGACCATGGCAAGTCGACCCTGATCGGCAGTCTGGCCCACGAACTGAGCCGGGTCGGCATTCCCATGGGGGCGATGGACGTGGGTGCCGCCGACCCCGCCTTCTTCACCGACCGTCTACAGGAGGAGCGGGAAGGGCGCATGACGGTAGATCGCGCCGCCGTGCGCTTCGACCTGCCGGAGGGGCACCTCACTCTGATCGATGTGCCGGGACATGCCGAATTCCTGCGGAGCATGTTGACCGGCGCCACCCAGGCCACCGTCGGCATTCTGGTGGTCGCGGCCGACGAGGGAATCCGCCCCCAGACTGTGGCCCATGCGAAGCTTATGGCGTTCTGCGGTATCCGCCGGATCATTTTGGCAGTCAGCAAGATGGACTGCGTCGACTGGAGTCGCGAAGCCTGTGAGCGGCTTTGCCCGCAAGTCGGGGAGCTGTTCGCCGGTACCGGCAGCGCCGTCGTGACCGTGGTCCCGGTCGCCGCGCCGGACGGCACCAACATCCTGGAACGAAGCGGGACTCCGGCCTGGTGCGGTGGCACGCTGCTCGATGCCTTGCTGGCGGAGTTGCGCCAGCCTGCGGCCGTGGATGCGAGTCAGCCCGCCCGGTTCGCGGTGCAGGGCATGCTTCGCTTGCCTGGCCTGCCCTTCCTCTGCACGGGGCGCGTTGTCGGTGGCAGGGTCGGCCCGGGCGACCGCCTCCGGGAGGTGGGCGGAACAGCGGCTTTCGAGGTGAAGCGCATCCACCGTTTCCCGGAACGGCCGGACGCCGCCCTACCCGGGGAGAATGTAGCCCTGGAACTTGCCGGTCCCTCCCTGCCTGGGCGGGGGACTGTGCTCGAAGCGGAAGGCGGAGAGACTCCCTGTCTGGCGGAAATGCGCGCCAGAGTGGCGTTGCTCGACTCCGTTCCCGAGGAAAGATGGCTTGGTTGCCAATGGTTGTACCAAATAATGCCGGCTAGAATTGCCCATTCAACAACCTCCGATAGCCACGGGATGCTGGGTGATTTCGGTATATTGAACATCGCCGGGATTGTGCTATCGATGGCTGCATCAAGGCCTGTTATTCCCTTCGGGGAATGCCCGGAGCTTGGGCGCTTTGTCCTCTGGAGTGAAGACCGGATGGTCGGGGCTGGTATCGTAGTCAAGTGAGGGAGCAAGCCGTATCTGGAACGCTGGGACAACCATGACCGACGAAGGGAGAACCGATGATCCAACCGGCCTATGTGGATCCCTCGCCCGTGATGGTGGTGGGTGGGGTCCTGACGGT
>QKCY01000031.1 GCA_003245525.1 Victivallales bacterium | reverse complement strand
CGCCGCCATGAGTAACTTCCAGTTCCTGGCCCTACCCAAACGGCAACGGGAACGGGCCAGCGCCTCTCTCGTCGCCTATGCCCAAGGCGTGTCAGAACACGGCGATGCTGCCATCCGGGCTCTCTTCCCCGCATCTGCCGACTCGGTGCTGGTCCGCTGGCAGCAGCCCCCGAGGATCAAAGCGGTCTGCCTGGAGGGGATCGTGGCCTATGCGCCGACCGCCGTCTACGTGCCGGGCAGCGCCAGCATGTACTTGGACTTCAACCAGGCCGCCAATCCGGCGGTCTTCGCCGATGCCTTCGAGCACGAACTGTGGCACCATCTCGTGCCCAGCGTCCGGCCGCCCGAGGTGGCGGGGAATCTCTTCTGGGAAGGGTTCAACGAGGCCCTGTCCGAACTCTGGGGAGCCGAGCTGCGCCGACAGGCGGGACTCACGCTCGGCGATGGCCCTGTCCGCTATCCGGTCGCCACCGCGCTCGCCTCGCTGTGCCTGGGCGCCGACCGGGAAGGAACGCTGGCTTGGCTGTTGGGGAATCGGTCCCAGGCCGACTTCGCAACGGGGCTGACTCACCTTCCTGCTCTGGCCGCCTCGTTCGGTGGCTATCCGCGCCTCGCCGCCGACCGCCAACGGCGGATCGCCGCGCTTTTGGCCGACTGGAACTGGCGCGAGGACGATGGCTCGTCGCCGAAACTCGCTCCCTTCCTGACCGGCGAGACCATTGCGGAGGAACAGATCCGTACCGCATTCCAGCTCAATCGCGGCTATCTCGACGCCTTCATCGATGCCCTGGGCGTCGTCTGGCTCCAGGATGCCGTGACCCAGCAGGGGCGGGAATCCCTCCTGGCCCTGGCCAAGGCCCTGCCTGCCCCGCTCCAGGCCAATGTGGAGCGGACGCTTAACTACCTACGCCATCCCGACTTTCCCCTGCGTTGACGGTTTCCCTCGACCGGACAACGGGCTACCTTGCCTGATCCGTTGTTTGGAGACACCCTGTGGACAGCCCCTTTCCCAACCGCCCGAACATCCTCTGGATTCTTGGCGACCAGCACCGCGCCCAAGCGGTCGGCTGCCTCGGCAACGACCAGTTGGCCACGCCGAACCTCGACCGTCTCACCGACACGCCGCTGACCGGGATCGCCGGCTGTCCCCTGTGTTCCCCCTTCCGGGGTTCCATGCTGACCGGACGCTGGCCCCACGAGTGCATCCCCGGCCACGACGTGCCCCTGCCCGAGGGGACGCCGATGCTCACCGCGCCCCTGCGCACCCATGGCTACCACACGGCCTACTTCGGCAAATGGCACCTGGACGGCGACTGGAACCGCAATGGCGAAGAGCGTCCCGCCTTCCAGACCGTCCGCCGCGACCGGCGGGGCGGTTTCGACGTCTGGCTGGGCTACGAGAACAACAACGCCCAGTACGACTCCTGGCTCCACGGCCACGACGCCCACGGCCGCGAAGTGCCCCGGTACCAACTGCCCGGCTACGAAACCGACGAACTCACCAGCCATCTCCTCTCCTACCTGGCTGAACGGGGCAAGCAGCCCGAACAGCCCTTCTTTGCCGTGCTCTCCGTCCAGCCGCCCCATTCGCCCTACGTGGCACCGCCGGAATGGCTCGAACGGCACCGGCCCGAGGACATCCGCCTCCGGCCCAATGTGCCGCCGGTTCCCCGCATCCAAGAGGCGGCCCGGCGGGACCTCGCTCCCTACTACGCCATGATCGAGAATCTGGACTGGAACGTGGGGCGCGTGCTTGCCGCCCTGCGCGAAAACCACTTGGCCGAGAACACCATCGTGGTCTTCTTCTCCGACCACGGCGACATGCATGGCTCCCACGGTCGCATCCTCAAGTGTGTCCCCTACGAGGAGTCCATCCGCATCCCCCTCCTGGTCGGTACCGCCTCCGACCGCTTCCGGCTGCGCGCCTGCGATGCCTCGCCCAGCCTGCTCAACCATGTCGACCTACCGGTCACCACCCTCGGTCTCTGCGGCATCGACGCGCCGACGGGGATGCACGGCAACGACTACTCCTGGTGCTGGCGGCCGGACCGCCCGCGCAGCGCCATGCCGGACTCCGCCTTCCTCCAACTCCCCGATCCTGGCTGGACCAACCGTTTCGCCTGCGACCGCGAGCGCCCCTGGCGCGGCATCGTCACCCGCGACGGCTGGAAGTATGCGGCGCTCGAAGGCCAGCCCTGGCTGCTTTTCGACCTCAACGAAGACCCCTATGAAACAGCCAACCTGGCCCTGGACGGCCGCTTCGCTAAGCGCCGCCGCCAGCTCCAGGACCAGCTTGCCGATTGGCTCCGGCATACCCACGACTCCTTTGTCCTTCCGCATCTGCCGTAACCTACTGGAACCAAACCAGTCGGACAACATCTAACCACGGTGGGTAATTGTGCTGCTTCTGCCGGAACAAGGGGGTCCGGTATGGCGCGAGCCAGAGACTAGGAGTTGGCCATGAGGATGTTCTGCTACCAGTGCGAGCAGACGGCGGCGGGCAAGGGTTGCACGACCGGAGGAGTGTGCGGCAAGAGTCCCGAAGCGGCGGCCCTGCAGGACCTCATTGTCTACGCCCTCAAGGATATGGCCCGCTACCGCTGCCGGGCCCGTGCCCTCGGCGTGGTGGACCAGGGGCAGGACCGGTTCCTCGCCGAAGCCCTCTTCGCCACGGTGACCAACGTCAGCTTCGACCCGGAACGGCTGGCGGACTGGGTCCGGGGCGCCTTCGCCTGCCGCAACGCCTCGCGCCAACAGTACCTCGATGCCTGCGAGCAATTGGGGCACAAGCCGGAATCCCTGTCCAAAGGAGCCTTCGAGACGGTTGCCGAAACCGTTGACGGTATGGCCGAACAGGGCCGCCAAGTCGGGCTGGACAGCCGGATCAAGGCCCTCGGCGAGGACGTGGCGGGATTACAGGAGTTGCTGGTCTATGGGCTGAAGGGCGCAGCGGCCTACATCTGCCATGCCCGGGAGTTGGGGCGGCAGGACAACAGTCTGGACCTCTTTCTGGAGCGGGCACTCGACGCCCTGGCCTCGGGGCAGCGCGAGGCATGGGAGCTACTGGCGCTCTGCCTCGAATGCGGCCAGGCCAACCTCCGGGCCATGGAGATCCTGCACGAGGCCCACGTGACCGCCTACGGCATCCCCGAGCCCACCGAGGTCCGCATCACGCCGATACCCGGCAAAGCGATTCTCGTCTCGGGCCATGATCTCGCCGACTTGGCCGAGCTCCTGCGCCAGACCGCAGGCACCGGCATCCACGTGTATACTCACGGCGAGATGCTGCCCGCCCACGGCTATCCGGGTCTGAAGCAGTATCCCCATCTGGTCGGCAACTTCGGCGGGGCTTGGCAGGAACAGCGCCACGAGTTCGACCGCTTCCCCGGTCCGATCCTGATGACGACCAACTGCATCCAGGAACCCGCGCCCAGCTACCGCGACCGCCTGTTCACGGCGGGATTGGTCTCCTGGCCCGGCGTCCGCCATGTGGAGGACCGCGACTACTCTCCCCTGATCGCCGCCGCCCAGGCGCTTCCCGGCTTCACCGAACCGCAGCCAGCCCAGACCGTGACGGTCGGCTACGGACACCAAGCGATTCTCGCCCAAGCGGACGAACTCGTCGCCGCCGTGCAGGCGGGGAAGATCCGGCACTTCTTCCTGGTCGGCGGTTGCGACGGCGCGAGGCCGGGACGCAGCTACTACACCGAGTTGGTCGAGCAGATCCCGGCGGACTGCGCGATCCTGACCCTGGCCTGTGGCAAGTACCGGTTCAACCGCCTCGATCTGGGGACACTGGACGGGCTTCCCCGCCTGCTCGACATGGGGCAGTGCAACGACGCCTATTCCGCCGTGCAGGTGGTCCTGGCCTTGGCCGAGGCCTTCGGTTGCGACGCCAACCAACTGCCTCTGTCCCTGGTCCTCTCCTGGTACGAGCAGAAAGCGGTGGCCATCCTGCTGACCCTGCTCTACCTGGGCATCGAGAACATCCGCCTAGGTCCCAGCCTGCCCGCCTTCCTCACGCCAGCCATCCGGCACATCCTGGCCGAACGCTTCGGCCTGCGCGCCATCACGACCGTCGAGGAGGACTTGGCAGCCATGCTGGGACCCCGGAAGTCCTGCTAGCCCTGCGCTGCGACCTTGACGAGTTCCCGTAGCGTGGCCAACTCGGCCGCCGTCGCGGGATCGTCCGCCAATCGCCGCTCGTACATCAGGCGCAGGCCGTGCTGCACGGCGGCATGGTGGGCGTCGCAGCGGAACAGATTGTAGAGGCAGGTCGCCGCCCGGTGACTGACCGCGTCGTCGGGCGAGGCGAGATCCGCCGCCCAGCGGGCCATGCAGGTGCGATGCCCCTTGAAGAGCTCGCGCGTCTCCTGGTCCCAGAACCGCCGGTGGGTGGCGGGATCGGCCAGAATCTCGCGCCCTTTGGCCAAGTACTCGGCGAAGGCCTGCTTGCCCGCGGCGGAAAGGGGATACTGGGCCAGATCCTCGCCCTGATAGGAGGGATGGAGCCGCAGGCGGCAACCGTCCTCGTCGAAGATGAGTTCGGCCACGGTGCAGAGAAACCAGCAGGGGTTGGCCTGCCAACGGTCGGGCGTGCGCGGGTAGCCGAAGAGGAAGTTGCCCAGGCTGAAACAGATCGGCACCCCCTGGAACACCTCGTCTGCCTGGGGAATGTGGGCATGGTGGGCAATGACCGCATCCGCGCCAGCCGCAGCGAACCGACGGCAGAAATCGGTGGTGACCGGCGAGGGAACTGGCGCGTACTCGTTGCCGATGTGCAGGATCACAACGATGACATCGAACTCGTCCCGCGCCGCCGCCACGCGCTGCTCCTGCCAGAAGGCATCCAAGCGGGCAGCACCGGGCCCCTCTTCCTGAGCCTGGGCAAACTCCCCTTCCCCGAAGTTGAAGAAGGCGATCCGGCGCCCCGCCCGCTCGAACACCATGGGCGCGCAGGCCGCCTCATGGGTCAGCCCGGCACCGCAATGGGGCACCTTGGCCGCATCCAGCACGCGCAGGGTCTCGGTGAGGCCGGGCAACCCCTGATCGTTGGTGTGGTTGTTGCAGAGGGTGAAACCGTCGAAGCCCAGGTCGCCCAGCACCGGCAGAACGGCGGCGGGGGTGATGAAATTCGGCCCGGTCTTCGGGATGGGGGTCTCCGCCTCGGCGAGGGGCGTCTCCAGGTTGCCGATCACCAGATCGGCCCGGTCGAAGAGAGCGGTGAAGGGCTGGATGAAACGCCGTGGGTCCCCCGTCAGCAACTCCTCGGCCAAGCCTTGGTTCGGACAGATGTCGGCGGTCACGACAATGCGTAGCGGATCCATGGCAGCAGACTCCTATCGTGCTCTACTTGAGCAACTCGCGAATGGTGAGCCGGACTTCCGGATCGGGATGGTCCCGATGCTTCTCCAGAATGGGGCCGGCCTGGTCTCCGAGCCCCTTCAACGCTTCGTAGGCGGCCTTGCGGACCGCCGGTTTGGGGTCGCCCAACTGCTTGATGAGGGCTTCCGCCTTGGCGGCGATGTCCTCGTCCACCTTCACCGGTTCCTGGGGACCCACTTTCCAGCCCTGGGCCTTCGCGGTCTTCAGGAACTCCTCCTCGGCGACCTCCACGACATGCCCGTCGGCGAAGGCCACGACCCGCTTGCCATCGATGGAGGTCGGGGTGGCGACCGTGTAGGTGGCAGAGGGGGTCGCGACCGCACTCTCGTTGCCGATGCTGTGGTAGAGCAAGGGCACCACCTTGCCGGTAGCGGGATCAGTGAACTCCAAGAGCGACGGTTCGCCCAGGTACGGCATCGCCTCTTTCAGATCCTTCGGGAATGCGCCGCCGTGGTCGTTGGCATACATCATCAGTGCCAGAGCAATCTGCTTGAGGTTGCTGAGCAGGCGGGTCTGGTCGCGCTTGGCCGCCATCTCGGGCGGCAACGCCACGACCCCTGCCGACTTGGCGTCGGTCAGCGTCGCGAAGTGCCATTCGTCCCCGACCGCGACCAACTGTAGGGTCAAGGCGAGTTCCTCCACCATGGCGGTGACCGTGGCCGTGCCGAAATCCCGACCCTCGCCGATCTCACTGCCACCGTAGTTGATCTCCGTGCAGAGCCCGAGGAGTTCGCCGGCGGTCTCGCCCTGCCCTTCGGCCGCGATCGTCCGTTCGGCCATGGCCAGCAGGCCGGCCAGATCCCCCTCCAGGCGTTTGCGGAACCCCCGCAGGTCCTTCTCGACGCCCAGCTTGCGGGTCCGTTCGAAGGCCTGTTGCGGGGTCTCCTTGGGCAGGAGCAGCTTGGGATCACCGCCCAGTTGGGTGAAGGCGACAAAGGCCTGCCCCCGCAGATCGGCGTTGCGGGTCCCGGTCAGGAGCTTGGCCAGGTCGGCCTTGGCCTGGTCCAGTTGGCCGGACTTGCCGTAGGCGACCGCCCGCCAGAGCAAGGCACGGTCGCGCAGATCGGCATCGGCCTCCTTCTGCTCGATCACCTTGGTGAAGGCGGCGATGGCCCCCGGATAGTCTTCGGCCTCCAGCTTCTTCAGCCCGTCCTGGAGAAGACCCAGCAGCATGACCAGCAGAGCCAACCCGGATTTCACGACGGTCGAGGCGGCGACAGGTTCCATGGGAAGCCTCCAGATTCTAGCGGGCGGGTTCCGTCGTGATGGTGGCGGTCGCCGCGTGATAGCGGATGATACCGGCAGGGGTCACGGTGGAGTAGACGCCATCGGTTCGTCCGTCCTCCGGAGCGAGCGGCGCGACCGCCGGCAAGTACTGGCCGGTATCGCGCAGGAACGAGCCGAGAATGCGGGAGAAGCGTTCGGAATCGCCACCCAGGCCAGGCAGGTAGAACGTCCAGCCCTTGCCCACCTGGCGGAGATGGGCGCGGAGGGCGTCCGGCACCAGACCATAGCGGAGGGCGGCAGGGGCGGACGCCGTCGCTTCGGCCCCCTGGCGGACCACTTCGACCCGGTGGAGCGCCACGCCCAGTTGCCGGTCGTCGCCGCTCTGCGCCACAGCCTTCGGGCTCCAGGTCTGCATCCGGATTTCCAGCTTGGCCGGGGAGTCGGCGACCGCTGCGGCCGGGATCGTGAACTCGTACTGCCGGTTGCCTGCATGGTCCAGGCTGCCGACCAGCACCCCATTCACCCGCACTTCGTTGGCGGGACCGCCCACGGAGTGGTCGGCCAGATGGGCATCCAGCCGCAAGGTGTAGGCGGCCCCGGAACGGGTCGGGAGCAGGACGACGGGCCGGGCACCGCTCCACCGCTTGTGGGCATCCTTGATCTCGGGCCATTCCTGGCCCGCCTCGCGGTGATACCAGTCGCCCAGCAGCCAGGGACCGTCCTCGTTCGATCCGATCTCCAGTTCCCAGCGGTCCGGGGCGGGGCCGTCCAAAACCACCCGGACCAACTCCCCGTCGGCCGGAGCCTTGGCCAGGAGCCTCTCCCGCCAAGCCGTGCCGTCGTAGAGCCGGGAGGCCAACGGGGCATCCGCCCGATCGGCGGCAACCAGAATCCCCCCCTGCGCCACCCAGTCGGCGATCGTCTGCGCCGCCGCAGGTTCCAGCACGGGGCTCTGGAGCAAGACCAGCACCCGCAACCCCTTCAGGACACCATCCGCCACGCTCTGCCGGGTCACCAGGTCGTAGTCCACCAGATCGCGCAGGGCGCGGGCCTGCTCGTACATGGGATCAAGGGTTTCGGACGCCACGGCCCAACTCTCGCGGGACACATAGAACCCCGCCGTCACCTGCGGGCGGCGGGGAACCAGCCAATGCGCCTCCCGCCGGAAGTTGGCCAGACTGGCCTTCGACTGGAGAAGGTTGGGCTGGTAGTAGTGCAACTGGAGGATACCCGAGGCGGTGGCGTTGTAGATGCGCGCCACCACGCCGTCCTCGTTTACCCGTCCGGCCGGCTCGAACCCGGCAAAGGTGCCGTAGAGCCGGGTGGCGGTGGCCACCTCACGGGTGATGACGAAGTTGTGGGGATAGCTGCTCGCCTCGTTGGTGATGCGGATGCCCGCCCCATAGGGCGCGATGGCCTTGGCCTGGGCGGTGAAGTCCGCGCCCAGCACGGGCGCACCGCTGCCGCCGGTACAGAGGTAGATCTCCGTCTTGGGGAAGTGCTGCCGGGTGGCTTTCACCCAGAGCACCGACCAGTCGGTCATGGCCTGCTGGTACCATTCCACGAAATCGGCCCGTGCCCGGTCGTTGGGCGCAGCGCCGGGCAGGAACGTCGTGACCGTCGCGAAGTCCGCGTGAGTCGTGCCCCACGCCGCGTTCAGCTTGGCAATCTCGCCGTACTTGGCCTGCATGGCCGTGCGGAAGGCGGCCTGGGCGTAGCGGTCGCCCGCCCACCAGCCCGCGTGGTTGTGGTAGGGACCGGTCAACTGCGCCGTCCAGCCGCCCTCGGGTCCGGCGGGATAGATGCTCTCGCCGTAGATCCCGGTCACGCCGAGCAGCAGCGACTCGATCACGCCCCGGTCCCGGTAACGGGCAGCAAAGGCCGCCAGGAAACGGTCCACCATGGCGGGCAGGGCCGGATTGAAGATGCTCTGCACCTTGCTGTCCTTGCCATGCTCCAGACAACGAAAGACAGCGGACCCGTCGCTCTGCTGGAACCACAACGGCGTGGCGTAGGCCGGACCGGCAATCAGGAAGGGGACCCATTTGAGCCCGCTCTTCTCGAGCACGTCCACCTGCTGGTCCCAGTGGCTCCAATCCCACTGGCCGCGCCCTTGGGCCTCGACGGTGTTCCAGTGGACATAGCTCTCGACGCTGGTCACGCTCAGTGCCCGGAGGATCTGGGCATCGGTCGCGTTGGCGTCGTTGCCGATGGTCAGCTCCATCCCCGCCGGACGCTCGACCTTGAGCCGGGCCAGGGTGTCGGCGGAAACTCCCTCGTTCAGCACGAAGCCGTCGGGCGGTACGGTCGCGACCCGGACCTGGCGCACCGCCAACCCCCGCGCATTGAGGCGGAAGTCGGTGCCGTGATTCTCGCCATGGCCCAACCGGGCCTGGGGCAGCTTGTAGTGGATCGTGCGCCACCCGCCTTGCCCGGTGAGCAAGGCCGTGCCTTCGGCCGTGGCGTAGTTGGCCCCGGCCGGGTTGGCGGCCATGGCCTGGTCGTACTGCATTCCCACCCGGTTGAACTCGTCGTCCGCCACCTCCACCGACACGTAGAGGTCCAGCGGCGCGGCCTTCTCATACTGGGCGTCGGCAATGCGCACGTAGAAGTAGAGGCTGTCCGGCGCGATCCGGCGGACCGCTTGCCCCTGCACCGTCTCCGCCCCATTCACCCCGTCGCCACCGGACGGGACGGAAAGCCCAGCGGCCTGTTCGGGTGTCCACGAGAGAACCGGCAGGTCGGCGGCAAACGCAGTACCGGCAAGGACGGCAAGGGCGAACAACGAGAATCTGACCATGTTTTCCTGACTCCAGAATGGCTAGGTCTCAGTCCGTCGAATCTACACAGGGAAACCGACCGCGCCACCCGACAATCGTGATGTATCGTACCGCCGGAGGCAACCATGAACCCAATCAGCATGATGGCATGGCGCATTGGCGACCGGCTCGACCTCGCCGCGCAGGTCGATTGGATCGAGGAGCATGGCTTCACGGGCATCAGCCTGCACGCCAGTGCCGGTACCCCAGGCCAGTGGCAGGGAGTGGCGCCTGCCACCTGTTCACCTGCACAACGGGCAGCATGGCGGCAGCGGCTGGCCCACTTCCAAGCCCGCGAGATCCACGCCCCGTTCGGGGCGGTCATGGAGGGAACCGATTCCTCCGCCGCGCTAGCCATTCTGGCGGAGACACTGGCCTTTGCCCACGATCTGGGAAGTCGTCACCGTTCATGCGGAGGTACCCCGCGACCCAGCCGCCCTGCCTTCCTGGCGGGAGGACGTCCGGCGGCTGGCGGCAATGGCCCGCGAGAACAGTGTCACGGTCGGGCTGGAGATCACCAGTGGCTTCGCCGAAGTCGTCAACCTGGCCGAACCCGGATTGGGCGTGACGCTCGATGTGGGGCATATGTACCACCGCAACGCCGGACCACTGGCTCCCTTCGGCGGCGATCTGGGCGCGGTGGTGCGCCTGCTCGGAGCCACCTTGGTCCACCTCCATCTGCACGATGTGGTGGGGGAGACCGACCACGTGGAGCCCGGCACCGGCGTGGTAGGCTGGCCAGGTCTTTTTCAGGCGCTCCGCGACATCCGCTACCCCGGCATGTTCTGCCTGGAACTGAACCCGGACCGCGTCACCCCCGAAGGCATCGCCCGGAGCCGCCTCTGGGTGGCGGAACGTTGGCGGCAAACCGATCTATGAAACGCCTGATCCTAGCCGATGTCCACGCCAACCTTCCCGCCTTCGAGGCGGTGTTGCGCGATGCCCCGGAGGTGGACGAGATCCTCTTCCTCGGCGACATCGTCGGCTACGGGCCTCATC
>QKCY01000096.1 GCA_003245525.1 Victivallales bacterium | reverse complement strand
CCGCAGTCTGGGCGGACAGCGCGAGGGTGCTACCGACCAGGGCGAGGAAGGCATATTTCATGGGCATCTCCAAAGCTAGACGATCCGGATGAACAGGGACGACCATACCGCCATCCCGCCAAGCTCCAAACGATTCGAATTCGATTTGCGCACGGGAAACCCTAGTCGTCCCGAACACCGTGTGCTAGACTACAATTCATAGCGGATTCAAAGCGTTATAGAGAGGCAGAGTGTTCCATCGCTGCCATGGCTCAACCTCCAGCAAAGGGATTCCCATGACTCGCCGCCGTTTTACCCTGATCGAACTGCTCGTGGTCATCGCCATCATCGCGATCCTGGCCTCGATGCTGCTCCCCGCCCTGTCCAAGGCCCGCGAGAAAGCCCGCCAAGCCTCCTGCCAGAGCAATCTGAAACAGACCGGACTCGCGTTGGCCATGTACATGGGTGACTACAACCAGTTCCTGCCCACTGCCACCGATGGCTGGACGGGGACCAGGGCCAGCCTGTCCGCCTGCGGCAAGAAGGGTTGGTGCCCCAACAAGACCACCTTGCAGGGGACGAGCAACGGGTTTGTCCATGTGCGCCTGTACTCCTACACCAGCACCTACGAGGTCTGGAAATGCCCCTCGATGGCCACCGATCCGAAGCCATCGGACACCACGGATTCGACCTCCTATCTCTCGACCCTCGCGGTGACCGACTCCAACACCGTCTACTCCACGCTGGAAGGTAGTTCCGAGGCCGCCATCAAGGTCTCACCCAGCGAACTGACCATGTTCCAGGACACGATGACTTGGAATACCGCCAGCGGGGCCAACCTGGCTCGTACCGCCGACGTCACCACGCTCAATACCCCCCATGCCAAGCAGACCAATGCGAGCTTCCTGGACGGGCATGTGGAGAACATGAGTGTGGGAGGCTGGTTCACCCTGATCAAGAAGGGCGAGACGACCAAGTGGAAATAGGCCACTGACCGTCGGCGATTCTGCAATGGCCCCTGCCGTGTTCCCCGCGGCAGGGGTTTTTCATCGATGGCGGGTTTCCCCAGGTGCGCCAGCCTTGATTCCCGGTTGGTGGCTCTTATAGTTTTTGACTCGCGCGCAAGCGTGGGTATCGGTTTCTCCGATCCGCTTGCCGGGCTCTCCAAACGCAGTCATACGAGGCCAGTACCATGGCGGGTCTACATACGGTCGAGAAGATTGGTGGCACCAGCATGAGCCGCTTTGGCGAGATCATGCGGAACGTGATCATCGGCGACCGCCAAGGCGAGGCGCTCTACAACCGCATCTTCGTGGTGTCGGCCTACGGCGGCATCACCAATCTCCTGCTGGAGAACAAGAAGACCGGCGCTCCTGGCGTCTACGGCAAGTTCGCGGCGGGCGAGGATTCCTGGCGCGAAGCCCTCGACGCCGTCCGGACCCGCATGATCGAGTTCAACCGCTCCTTTGCGGACATCGGCCTGGACCAGGAGGTCGCCGACCAGTTCGTCCACGAACGGCTGGACGGTATCCGCGACTGCCTGGAAGACGTGCAGCGGATCGGTTCCTACGGCCACTTCCCCAAGCAGAGCTATCTGCCTGCCACGCGGGAACTGCTCAGCGCCGTGGGCGAGGCCCATAGCGCCTTCAACTCGGTGGAGATCCTGCGGGCTCATGGCGTCAACGCCCGGTTCATCGATCTCACCGGCTGGAAGGATACGGTCCTCACCTCCCTCGACAAGGCCATCGCCACCGGTTTCGCGGGCGTGGATTTCGCCCTTGAAATGCCCATCGTCACCGGCTATGTGAAGTACGACGAGGGGATCATGACCCGCTTCGACCGGGGCTATAGCGAGATCACCTTCAGCAAGGTGGCGGTCATCACCAAGGCCCGCGAAGGCATCATCCACAAGGAGTACCACCTGAGCACGGGCGATCCCGTCCTGATCGGGGCCGACCGGGTGCAGGTGATCGGCGCCACCAACTTCGACATCGCCGACCAGCTCTCCGATCTCGACATGGAGGCCATCCATTCGAAGGCCTCGAAGGAGATGGAGCTGTGCGACATTCCGATCCGGGTGAAGAACGCCTTCGATCCTACCCATCCCGGCACGCTGATCCAGCGCGGCTACGTGTCGCCGGAGCCGCGCGTCGAGATCATCTGCGGGCGCGACGACGTGGTGGCCGTGGAGGTACACGACCCGGAGATGGTCGGCGAGGTGGGCTACGACTACCGGTTGCTCGACCACTTGCGCCGGGCGGGCATCAGCTACATCGCCAAGGCCACCAACGCCAACACCATCACCCACTTCATTCCGGAGAAGCACGCCGGCCTGAACCGGTGCGTGGAGAGCATCCGGGATGGCTTCCCGGCGGCGGCCGTGGCGGTCAGCCCCGTGGCCATCGTGTCGGTGATCGGCACCAACATGCGCCTGCCGGGCTTCCTTTCCCGTGCCGCCAACGCCCTGGCGCGGGAGAAGATCAACGTGCTCGGCCTGGGCCAGGCGATGCGGCAAGTGAACATGCAGTTCATTGTCCGTCGCGAGGACTACAAGGGCGCCCAGGTCGCCCTGCATCGCGAATTCGTGGAGTAGGCCCTGGCGGTCGGTGGACATGGTGGACGCACGACCACGCCCGCTATCTGCCTTTCT
>QKCY01000009.1 GCA_003245525.1 Victivallales bacterium | reverse complement strand
TCCTTCTTCGTCTATGTCCGCGACCAGTGGGAGCCCCGCGTTCGCGGTCCCGTGGTCGAGGTGGGGAAGTGGTACGACGTGAAGGTGCGCTGGGACGGCGTGGAGTCGTTCCTACAGGTGGGCAAGGACCAATCCTGGACCCGCGACCGGGCCGGAGCCCCGATGCCTACCACCAACCCCCTGCAGTTCGGTCCCATCGCGGGCGTTATCGACCGCATCGCGATCCGCAATCCCGGCTACGAGCGCCAGCAGCTTCTGGCGAAATTCGCCGGTGCCGCCAATCCTCCGGTCGGTGCCACCACGGCCCGGTACGAGTCGGCGGCTACCTGGGCCGGTTGGCAGGCTGTGGGCGGAGCGACGGCCAAGGCCGACGGCAATGGTCTGGCCGCCACCTTCCCCGGCGACACCGGCTTGCTCATCAGTCCGCCCCTGAAGGTGGATGCGGGGGCGAATCCCTTCCTCTGCCTGGATGCGGAGATTCCCGCTGGCGGGTGCCGCGGGGAGGTCTTGATCGAGGGCGAGGGCGGCCCCGGCGCGATCCCCTTCTCCATTTCCGCCCAGGGTCGGACCCTGATTCTGGAGGGTCCCCAGTTCGAGTTCTGGCATGGTGACATCCACCGGATCGGGCTGCGCTTCGCCAGTGGGGCCAACCCGGTGCGGATCGAGCGGTTCGTGCTTTCCGACCATCCCGAGGGGCTTCCCTTCCTGCGCATCCGCAGCTTCGCCGCTGGCCGGGCCAAGCTCCGCACCGACCGCGAGGAGACCCTGATCGCCGTGGTCAACAACCTCGGGGCCGAGACCGAGAACGTGACCGCCGAACTGACCGTACCCGCCGGGGTGACCATCCTCGATCCCCCGCGCCGTAGCATCGAATTCCTGGGCCGCGAGTCCATCGATCTGGTCACCTGGCGCATCCGGGCCACGGCCCCGGTGAAGGGCGAGGCGAAGGTGATCGCCACCGCCGCCAACGGGAAGTCCTGCGAATCCACCTGCACGGTGGACTTCCTGCCGCCCGTGGACCTGCCCCATACCGGCTACGTGCCCGAGCCCACGCCCGCCACCACCGACTACATCGGCCTGATGCACTACTGCGCCCTGTGGAAGGAAGGCACCCACTACGGTTGGGGCCGGATCGAGCCCTGGCCCGACCGCCGTCCCGCCATCGGCTGGTACGACGAGGGCACCCCGGAAGTGGCCGACTGGCACATCAAGTACGCCCTCGACCATGGCATCGCCGGTTTCATCTACTGCTGGTACCGGTCGGATCTAGAGCCCGAGATCCACCAGTCCCTCGGCCACGCCATCCACGAGGGGCTGTACGAGGCCAAGTACCGGGACCGCTTCCATTTCACCATCATGTGGGAGAATGGCTGCGCCGAAGGCGTGAAGGACAGCGACGACCTGTTGAACAACGTCTTCCCCTTCTGGCTGGATACCTATTTCACCCATCCCTCCTATCTGAAGATCGACAACCAGCCGGTGCTCTTCGTCTGGCGGCCGGAGAAGGTCGGTCCCCAGCTCGGCGGCACCGAGAACACCCGCAAGGCCTTCGACGCCATGCGCGCGGCTTGCCGCGCCCGGGGTTTCGCGGGGCTGCGCTTGATCGGCTGTCTGGACCAGGCCAATCCCGCCTTGCAGGAGCGCCTCCTGGCCGAGGGCTGGGACGCCACCAGCGGCTATGGTCTGCGTCCCCACGGCGAGGCGGTGGTCGGCACCGACTGCGAAGGGGTGCCCTACACCGACCACGCCGCCACCCTCGCGCTCTACAAGCAGGAATGGGAACAGCGCCGCGACGCGGGCAAGGGCCTGTCCGACATCCCCAACGTGATGATGGGCTGGGACCCCCGGCCGTGGCATGGGGCCAACACCCGCAGCTACCGCGCCAACCCCACCGCCGCCGCCTTCGAGTCCGCCTGCCGCGACGCCAAGGAACTGGTGGACGCCAAGCCCGCCACCGCCTGGGACCGCAAGGTCGTCGTCTTCGACAACTGGACCGAGTTCGGCGAGGGCCACTATGTGGAGCCGGTGTCCGGCGTCGGGTTCGACTACGTGAACGCAATCAAGCGGGTCTTCTGCACCCAATGGTCACCCGAGGCCCTGACTGATATCGTCCCCGAAGACGTGGGGCTCGAACCGCCCCAGCGCCGCTACGCCGCCATCCAGGCCGCCTATGGCGACCAGCCCCCATGGCGGCCCCGCCGGATCACCGGCGACCTGTTGGCCTACTGGGATTTCGACAGCCTCACCGGGGGGCGGCTCGCCGACCAGTCCGGCAACGGATTCAGCCTCGCCACCAAGGAGCTGGTCACCGCCGACGGCCGGAACGGCAAGGTGCTCTGCTGCGGCAACGGGGCTGCCAGCCACCCCACCAATTCCGCCTTCACTCCGCCGCGCGGCATCACCATCTCCCTCTGGTGCAAGCCCGAGGTCGCCAAGCAGAGCGACCGCTGGCTGGTCTCCACCGTGCGCAGGGGGGCCGACGGCTACCGCCTCGGCTTCGGCAGCGGCAGACCCGTCTGGCAGGTGCCCAAGGAGACGTGGAGCCACTCGCTCAGCGCCCCCGACGAGTTGCCGGTCGGCGTCTGGAGCCATGTGGCCGCCACCTTCGACAACCGCACCATGCGCCTCTACGTGAACGGCAAGCTGGCGGGCGAACTCGACCGTCCCGGCCTCATCCGCCAGGGCAACGGCGACATGAACATCGGCTCCTACGGCGGCACCCGCGCCTGTTTCGAGGGGCAGATGGACGATGTCCGCATCCACAACCGGCCCCTCTCGGCCGAGGAGATCGCCCAGCTCGCCGCCAGCGCCCACTAGGCCGGGCCTCCGCCGGACCTGCGTGAATCTTGGGGAGCCCCCCCCAATACGAGGTGCGGCCGGGGCGTTGCCGGAATGAACGTTGCGCCACATCCTCGTTGCCCCGTGGAATTCCGCGAGTTGTGGCGGTATTGTATAGGCTCTTTTTGGGTTGCTCGCGAATTCCTCACAAGGGCAACAGGTTGCGAGATACGGTATGCGGGCCGAGTCGGCCGATTGGTAAGAATAGGGTAGTCGCCGTGGACAACGACAAGCCGAAACTGAATATCCAGCGCGAGGATGTGGCGCCCTGCCGAGTGAAGCTCACCGTCGAGCTGCCGGCGGAGCGGGTGGCAAAGGTCTACAATGCCAGCGTGGCGAGCTTCAATCGCCAGGCACCCGTGAAGGGCTTCCGTCCCGGCAAGATTCCCCTGAAGCTGCTGATGAGCCGGTTTGGGGAGGCGATTGCCGACCACGCCAAGGGCGAACTCCTGCAGGCCGGGCTCGAAGAGGCCGTCACCCAGAGCGAGCTCGAACCCGAGACCCGTCCGGTGATCGAGGACGAGAAGTCCCTGCGGCTGCTGCCCGGCGAGAGCTTTGTCTTCGCCGTGTCCTTCGACATCTCCCCCAGCTTCGCGCTGCCCGAGTACAAGGGCATCGAGGTGACCCGCGATGCCAGCGACGTCTCCGACGACTCGGTGGCCGAGTGGATCGACAACTGGCTGGAGCGCCAGTCCCGCTATGCGAAGGTGGACCGTCCCGCCGCCGAGGGCGACCTGCTCAAGGCGAGCTACAAGGCCGTGATCCCCGAGGGTGCCGAGGCGCCCGCGGCCACCGCCAAGTTCTACGTCGAGGCCGAGGACACCTGGCTGCCCCTGCGCGATCCCGAGCTGCTGCCCGGCGCCACGGCGCTGCTGGCTGGCAGTGTCGCCGGCGACGAGAAGGACGTGGACATCAGCTTCCCCGCCGAACACGGCGAGGCGAGCCTGGCCGGTCGCACCTTCACCTACCACATCGCCATCAGCGAGGTGCATGGGCTGGAGAAGCCGGAATTCGACGACGAGCTGGCCCAGAAAGTGGGCATGGAGAGCGCCGACGAGATCCGCGACCGCGTCCGTGAGAACCTCGGGGTCGAGAAAAAGCGGGAGCAGGACCGCGCCCTCCGCGACCAGGTCGTGCGGGCGCTTACCGCCGGTCTGCTGGACATGCCCCTGCCCCCCACCATGCTGAACCGGACCGTCGCCAGCGCCATGCAGCGCCTCCGCGAACAGGCCCAGCAGGAAGGCACGAGCCCCGAAGAGACGCAGAAGAACCACGAGCAGACGCTCGCCCGCGCCAACCAGCAGGCCCGCGAGGAACTCGTCCGCTTCTATGTGCTGGACAAGATTGCCGACGCCGAACAGATCAAGGTCGAGCCGGCGGACCTGGACCAGGCCGTCGGGATGTTCGCGGAGATGGAGCGGGCGACCCCCAAGGTCGTCCTCCGCCGCCTGCGCGATTCCGGCCGCCTGAACCAGTTGCTGATGAACCTCCGCGAAGCCAAGACGGTCGACCGCTTGGTGGAACTCGCCAAGGTGACCGAAGCCGCCGGCGAATAAGGGAAACCCACGCCATGAACCCCGGCCGTACCACCAACTACCACCCGATCATCCCCTACGTCCTCGAACAGACGTCGCGGGGCGAGCAGGGTTACGACATCTACTCGCGCCTGCTCAAGGACCGGATCGTCTTCCTGGGCACGCCGGTGGACGACGATGTGGCCAACGCGCTCATCGCGCAGTTCCTGTTCCTCCAGAGCCAGGACCCGAAGAAGGACATCGACTTCTACATCAACAGTCCTGGCGGCGTGGTCACGGCCGGTCTGGCGATCTACGACACCATGCAGATGGTGAGTTGCGACATCCGCACCTACTGCGTCGGCCAGGCGGCCAGCATGGGGGCGGTGCTCCTCGCCTCGGGCACCCACGGCAAGCGGTTCGCGCTGCCCAACGCCCGGATCATGGTACACCAGCCCGCTGGCGGGGCCGAGGGCACGGCGGCGGACATCCACATCCAGGCCCGCGAGATCCTCCGCATCCGCGAGATCCTGAACGGGATTCTGGCCCACCACACCGGCAAACCCGTCGAGAAGGTGGCCGAGGACTGCGACCGCGACTACTTCCTGTCCGCCGAGGAAGCCAAGGCCTATGGCCTGGTGGACGAGGTGCTGCTGCCCCGCGCCACCGACAACGCCAAGAAAAAAGCCTAGCCCCAGCCCACGCTGGGCGTGGAAGGACCATTACGGCATGACTTCCGGACGCCGCCCTCCGAAGGCTCGCTGCTCGTTCTGCGGCAGCGACTCCGACGGCCAATCCAAGAACCTGATCTCCAGCGGCAACGGCGCCTATATCTGCGCCGACTGCGTGACTGTCTGCGCCAACATGCTGGGGGGAGTGCCGACGGGGGCCGGCGAGGATGCGGCCGCGGACGGTGGCCCGAAACGGACCGGGGAGCCGGCGATCCCGAAGCTGAAGGTCCCCGCCCCTAGCGAGATCAAGCACTTCCTGGACGAATACGTGGTCGGGCAGAACCAGGTGAAGAAGGTTCTCTCCGTCGCCGTCCACAACCACTACAAGCGCCTCCAGCACGCCCGCGAGGCGGGCGAGGGCTTTGCCGACGTGGAGATCGAGAAGAGCAACGTGCTCCTGCTCGGACCCACCGGCAGCGGCAAGACCCTGTTGGCCCGGACCCTGGCCCGCTGCCTGAACGTCCCCTTCGCCATCTCCGACGCCACCACCCTCACCGAGGCGGGCTACGTGGGCGAAGACGTGGAGAACATCGTGCTCCGCCTGCTCCAGGCGGCCGACTACGATGTGTCGCGAGCCCAGGTCGGCATCATCTACGTGGACGAGATCGACAAGATCGCCCGCCGGACCGAGAACGTCTCGATCACCCGCGACGTCTCCGGCGAAGGTGTCCAGCAGGCCCTGCTGAAGATTCTTGAAGGCACCGTGGCCAATGTGCCCCCGAAGGGCGGCCGCAAGCACCCGCAGCAGGAATACATCCAGGTGGACACGAGCAACATCCTGTTCATCTGCGCGGGCGCCTTCGTAGGCCTGGACCGGGCCATCCACCGGCGCATCGGGCGCCGGGTGCTCGGCTTCGGAGCCAGCGCCGAGACCGACGATGCGCCGATCCTCTCCCCGGACGATCCCCGGGTGCTCCAGCAGGTGGAGCCCGAGGACTTGGTCCAGTTCGGCATGATCCCCGAGTTTGCCGGTCGCCTGCCCGTCATCACCACGCTGAACGAGCTGACCAAGGAAGATCTGGTGACGATCCTCACCGGCACCAAGAACGCCTTGGTCCGCCAGTACCAGGCGCTGATGGCCATGGAGAAGGTGGATCTGGTCTTCACCGACGACGCGCTCGACGCCCTGGCCGAGAAGGCCCGCAAGAAGGGCACCGGCGCGCGTGGCCTGCGGGCCATCCTGGAATCGGTCATGCTTGATGTTATGTTCGATGTGCCGTCGCAGGCGGACGTGGCCTCCTGCGTGGTGGATGCCGGCGTGGTGAACGGCGAGCATCCGCCGGTCCTGAAGAAACGCCGCACCAGAAGTGGCGCGGCCGAATCCTAGCGATCCCCCTGGCCGGGACGAAAGACGGGAAGAGTGCCTGTCGGTGTCCGATGCATCCTGTTCGCGGTCCTGCTGGCCTTGCTGACCGGCAGCCCCGCCTTGCATGCCGACAAGACCCGAATCCGCTATGCCACGGTGGACGGGAATCGTTACCTGTTCCTAAGCGACGTGGCCACCTACTACGGCATGCGCTATTCCCGTGCGGCCTCCAGCAAGCAGGTCTGCCTGTCGAGCCGCTATTCCCGTCTCGTCTTCACCCTTGACGACCGGGCCACGACGCTGAACGACGTCTCCGTCTACCTTGGCCTGCCGGTCCGGACCTGGCAATCGAACCCCGTCGTCAGCAACGCCGATTTCCAGTTGCTGATCGATCCGGTCCTGCGTACCGGCTGCCTCCCCCGCAGCAACGCCATCCGGGTGATGATCGACCCCGGCCATGGCGGCAAGGACCCGGGCACCAAGGGGGACCGGCTGAAGCAGCAGGAGAAGGACGTGACCCTCGCCCTGGCCAGCCTGTTGCGCGCGGAACTCGCGCGCCGGGGGTACCAGGTGGCTCTCACCCGCAGTTCGGACCAGACCCTGGCGCTTGAGCAACGTCCCGCCCAGGCCTCATCCTGGCGGGCCGACCTCTTCATCAGCCTGCACGCCAACTACGTCGGCACCCCCTCGGTCCGCGGGATCGAGAGCTTCCGGATGTGTCCCAAAGACACCAAGTCGACCTACGGCAACACCACCAATTCGTCCACCCATCCCGGCAACGCCTGCGACCGGCGCAACACCCGGTTGGCCTACGAGGTGCAGAAGGCGCTTCTCCAGGCCACCGGCGCCCCGGACCGCGGGGTGCGGCAAGCCAACTTCCTGGTACTGCGCGAAGCTAGCTGTCCGGCCATGCTGGTCGAAGTCGGCTACATGAGCAATGCCAAGGAGGAGAAACTGCTGGCCGCCGCCTCCTACCGGGCCAAGATCGCGGTCGGCATCGCCAACGGCATCGACCGCTTCCGCCAAGCCGTAGGCCCCCAGCCCTAGCCAGGAACGCAACGGAACTCCCCCCATGCGCATCGTTGTTCCCATCAAACAGGTACCCGAAACCAGTGGCGTCCGCATGGACGAAGCCACCGGGACCGTCGTGCGCGACGGGGCCGAGGTGATCGTCAACCCCCTGGACCTCTACGCCATCGAGAGCGCGCTCCGGCTCTGCGGCGACGGCGACGAGGCCCTGGCTCTCTCCATGGGCCCGCCCAAGGCCGAGTCCGCCCTGCGCGAGGCGATCGCCATGGGTTGCTCGGGCGGCGTCCTGCTTTCGGACCGGACCTTCGCCGCCTCCGACACCTGGGCCACCTCCCACGTGCTGGCCGCCGCCGTGCGCAAGCTCGGCCAAGTGGACTTGGTCGTCTGTGGCGAGCGCGCCACCGACGGTGACACCGGCCAGGTCGGTCCGGAGATGGCGGCTTTTCTCGATCTTCCGGTCGTCACCTACGTCAGCCGGATCGTTGGCTGCGAGGCCGGTCGGATCGTGGTCGAACGGCTGGTGGAGACCGGGTACGAGACCCTGGAAATCGAGCTTCCCGCCGTGCTCACGGTAGTGAAGGAGGCCGCCGACCCCCGCCTGCCCGCCCTGCGGGGCAAACAGCGGGCGCGCACGGTCGAGGTGCCCGTCTGGTCGGCCCGTGAGTTGGCCATCGATGCCGCCGATGTGGGCCTGCGCGGCAGTCCCACCCGGGTGGTCCGCATCTTCCGTCCTTCCATTGCCCGGAAATGCGAGCTGCTGCCGGCCGAGGAGCCTGCCGCCGTCGAAGCCGCCTGCGACCGCGTGGTCGCCTACCTCGAAGAGCACGGCCTGCTGTCCTAGCGGGAGGCGGGAGGCCTGGGTCCTAGCATGAGCAATCCGTCGCCACCGCCATCCTCTTCGCGAGTCCTGGTTCCGCTTGCCCTGGTCGCCTTGGCGGCGATTGCCGCCGTCCTGCGCGGCTGCAACACCCCGCCGCCCGCGGCGTCCCCGACCGTGGCCAAGGAACCGTTGGTCTACGAGTTCCCCATCTTCGACACCTTTGCCGTGCTCAAGGCGTGGGTCCCGCCGGAACAGGCCGATCCGGCCAGCAAGGAGGTGATGGCGGTGCTGCGCGACCTCCACCACCGGATCAACATCTTCGATCCGGCAAGCGAGATCTCGCAGCTCAACCGCACCGCCGCCCAGGAGCCCTTCCCGTGCAGCGACGAGCTCTGGGCCCTGCTGGACGAGTGCCGCCGGGCCTGGCGGGAAACCGATGGCGCCTTCGATGTCTCCGTCGGACCGCTGATGCGCCTCTGGGGCCTGCACCGCAAGCGGGAGACCTTGCCGACCGATGCCGAAGTGGCGACGACGCTGGAACTGGTCGGCCTGGCCAAAGTGGAATTCGACGACGCCAAGCACACGGTCCGCTTTCCCAAGGATGGGATGTATCTGGACTTCGGCGGCATCGCCAAGGGCTACGCCCTGCAACTCGTGGTCGATCTGCTGCGTCAGCATGGCATTTCCCCGGCGCTTGTCGATCTTGGCGGCAACATCGCCGGGTTGGGCACGCCGCCGGGACGGGACGCCTTCATCATCGGCGTGCGCAATCCCTTCGCCACCGACGAAATTCTCGGCACCATCCAGGTCCACAACCGAGCCGTGGCCACCAGCGGCAACTACGAGCGCCAGATCGTGATCCAGGGCCGCACCATCCAGCACATCGTGGATCCCCGCACCGGCCAGCCTGTGGCCAACTTCGCGGGCGTCACCATCATCACGCCCCGGCCGGTGAATTCGGACATCTACTCCACCGCCGTCTTCGTGGCCGGCGAGCCCCTGGCCCAGAAGCTGACCGCCCAGGACCCCGACACCGGCGTTGTCCTGGTGCGGGAAGGCCAGAATGGTCCCGATCTCCAGACCTTCGGCCGGGTCACCGTGGAACCGTAGGATGGGCAGTAGCGAACTCTTCTGCCGGACGTATGGGGAAGCCGGTTCGCCGGTCGTCATTCTGCACGGCCTCCTCGGCAGCTCCGACAACTGGCACCCAGTGGCCAAGCGCCTCGGGGAACGCCACCGCGTCTTCGCTCTCGACCTGCGCAACCACGGTCACTCCTTCCACCATCCCGACGCCTCGCTCGATGCCATGGCCGGGGATGTCCTTGCCTTCGTGGCCGCGCATGGGTTGGCCCCCGCCGGCCTCCTGGGCCATTCCCTGGGTGGACGCATCGCCATGCTGGCCGCAACCCGGGCTCCCGAGGCCGTCTCCTCGCTCATCGTCGTGGACATGGCCCTGCGCGCCTATGCGCCCCGCCATCTTCCGATCCTCGCCGCCATGCAGGCCCTGCCCCTGGCGGACTGCCGCCGCCGGGCCGATGCCGACGCCATCCTGGCCGCTGCCATTCCCGATGCCGGCGAACGCCAACTGGTGCTCAAGTGCCTGGCCAGCGGCCCGGCGGGGCTCCATTGGCGGGTCGACCTTCCTGCTCTGCTTGCCGCCTACCCCGGCTACGTCGCGGCTCGGCAACTCCCTGGGACCTATCCCGGCCCCGCCCTGTTCGTGGCCGGTGGCCGGTCCGACTACCTCGTGC
>QKCY01000152.1 GCA_003245525.1 Victivallales bacterium | reverse complement strand
GCCGCCAGGGATGGCGGCGCTGCCGGTGGGTTGCGTCCTGCGTTGGGGGTTCTATGTTGTGTCTTTTGCGGCGGGAGCGTGCTCCCTGATCCCTTCAGTCTTGGATGGCACGATATGGTGAACCGTTTCCAACTTGCGGCGGCATTGGCTGGCTTGGTCTGCGTGGCCTGGACGGTAGTGCTTCTCCGGTACGCGAAGGGCTGCCCCGAACTGCCCTCGAAGTTGTCCCGGTCGCGGGTGCTGGGGGAGATCCTCGGGATTCCCATGCTGGCCTGGGCGGCCTATCATGTGACCAAGATGGTCGAGCCGGGCAGCGTCTTCGGCACGATCGCCATCGCGCTCGTGCCGATCGTCGCCCTGCTTTCCTGGAGCCATCTGGACTATCTCTTCGCCCGCGCGTTCGGCGGCCTTCTCCTCCTGGGGGCGAACCACCTGCTCATCACGTCCTTCGTGGCCCAGGTTCCCGCCCGGTCGGCCTTCGCCGTCTGCGTCTACCTGATCGGCTTGCCTGGCTTGGTCCTGGTCAGCGCCCCCTGGTGGTTGCGGAACCTGCTGGAAAAGACCCGCGACTCGGCCGCATGGCGGGGCGGAGTGGCGGTGGTGTGGACCTTCTACGCGGTGCTTTTCCTCGGCTACGCCGCCGTGGTCCACGGCTAGCGGCCCGCCCGACCCTACAACGCCTGATGGCGGTAGCGGAGCGGCGTGGTGCCGACGCGCTTGGCGAAGGCCTTGATGAAGTAGTTGGCGCAGGAGAAGCCACACTGGCTGGCGACCTCGCCGACCGAGGCATCGGTGGTGCGCAGGAGGGCCATGGCCCGTTGGAGGCGCAGGGCCGTCAGGTATTCCTTGGGGCAGATGCCCGCCGCCTGCTTGAACCGGGCAGTGAGGGTGGAGCGGTCGAGTTCCAGGATCTCGGCGACTTGGGCGATGCCGATCTCGGGATCGTCCAGGTTCCGGGCGAAGAGCTGCCGGACCGTCTCGGCCCACTGGGACCAGGCCGGCGGCTGGGGCGAGCGCCCCCGGGCGCAAGTGGCCTCCACCAGTAGCCGGTAGGCGGGCAGCGTGGCCCGCACCTCGCTCTCGGGACCAATGGCAAGAACGGCTTCCGCCAGTTCGTCGAAGAGGGCATCGGGACAAGGCCCGGAGGGAAGCGGCACGGAGCCAAGCCCCAGGCTGGAGACAACCAGGACGGCACCGGGTCCGTCGAGGGTGATCCAGCGGTATTGCCACGGCTCGCCGCCCGCCCTCAAACAGTGCGTCGAACCGGGCAGGAAGGCGGCCGTGTGGCCGGGCGGCAGCGGGTAGTCCGTGCCGTCGATGGTGGCGCAGCCCGTGCCCGCCACGGTCCAGACGAGCTGGACAAAACCGATGGTCCGGGGAGGCGTGGCCCCCCCGGGGGCCAGTTCGATCCGCCCGACCGAACGGAGCCCGAAGGGCACCCCGACCGGCAACGGGGAGAGCCGGGTATAGAGCCGTTCGGCAGGTTCACCAAAAGTGCTGTTTTCGGTGGCCATTGTTACCGTTGCTGGTTGAAATGGCGGGACTTTATTTACCCAAAATACACGACGGCTGCCGGTTCGCAACCGCGTGTACATCACTTGGGAGTACCGTCGATGGACCTGCATGCACTGACTCTGGCTGTGAAGGAACTGGCCCGCGCCGAGGGGGCCGATCTGGTGGGCATCGCCCCGGTTTCACGCTACACAGGGGCACCCGCCAAGCTGCGGCCGCAGGCCCATCTGCCCGAGGCGCGGTCGGTGGTGGTGATGGCGGTCCACCATCCCGACGCTTCGGTGGAATGGGGCGGCGAGCCGAATAGCAACTATCCGGGTCCCTTCCAGATCGGCATGATCCCGAAACTCGACACCATCTGCCTGCGGGTGGCGCGGTTCCTGGAACAACAGGGGCACGTGACGGTGCCCATGCCCTGCACCTACTTCTGGCGGCACCGGGAGGAACCGGATATCCCCTATGCCCACGCCGCCTCCTTCAGCCACATGAACGCCTTCGTGGCGGCGGGGCTCGGCGAATACGGCTGGCATGGCATGGTGATGTCCCCCAAGTACGGTCCCCGCCAGCGGATCATTTCCCTGGTCACCGCTGCCGAGTTGGCCCCCGATCCCCTCTACCGGGGCGAACCGCTCTGCGACCGCTGCGGGCTGTGCGAGAAGGCCTGTTGGGGGAACAACTACGAGAAGCGGCATCTGCTCGATCCCGAGACCATCGCCTTCGAGATCGAGGGCAAGAGGTTCGAGTACGCCAACATCAATCGCTGGCGCTGCTTCTGGGGCGAGCAGTGCCATCTCGACATGCAGTGCCTGGCCGAGGAGGAGAACCTGACCGAGGACGGCATCTACGCGGCCATGGACCGGGGCGTGGCGCGCATCGCCGAGGGCTCGGCGGGCTACATGTGCGCCTCCTTCAAGCACTGCATGGCCAAGCCCGTGCGCCGCTGGGACCGGTCCCTGTCGCCGGGGCCCTGCCGCCGCAAGCCGGAACTGGGCATCGGCCCGGACGAGCTCCTGGCAGGGGTGATCGAGCGGGCGCGGACCGCCGGTGCCGACCGCATCGCCATCCAACCTCTGGCCGCCTTCGGCGAGATCAGGGACAACATCTTCCCGGGCTTCCGCACCGAC
>QKCY01000014.1 GCA_003245525.1 Victivallales bacterium | reverse complement strand
AACCGCCTGCGTGAAAACCACCAAACGACTTCCGCTCTGCCTCAAGCGTCATTCCGAAGCCCCTTGATGTGTGTCGACGCCGAGTCGCACAAGAAGAAACCATAAGGATTGACGCGATCCGCAGGGTCGCGTCAATCCGCGTTCAAGAAGCCCGGCGGGTGGGCAGGTCGGTATAGGGTAAAGGTTCGCTGGGCGAGAGGGTGCGCGGGGGCAAGACGGGAGTGGGGAGCGGCCAGCGGGTCGAGTCAGCAGCCAAGCCATCATCGGTATCCCGGCGGTGAGAAAGGGCCTCGGGCGGGTCTCCCGGAGAGGCAACGGGGCCGACATGCTGGGTGGATGAGCGCAGGGGTGGGCTGTCGGCGACCGGCGTGGCGACCGGGAGGAACTGCGTGGCCAGGAAGGAACCGCGGCGGCACGCGGTCTAGCTGGTGTCGAGTCTGGGGCGCTGAAAGGGCAGGACGGAGCGGATGTAGACCAGGGCGGCGCCGCAATCCGGGCAGTACCAGGGGGAGCGCTCCTCGGCGGCGGGGAGTTCCCGGAGCGGGTGGCCGGAGAGCGCGGCGATGAGGGAACGGATGCGTTCCAGCGGCACCGCAGCGTTGGGGTTGAGGAAGCCGAAGTGGCGGACCTTCATGAAGCCGCAGGGCAACACGTGCTGGAGGTAGCGGCGGAGAAACTCCATGGCCTCCAGATCGGTGGTGCGCGGCGCCCCGGACTCCCGGTCGGTGTAGCGGATGGTGACCGTGCGCCCGGCCACGGCGACGATCCGGCGGTCGGAGATCGCCACGCGAAACACATAGGAGGCGAGGTAGCGCCAGGCGTGCTCCCCGTCGCCGACCGGCTCGCAGTGGACGTTCCAGGGCGTCTGCCAGACGGCGGGGTCGACGGAATCGAGCAGGCCGGTGCGTTGGAAGTGGGCTTTGCACTTGGCTTTGTAGAGGGCGGACAAGGCGTGCACCGGCAGATAGAAGTCCTGGCGGGAGGGTAGCCAGCGATCGCGGCCTGGCGAAAGCCCGCCGCCGGGCACGAGGTAGTGGATGTGGGGGTGGTACTGGAGTTGCCGGCCCCAGGTATGCAGGACGCCGGTGAAGCCCGGCAAGTCGGTGCCGAGGTGGCGGGGGTCGCGGGCGAGGGTCTTCAGGGCCCGGCAGGAAGCCGCGAAGAGGGCGGCGTAGCCGACGAGCTGGTGGCTTCTCAGGAAGGCGCGCAGGGGCTCGGGCACGGTGAAGGTGAGGAGAAAGTGGGGGCCGGGAACCCGTCGTTGGAGCTGGCGCTCCAGCCATTGGCGGGTCTTGTGCGCCTGGCACTGGGGACAGTGGCGGTTGCCGCAGGCCCGGCCAATCCAGTGCCTGCCCTGGCAGGAGGGGCAGCGGTACAGGATGGCCCCCAGTTCTCCGGAGCGACAGGCGACAATCGCCTGGATCACCTGGCGGTGGCGGTGGGGCAGGTGAGGGAAGCGCGCCAGGTACTCGGGGGCAAAGGTGCGGAAGACCTCAGCGACGCTGGCCATGGTCGAGTCCCGTCATGACCTGGTTGACGAGGCGGCAGGCGTCTTCGGAGCCCTTGCGGGTCAGGTGGAAATACACCATCGTCGTCTCGAGCTTCCCATGGCCCAGGTAGCGCTGGATGGCGTGCACGTGGACACCGGCCTCGAGCAGGTGGGTGGCGTAGGAGTGCCGCAAGGTGTGGATGGAGACCGCGCGCTTGGTGATCCCGGCCGCCGTTCTGGCCCGGTGAAAGGCCCGGCGCAGACTGTAGGCCGACATGGGGGTGGTGGCTTGTGGGGCCTGGCAACCCTGGGGTCCGCGGGCCGGAAAGAGCAACGTGGGGTTGCGGTGGGTACGCCAGTAGCGGCGCAGCAGCTCGAGGGTCTCCTGCGGCAGCGGGACGTAGCGATCCTTGGCGCCCTTGCCGCGGTGGACATGGACCATCGACCGCTGACCGTCGACGTCGGTGGTCTGCAGCGCCAGGGCCTCGGAGAAGCGCAGGCCACAGGAATAGACGGTGGCGAAAAAGGTGTAGTTGTGGAGCACCGTAAAGCGCGCGAGGAGGCGATGCACCTCCTCGGGGCTCAACACCGCGGGCAAGCGGGTTTCGTGGCGGGCGCGCAGATAAACAAAGACTTGCCAGTCGCGCTGGAGCACGTTGCGGAAGTAGAACTTGATGGCACTATAGCAAATGCGCAGCGTTCCCGTGGCCCACTGGTTCACCTCGATGCGGTGGCGGAAATAGGCCTCGAGTTCCGGTTCGGAGATGGCCTCCGGGGGCTTGCCGCAGAATTCCACCAAGCGCCGGAGCGCATCGGTGTAGATCTGCTGCGTGCCCGGACTCATGCCGGCCAGTTGTAGGGCCTGCTTGGATCGCTCGTAGTAGTTGCTCATGGTCCGTCTCTCCTTTCCCCGTCACGGGGAGGTCAGGGTTGTTGCCAACCCTGGAGAGCTTGGACCCGATGGGCGATTTCTGAAGGGGAAGGATCTCGAAGACGGCGAGACTAGGTGGCGACAGAGCTTCTCTGCCGCGATAGCGGCTTACTTGAACGCCCGACTTTTCGGACAAGGAGAAGGCCCTCAGCGAGGGCCCGTCTCAACAACTCGTCGGCGGGAAGGTTGATGGCACACGGTTCGGTGTGTCGTTTACTCGTCCCCTTTTCGCGACTGCCCTGTCGAGCCCGTCTGGTCCCTTCTGGCCGCCTCGGCCAATAAGCGACGATGGTACCCCGTCACTGAGGTCGCCTTCGGCGTGTCGCAAAACGTCTTCCGGAAACGACGGCTTCACTAGATAGGCTGACGAGAGTTGGACAGCCTGTGCAACGGGAGGTCTGATTCCCGCTTCGGCCTCTCCCCCAGTGCTTCTTCCCATCCAGATGGT
>QKCY01000231.1 GCA_003245525.1 Victivallales bacterium | reverse complement strand
CGTTCCGAAGACGCCGAGCCGGTGCTCGGCGCTCCCAGGGGGATGCATAGGCCGGGATCGGGGGATGCCGATCGGGAGATCGGCGTTCCGAGGACGCCGAGCTTGCTCGGCGCTCCCAGGGGGGAGTGTCCCCATGCCGAGGGGACGCATGGGGATCAGCGGCGGGACGCCGCTTCCACTAGGAACCCAGAATGTGGGTACGGACGGCGTAGGCGAGACCGTCGTGGTCATTGTCGGGAACGCCGAGCCGGGCGGCGGCGCGGGCGGCGGGGGTGGCGTTGCCCATGGCAATACCGAGACCGACCGTCCGTAGCAGCGGGGCGTCGTTGTCGCCGTCGCCCACGGCGGCGACT
Source organism: Victivallales bacterium (assembly GCA_003245525.1). GTDB lineage: Bacteria > Verrucomicrobiota > Lentisphaeria > Oligosphaerales > Lenti-02 > Lenti-02. The sequence continues at coordinate 9,670 of QKCY01000231.1, read as the reverse complement.
CGCGCCAGGGGAATGCCCAGCCGCTCCGCCAGGCGGGTCACGGCCTGGCCCTTGTTGGCCAGGGGGTGGCAGAAGTTGAGGATGCCGGTTTCCGACACATCGGCCTGGAAGCTGACTCCATCCTCCTTGGCCGCGACCAACCGGTCGCGGAGGACGGCAAACTCATCGCTGCGGGTGAGCGAGAGAAAAAGCAGTTTCTCGATGGTCAAGGTCGGATCGAGCAGCGTCGTGCGGGGGACGATGCTCACCGGCTCGTTGTTCCGCTCCAGCAACCAGTGCTCGGGGGCCTTGGCATCCGCCAGCACGCGGGTGCCGGCAAAGACGACGGTGGGTAGATCGACCTGCTGTCCCTGTCCCAGCAACCAGGCCACGGTCGCGGCGGACAACCCCTGGCTGTAGAGGCGTTCGCCGGTCTGCGGATCGATCAAGTCGGCCCCATTGTTGGCAATCTGGGGCGTGGTCAGCCCGAGATCGTGCACCCAACCGGCAATGGCCTCGAACATGCGACCAGTCGCGAAGGAGATCCGCACACCAGCCGCCCTCGCCTCCCGCAAGGTGGCCAGCACCTGCTCGCTGGGCTGCTTGCGGGAGGTCAGAAAGGTGCCGTCCACATCCAGGACGAGCAGGTCGTAGGGACGGCTCATTCGGCGACCACGGGATTGCGCAGGATGCCGATGCCGTCGATCTCCACCTCGATGGTATCGCCATCGCGCAGGTAGATCGCCGGATCGCGGGCATCGCCAACCCCGTCGGGGGTGCCGGTGAGGATGATCGTACCGGGCAGGAGGGTCATGGCGTCGCTGATGTAGCTCACCAGCTTGCGCACGTCGAAGATCAGCCGGGCCGTGTTGGAGTCCTGCATGGTCTGGCCGTTCAGGCGGGACCGAATGCCCAGGGTCTGCGGATCGTCGATTTCGGTCTCGATCCAGGGACCGAGCGGGCAGAAGGTGTCGAAGCTCTTGCCGCGCGCCCATTGCCGGTCGAGGGTCTTCTGGCAGAGCCGCTGGGAGACATCGTTGGCGCAGGTGTAGCCGAAGACATAGTCGAGGGCATCGCGCTCGGCCACGTGGCGGGCGGTGCGCCCGATCACCACGGCCAGTTCCGCCTCGTAGTCCACATGGTCGGGGGCAATGCGCGGGAGCTGGATCGCCTGGCCGGGATCGGCGAGGGAGGTGGTGGCCTTGAGGAAAATCAGGGGCCGTTCCGGGGTAGGCGCCTTGGTCTCTTGGATGTGCCCCATGTAGTTGGTGCCGATGGCAATGATGTTGGGGGGCTGCACCGGAGCCAGCAGCTTCACTGTCGCCAGCGGCAGGGAGCCTTCGCCCTTGACGATGCGGGCGAAGGGGGGCTCGGCCAGAGGAGTTACCTGGTCCCCTTCGATGACGCCAAAGCGGACCGACCCCTGGTATTCGAAACGGCAAATCTTCATGCGTGCGTGATCCTTCTAGTCCTAGAGCCAGCCGGTGACCTGGGCCAGGAGCCGCGTGGTTTCCACGTAGTTGGCCCACGACACGTCCGACGGCACCCCGTGGTCGCAGCCGGGAATATAACCCCCATCCGCCACAACTGGCGCGATACGGTCAATTTCGGCCTTGAGCACGTCGCCCCCCTTGGCCATAGCCCGCTTGTCCACGCCGCCCCGGTAGGCCATGTCGCGCCCGAACTCCTTGCGGAAGGCGGCGATGTCATTGCCCGCAGCCACCTCGATGGGATCGCAGGCATCGAAGCCGCAGTCGATCCAGATGGGGATGAGCTCGCCGATGAACCCGTCCGAGTCCATCGCGTAGACGGGCACCCCGGCCGCGCGGATGGTGTCGTGCCAGCGTCGGTAGCAGGGAGCCAGGAATTCGCGGGTCATGGCGGGGGAAATCATGGAGTAGCCCTTGAAGGCCATATCCTCGGAGAGATGCACCTCGTCCGGCACCACCAGAGCCAGGGCGCGCTTCAGCAGCCGGTCGATGTAGTCGGCCCAGAACTCCACCATCTCGTGAACGAAGGCGGGATCGTCGAGAAACAGCATGCACAGACCCTCGAAACCGCACCACTCGCGCATCTGCCAGAAGGGACCGTGGAAGTTCCAGGAAAGATAGTGCTCGCGGTTGGCCAGCCGGGGTCCGCGCGCCTCGGCATCGTCGGGGAAACGGCGTGGCTCGTCGGGATTGTACCGCCACTTCATCTCCCGCCAATCATCGCGGGACTCCACGGGGCAACGAATCCAGCGCCGGGTGACGAAATCGATGGCGTTGCGCAGGTAGATGGGACTGAATTCCAGGCCGATCTCGCAGATGTTGCCCTTCCAGTCCTGGACGACCTGCGAATCCTCGCGGACCTCCAGCACCTTCTCCTCGAACTGGGGCATCATCCGGTGGTCAACGGGAAACCCGGGGCCGCCCGTGGGCCAGGGCAATGTGCCTCCCGCCAGACGATAGGCATATTCGGGATAACCGCCGGGCGGCAGTCCTTGCTCGGGCAGACCTTCGGCATGCCACCGGGCGCGGGTGGATTCGCGCCCGCCCCCAACCTGAAGCGGCACGCGGTCGGGCGCGCCAAACCTAAGAGCAGCCAGCATACGCTGTCGTGAATTCATGGTGATAGCTCCTGCATTGCAGTTGCCTGGTCCCAACAAGATACCCCGTGGCCCCGCCGGGGGACAAGCAAGCCGCAGAAAATGGGAACCGCAAGCCTACCGCCATGCCTCCCGCACAACCTGACGGTAGAGCTCGTAGGCGGCGGTGGAAATGTCGGGACCTACCGAATGGCTGCCGATCACCAGTCCGCCTTGGCTACCGGCCGCCATGATCTCCTCCACATGGCGGCGGATGGCGCGCGGATCGTTGCCCGGCAGGACGTGGGTGTTGCACACCCCACCCACGAAACGCAGCTTGCCGTAGTACTTCGGCAACAGGTCCGCCACCCTCATCCCGGCAGCGTGCTCCAGCGGATTCAGGCCGTCAAACCCCGCCTCGATGACCCAATCGAGCAGGGGCAGCAGATTGCCGTCGCAGTGCAGGAACACCCAGCGCGCCCCCGCCGCCTTGAGCGTGGCCACAATCCGCCGATAGACCGGCAGGAAAACCCGCTCGAAGGTGGCCGGGGAGAACATGGGGCCGCGCAGGTTGCACATATCGTCGAACACCCACACTCCGAACTCCTTTGCCTCGGGGACCCGGCGCAGGGATTCCAGACCGATCCCAAGCAGATGGCTGCCCACCTTCTCGGCAATGGCGCGGGCAAAGGGTTCGTCCAGCGCCATATCCATCAGGAATTCCGTCTCGCCCCGGAAATAGGAGGAGCGGATGAACACGCCGCCGATCTTCACGAACAGCGCCCGCCCCTTGGCCAGGTGCACGTCCGCCGCCCTCCGCAAGGGCGGGTAGCGGAGGTCGAGATCGGGGGGATCGAACACAATGCGGTCGAGATCCGCCTTCTCCCGGAGCACGTGCCGTACCGGTTCCGCGAAGAAACTCCCCGGCTGGGTGCGGACAATCCGTCCCCACCCGTCGTTGCGGAGAACAGCATCGCCGTCTTGTCCCACAATCCCGATCTGGGTTGGAAAGAGTTCCTCGCTGGCTACCGGAACGGCCAGATCGATGCCGTAGAAGTCGTGCGGATCGCCCCCAGGCAGCCCCTTCTCCGTCCGCCACCGGGTCACGAACTCCGGCCAGAAGCCATCGAACACCGGCAACCGTTCGGGCCGCCGGAACTCCAGGGCATCCCGCACCATCCGCGCCGACTCGTTCGCCTGGGACATGGCCAACCCCCATGCAGGAAGGGAAACACCCTGACAATCTAGCTCCACCAGCCCGAACGCAAATGGGCATCAGGCTACTCATCCAGCCAGTGCGCAGGCGAGCGGACGGAGTTCCCCTGGCTTGGCAGCCTAATGCCGGGCAATCCGGGCGCTTCGTTCTCTTCTAGAAGACGGGTAAGCAGCCACGTAACGCATCGAACCCCTCAGAGCAACCGTCAAATGGAGTTCTCGCGCAGAGGCGCGGAGGCGCAGAGAGAAGACCGGAAGACTCCCCGGCCTCCCCGTTCCCTCTATCCAGCATTTCCTCTGCGCCTCCGCGCCTCTGCGCGAGCAACTCCCTTTGGTTGAGCTCGACGAGTTTCGTGGCCGGGCATCGGCCCTTGCCGAAGCACTCGCATCGGGGATTCATGGCGGACGACTCGCGGAAGGCGCGAAGTGGAGGCAGGTTATGAAACAGGAGTCCGTGCCGGTGGATGGCGTGGTCGTGGTCGGCAGCAGCGTTGGAGCAGACCCATGAAGACGCGGATCGGTTGTGTCGTGTTGTCATGCCTGGCGGGAATGGCGTGGGGGCAGAGCGAAGCCGTCTCCCCCCGCGAGCAGGCAGATTGGCTGCGCCGGGTGATCCCCTTGCCCAAGGAGGCCAGTGTCCCGGCCAAGGTCTCGGTCAGTCCCAAGGACGTGAAGCTGACCCTGCTGGACGACTCGCCCGCCGGACGGCAGGCGCTGGCCCAACTCCGCGAGGTGCTACTGCGCAAGGCGGGGGCCGAGGGCTTAGGCAAAGGCCCGGAGATCGTGCTGGAATTGGTGGATATGGCAAAGCCCCCCGTGCCGGACGCGGCCCGGCTGGCGGAGTTGCCCAACAACGATCAAGCCTATCTCATCCGGCCTCTGGCCGACGGAACGATGGTGCTGGCGGCGCGGACCCCGACCGGTCTGTTCTATGCCGCTTCGACCTACGCCCAACTGCTCGAAACGGCCTTCAAGGGCGACACGCTGTCCCTGCCGATGGCCACTATCACCGACTGGCCGGATCTGGCGGAACGGGGGCTCTGGGGCGGCTCTTCGGTGCGCGACATCGAGTGGATGGCGGCGCGCAAGATGAACCTGCTGGAGTTCCATTCGCCCCACTCGGTCGATGAGAAGGGCGTAACCCATGCCTCGGTCAGCGCGGCCATTTTGGGACGCTGCCTGACCTGTGGGGTGAAACCCGTGCCCATCATCTCCCATATCAATCACCTGGGGCAGCGCGGCGTCTACGTGGCCTATCCCGAGCTGCGCGGGAAGGGCAAGAAGGCCATCGTGCAGAGCGAAGGGACCGAGCTGTATGCGCCCTGCGCCTCCCAACCCAAGCTGCGGGAGATTCTCGCCGGTTGGATGGTGGAGTTCGCCCAGTCCGAACAGATCCGGGACATCTGCTGCTGGCTGGGTGAGCTGTCGCAGAGTTGCGGGTGCGAGGAATGCGTCCGCAAGGGGCAGTTCGTGGCCGAGGCCGAGGCCTTCGTGGGGGCTTGGCAGTTGGCTCGCGAGAAGGTGCCCGACCTGCGCATCCGCATCCTTCTCACCCAGGGCAGTTACAGCACCAACGACCAAGTGCTGGCCGTGATTCCCCCCGAAGTCGGCGTGACCTACTACGACGGCGGGCGGACCTACGACTCCTCGAAGGACCCGATGATCTATCCCCTGTTGGAGGATTTCGCCGCCAAGGGACGTTGGCTGGGCTGCTATCCCCAACTCACGCCTTCCTGGCGGATCGTGTCGCCCTGGACCGGACCGCAGTTCGTCAAGGCGCGCATGACTGAGTTCCAGAGCAAGCACCTGCAGTGTCTGGTGGGCTATGTGGTGCCGGACGATCTGCTCTACGACTTCAATGTCACCGCCGCCGCCGAATGGAGCTGGAACGCCAACGGCCGCGACGAGCGCGAATTCGCCATTGCCTGGGCCCTGCGGCAGGGCCTGCGTTCCCCCGAATTGGTGGCGGATTGGGCGCTGACCGTCGGCGAGATCGGCTGGGATTTCTACGGTGCGCGGGGCGTGGAACGCTACTTCTTCCGCCCGACCCAGCTTGCGGGCCTGCTCAAGAGCCGTACGCCCGTCCTGTACGGCGAGGGCCTGTTCCGCTATCTGCCCGACGGCGAAACGCTGCTGCGCAACCACACCAAGAGCGTGGATGCGGTCCGACAGGCGACCGCAGTGGGTTCCACGGCCATGCTGGCCGAGTCGCGGACGCTGGAGACCTACTATCGCATGGTGGTGGCGCTCGCCGACATGGCCGGTATCCTGGCCAGCAATCCCGTGATCGAGATGCCGCAGCGAACCGCCTTGCAGCAGCAGATGAACGGGTTTGTCCTGGCGGGCATGGAAAACATGGCGGCGCTGGAGGATTGGGAACGGTCCGTGGGCAAAGGCGCGGGCACGGGACGGTTCCGGGATGGCGTGGAAGGCACGGCCAACACCGTCGCCGCGGTCGGCGATGTCCTGGCCAAGCAGGGCGTGCGTATGCCGCCTGCCTACGGCCGGAACGTGAAGATAGGCGGCTGGGAACTGGAGGATTTCCGCGAGAGCAACACCATCGAGAAAACGCTGGAGGTCACCCAGTGGCTGCGGGAGCCCGGTGCCTATCGGGTGACGTTCCAGTACACTACGGGCTGGAACGGCGCGAATAGCCTGCGCGTGGCCCTGGCCAGTTCCCCCGCCGGAGCGGATGCCCCGCTCACCGAGCTCGTCGTGGACGAGCATCCGGGGACGACGGCCGTACGCAACCAGAACAACGTCTACCGCCTGGTAGTCGATCGGATCGATCCCGGCCAACGCTACTGGCTGGAAACCAAGTTCCGGGGCACGCGCCCACAGGATCAGGTGGAGGGCAGGCGGGGCTGTTCGGGCATCATCACGCTCGAACAGGAGGCCCCCGCCGATGTGGCCTTGCGGATCATGAGCACGCCGCCGCTGAGCGTCGAGGAACTGCCCATCCCCGGCGGGATGGCGTTCAAGGGCAAAGGCATCAAGGTGGGCGTGGTGGCTGGCGGCTATGGTTCGGAAGGCATCTTGCAGACCCTGGCCAAGACGCCGGGCATCGACGCGGTGCCAGTGGCTCTCGGTCGCCTGCTGACCGATCGATGCCAGGTGATCGTCCTCCCCCAGATGCGGAGCACGCCGCCGACTGCCGAGGTAGTGACCGCGTTGGAGGGCTTCGTGAAACAGGGCGGCGGGCTCATCTCGACCCACGACGCGGTGGGCTACCGCGCCATGCCCAAGCTCCTGACCAGCATCTGCGCGGGCGGCAAGGCCCATGTGCGCAACGAGGCCTGGCAGACTGTCGCCGAGCACCCCGTGACTGCCAGCCTGCCCGCCAAGCAGGCCCTGCCGCAGACCTACTTCGACCACATCCAGTTGCTTCCCGGACCGGATGGGACCGTCGTCGCCCAGTCGGCAGAGACCCAGGTCCCCGTGGTTCTCGCAGGCACGGCGGGCAAGGGGCGCTATGTTGCGTGCGGTCTGCTCGTCGGCACCGACGCCCAGGCCGAGGAAGCCCCCGCCACTGGCACCGAAGCCACCCTTCTCGTCAATGCCATCCGCTGGTGTAGTGCTACAGGCATGTGACTACGCATGGGGGCGGCTCGGAGATGCTGGCCCCGGTTGCATAAGGGCGCCCCCTTGGCAGTATATTGTGGAACCATGAAGCAGTGCATCATCATTGCCGGTCCCAATGGCGCGGGCAAGACCACGTTCGCCAACGAGTTCCTGCCCCGCGAGGGATGCACCGTGAATTTCCTCAATGCGGATCTCATTGCCCAAGGCCTGTCGCCTTTCGCGCCGGAGAGAGTAGCGATCCAAGCCTCGAAGATCCTCCTTGCCCGCATGGACGAATGCTGTCGGCGGGGCGAGTCTTTCGGCCTCGAGAGCACGCTCAGCGGCAGGCTCCACCTGATGCGGATTCCAGAGTGGCAGAGGGACGGCTACCGGGTGACGCTGCACTTTCTGCAACTGGCTTCGGTGGAGCTGGCTGTGGAACGAGTCCGGCTGCGGGTCTCCCAAGGCGGGCACTCAATCCCGGAAGAGGTGATTCGACGACGTTACGAACGAGGACTGGCGAATCTACCTCTGTATCAGCGGGTCGTAGACGAGTGGAGCATCTGGAACACCTCGCACGGAAAACCGGAGCTGATCGATGAAAGCTAAACAGGTAAGTGCACGGACTGCCTTGGCCGAGAAGGCCATGCGGCGGGCGGCACGTGGTGTGTTGGAAAAGGCAGTGCGCGAGAACCAGCCAGTTCCTCTGTGGGACGGGACCAAAGTGGTCTGGCGGGTTCCGACCGAAGAGGTTGCCGAAATGAAAACCCAGGAATCGCCCAAGGTGGGTTGTTAGGCCTGCCTGCACCCGTGGCTGGCTGAGAGAGGAATCCCCATGCACCGCGAAATCCGCACCGAGACCGGGTCCACCATTCGGGTCGATGTTGTCAGCGAGGCCATCTTCCGTATCCGGGTGGCTGCCGACGGCGAGATCCGCGAAGGCGCGCTCAACCGCTACGGCGTGCTGCGCACCGATTGGCCCGAGGTGCCGTGCACGATCTTCGCGGGCGCCGGCATCATCCAGTTCGAGACTGCCGCTGCTAGCCTGACGGTGCATCAGGAAGACGGACGCATGACCTTGGCGGATGCCGCTGGAAAAACCCGGCTGACCGAGGTCGCGGCCCCGGTTTCGCGTTGGTCGGACGGCTTCCGGGCCGAGTTTGCCTTGTCTCCGGGCGAGCGGCTCTACGGCCAGGGCGACGAGGCCCGCGACCGGCTGGACAAGCGGGGCCACGCCAACCGCATGGTCGTCTGCAACGTGGACAGCTACGTGCCCATCCCCTTCCTGATGAGTACGGGCGGCTGGGCGATCTTCCTCAACACCACCTGGTTCCACCATTTCGACGCTGGCGCTTCCGATCCCGAGCGGCTGATCTATTCGGCCCCGCAGGGAGGCTTGGATTACTATGTGTTCGTCGGCGACAGCCTGCCGGAGTTGCTCGACCGCTATACCCAGCTCTGCGGGCGGCCCCAGCTGCTGCCCCAGTCCGGCTACGGCCTCACCTTCGTCTGCGACGAGCGCGGCGTGCGCGCCCGCGACGTGCTCTACGAGGCCTACGAGTTCCGCCGTCACGAGATTCCCTGCGACACCATCGGCCTGGAACCGGACTGGATGGAGCGCCACTACGACTTCACGGTGGACAAGGACTGGAGCAAGGAACGGTTCCACATCCCCTTCTGGCTCCACGGCAACCAGCACGCCACCTTCACCGCCGGGCTGAAGAACATGGGCTTCAAACTCAGCCTGTGGCTGTGCTGCGACTACGACGTGAGCGAGCACGAGGAGCGCCTGCTGGGCAACGACTGGCCCCGCACCAAGCCCTGGCAGAGCGGGCGCGGCGCGGACAACACCTTCCAGGACCCGCACTTCATCCCCACCTACACCGACAAGATCACCAAGCCCGGCGTGGCCTGGTTCGACCACCTCAAGCGCTTCGTCGACGACGGTGCCAGCGCCTTCAAGATGGACGGGGCCAACCAGGTCAACTTCCATCCCGACCGCAAGTGGCGCAACGGCATGGACGACGAGGAGATGCACAACCTCTACCCGGTGCTCATGAACAAGCAGATGAGCCTCGGTTTCCGCGAACACACCGGGCGACGGTCCATGGTCTACAGCTCCGGCGGCTACGCGGGCATCCAGCAGTTCGCCGCCACTTGGGCCGGCGACACCGGCGGCAATGCCGGTCCCCTCGCCAGCATCCTCAACCATGGCATGAGCGGCCATTCCAACGCCAACTGCGACATGGAGGTGTGGAGCGCCGAAGGCATCCATTTCGGCTTCTTCCAGCCCTGGTCGCAAGTGCTCTCCTGGCACATGTACAACCAGCCCTGGTTCCAGGGCGAACG
>QKCY01000132.1 GCA_003245525.1 Victivallales bacterium | reverse complement strand
GCCCCACCGGTCCGCGGCATGGCGCAAGCGCAGGTTGCCTGCCACCAGTTCCGGCCCGGTGCAGGAACGGATTTGGGGCGGGTCCGTAGGCGGCACGGGCATGGGCACCAGCACCTGGGCCCGGATGGACTGGAGAACGAGATCCGTGCCGCCCCGCTGGCCGGGATCGAAGCGGAGGCGGGTCCCCGCAGGCTGGGGCGGAATGACCACCGTGTAGTCGTGCCACTGGCCGTCAGTTTCCAGAGGCACCCCGACGCTCTTGCCAGCCTCGAACCGGGGACCGTAGAACAATTCCCCGCCCGCGTCGCCGTTGGTGCGCAGGCGCAGGGTCAGCCGCACCGAAGCGGCGCTCAGGTCCGCCGTCACGGGCGGTCCTTCGATCCAGGGGTCCTCCTGGCCGTCGCAGGCGAAGGCCAAGCCCTCCGGCGTGGACGCCAGCTTGGTGATCCGGGGATTTCCCCGCCAACCATGGGTGCCTGTGGTGAAGTCGAACAGCGTGATCTCGTCCGCGCTCGCCATCATTGCCGCCACCATGCCAACCAAAGCCAGACTATGCCGTGCCATACTGTGCCGTCCTCTGCTACGGACCACCTTGGATTGTCTTGGCAATGTGCATTGTCGCCAACGCGAGGGTATCATTCTAGGACGATTTTGCGGCCGAGAACCAGGAGGATAGCCATGTTCCTGCCCAGCGAACTCCAGTCCCGTCTCCAGTTCCAGGACGGTGTCCAGGTCCAGCTCGTCCTGCGCACGCTGAGCGACGTCAACGGCGCTGTCGGCGAAGCCTACGTGGTGCTGGCCTCCCCGCTGCTGACGGTCGCGTCCCGCCGGCTCGGGTCCGACTGGCAGGAAATCCATTACGAGCTGACCGCCGTGACCGATCTCGTCGTCCACGCCGACTCGCCGGATTGCCGTCTCGCCTGGACCGTGCCCGAACGGGCCTTCGACCTGCCCATCCCCTCCTACGAGCAGGCCGCCGCCGAGGAACTGCGGGCCCGGTGGCTCCAGGCCCGCCAACTCGCGGGCCAGGACTTGGCCCAACCCGCACCGGCCAAACGCAAAGCGAAAAAGCTGCCCGAACTCACCCCCGTGGTGGCCTTCAGCGCCTCGCTCCAGGCCATGCTGCTGGTGGACGGCACGGCGAGCGACGAGGAGTTGCGGTTGGTGGAACGACTCATCGAGCGGCCGGCAGTCGTCGATCAGGGAGCGGAACTGCTCCGAGCCTTGGGCCAGAAGGAACTGCTGGCCAAGTTGGTGGGAGTGCTGAGCGAGCCGCAGAAGCAGTGCCTCATGGCCAACCTCTACGAACTGGCCATGGTGGACGGGCGTCTCCGCGCCAGCGAAGTGGGTCTGCTCGACCAGTTCCGCGCCGTCCTCGGCATGGACCGCGAACGCTGCCTGGAACTGGAGCAGGTGCTCCGCACCAAGAACGATCTCTCGGTGTTCAGCTACTGATCTCCCTTGGCCAGGGCCATGCGGGGAGCGGTCGCGGCCTCGCGACCACGGCGCGCAGCGCCGGAAGCGCGTCGCCCGTTGCGGAACCGATGTCTTGCTCAGACCCCAGGACCTGGAGTTTCCGTTGGGCAAGGTTCGGGAAAGGTGGTCGCGAGGCCGCGACCGCTCCACACTTGGGATATGCCTGGATTGTGGCCGGTACTCCTGCAATCCATAGGGAGGGACCAACTCACCAGGGCGAGGTGCGGACGGGGAGGGGGTCGCAGGTGAAGGCCAGACGGTCGGCCAACTGGGTCAAGAGTTCGGCCTTGATCCCCAGATGGGCCGGATCGTGCCAGAGGTTACGCAGTTCGTCGGGGTCGGCGGCGAGGTCGTAGAGTTCGCCTTCCCCTTCGCCGTGGGCGACGACCAACTTGTGGCCGCGGGTGCGGAGCATGGTGGCCATGGCGGGCTGCTCGAAGTCGCCGTTGTGGCCGTTGCAGGCGTTGTAGTATTCGCAGTAGACACTGTCCCGGTGCGCCGTCGCCTGGCCAGTGAGCAGGGGCCAGAGGGACTTGCCCATCATGCCGGGATGATGGGGCAGGCCGGCCGCATCCAGCAGGGTCTGGGGCAAGTCCAGCAGCTCCACGAGAGCGTGGGATTCCTGGGCCAGTACCCGACCGGGCCAATGGACGATGAGGGGCACTCGCACGGAACAGTCGTAAAAGAAGGGGCCTTTGAGATAGATGCTGTGATCCCCGATCAGTTCGCCGTGGTCGGAGGTGAAGATGACCAGCGTGTTGTCCCGCTGGCCGGTCTCGTCCAACACGTCCAGCATCCGCCCCACGTAGTCGTCGATCAGGTCGCACATGGCCCAATAGGAGGCCCGGACGAGGCGGTGGTCCCGGTCGGTCATGGCGTCCCATGCCAGCCGCCGCTCAAGGCCGTACCCGCCCCGCTCGCTGTCGTAGCGTTGCCAACGGGGCTTGTCGGCCAGTTCGCCCTCGCGGCGCGTGGGCAGGGGGATGTCGTCGAGCTGGGGCAGGTAACGCTCCAGGTAGGCGCGCGGGGCATCGAAGCTGTGATGCGGGTCGAACAGGTTGACCGAGAACAGCCAGGGCTGGCCCGTCTGCGCCTGAGCGCGGGCGAAATCGGCAAACTTGGCCGCGCACCAGGCCGTCTGGCTGGTCTCGCCGGTCATGGCGTG
>QKCY01000449.1 GCA_003245525.1 Victivallales bacterium | reverse complement strand
CCACAGGGGCCATCATGGGCAGATAGGGGATATTGAAGGCGGGAATGGCCGTGCCTTGGGCCAGGGCGCGGACCATGAGTTCGGCAGTGGTGGGACGGGACATGGCAGGGTTCCTCGCAGCTTGTTGGGTGCGCGGGAACGTACATGGCCCAGCCATCTCTTGCCAACCTCGTTTCGCGTCGCGATGAACGGGAGATTCGCCTTTGGTTTGCCTTTGGCAAGGGAAATGGCGACAGTAGCCAGGCCGGTTATCCTATGGCAACATCGGTCACCCCGGAGCCCACCATGAGCCGTCCCGCTGTCACCCGCCGCGCCTTCCTGCAAACCAGCGCCCTCGCTGGTGTTGGTACCCTCTTCGCCGGTCGCCTGGCCGGGGCCGAAGCCGATCTGCGGTTCGGACTCGTCGCCGATGTGCAGTATGGCGACAAGCCCGAGGCCGGGACCCGCTTCTACCGCAATTCCCTGGCCAAGCTGGCCGCCTGCGTGGAGGCCTTCAACGCCCAGGATCTGGATTTCGTGATGCACCTGGGCGACTTCATCGACGGCAACTTCGCCAGCTATGCCGACATCCTGCCCGTCTACCAGCGGCTGCGGGCTCCCGGCTACTTCGTCCTGGGCAACCACGATTTCGCCGTGGCCGACGCCGCCAAGGCGAAGGTTCCCGAGACCCTCGGCATGAAGGCCCGCTACTACGATTTCACCGTGAAGGGCTGGCGGTTCCTCGCCCTGGATGGCAATGACGTGGGCCTGCTGGCCACGGTGAAAGGCAGTCCCGAGCGCGCTGCGGCCGAGAAGATTCTGGCCGACCTGAAGGCGCGCAAGGTCTCCTGTGCCCAACCCTACAACGGCGCTCTTTCCGCCCAGCAACTGGCTTGGCTGGACGCGACCCTGACCGATGCCGACAGCAAGAACCAGCCTGCCGTGGTCCTCTGCCATTTCCCCGTGTACCCCGCCAGCGCGCTGGCCCTCTGGAACAGCGCCGAGGTGATCGCCGTGCTGGAGAAACACCCCTCCGTGGTCGCCTACATCAACGGCCACGACCACGCCGGCAAGTACGCGGTGAAGGAGGGGATTCCCTACCTCACCGTCAATGGCATGGTCGAGACCGCCGACACCACCGCCTACGGCATCGGCAGCCAGGGCGGTCCCCGTGACTTCGATGTGACTGGCACCGGGCGGCTGGCCTCCCGCCCCCTGGCTCGCGTCTGGTGATCCCCGCCGCGCTGGACTTCCCCGGCAACCGGATTAGGTTCGCGACTTCGCCTCTAACCGGTCAGCTCTGGAGTCCTGTGTACTATGGCGCTTCCGTCCGTTAGCCGTCGGCAATTCTCGAAGGCCCTCGCGGCCAGTGTGGCCTACTCGCTCATCCCCCATCGCGTTCTCGGGGCCAACGAGAAGGTGAATGTGGCCTGCATCGGCATCGGGGCGCAGGGCGCGAACGATGCCAAGGAGATCGGCAAGAGCAGCCTGACCAACGTCGTCGCTCTCTGCGACGTGGCCCTGGGCAGCGCGTACACCAGCGAAATCTGCGCCAAGTACCCCGAGGCCAAGCAGTACAAGGACTTCCGCAAGCTCTTCGACGAGATGGGCAAGGACATCGACGCGGCCCTCATCGCCGTCCCCGACCATACCCATTTCCCCATCTCCATGCTGGCCATGTCCCAAGGCAAGCACATCTACGTCGAGAAGCCCCTGGCCCACACCTTCCAGGAAGTGGAGCTGATGATGGCCGCGGAGAGGAAATACGGCGTGGCCTGCCAGATGGGGAACCAGGGCCACTCCGGCCCCAACTACTTCCAGTTCAAGGCCTGGACCGAGGCCGGCATCATCAAGGATGTCACCCGGGTCGACGCCTACATGAACGCCAGCCGCCGCTGGCACAAATGGACCTTCGACGCCTATCCCACCGACGAGACCTGCCCCGATACCCTCGACTGGGACCTCTGGCTCGCCACCGCCCCGGACCATCCCTATAGCAAGTACCTGGCTCCCGGCAACTGGCGCAGTTGGTTCGACTTCGGCAACGGCGCCTTTGGCGACTGGGGCCCCCATATCCTCGACACCATCCACCAGTTCCTCGAACTCGGCCTGCCCACCGAGGTCGAGGCGGTCTACCGCGACGGGGCCAAACAGTTCATCTTCCCCCTGGCCAGCACCATCCGTTTCCACTTCCCCGAGCGTGGTGAGAAGCCCCCGGTGGACATCACCTGGTACGACGGCGTCAAGAACCGTCCCCCGCGTCCCCCCGAGCTCGAAGCCGAGCGCAAGATCGAGGACTGCGGCAAGATCATCTACAGCAAGGAACTGGTCTTCAAGGGCACCAGCCACGGCAGTCCCCTTCGCATCATCCCCGAGGCGAAGATGAAGGAACTCGGCGACAAGCTCCCCAAGACCCGGGGCAAGAACTCCAGCCACATGGGCAACTTCCTCCTGGCCTGCAAGGGCGAAGAGCAGACCCGTTCCCCCTTCGCCGTCGCCGGCCCGCTGACCCAGGTCTTCCTCCTCGGTGTCCTCGCCCAGCGTTTCGGCGGCAAGCTCCTCTTCGATCCCAAGACCAAACAGATCACCAACCACGAGATCGCCAACCAGCTCCTCGTCGGTCCGCCCCCCCGGAAGGGCTGGGAGGAGTTCTACAAGCTCTAG
>QKCY01000228.1 GCA_003245525.1 Victivallales bacterium | reverse complement strand
GCCGGGGTCGAGGTGCGGGTGATCATGACGGAGAGCGCCACCAAGCTGGTGCAGCCGCAGACCTTCCTCACCCTGTCCCGCCAGCCGGTGGTGACCGATCTCTGGAGCCTGCCCACGTGGCAGCCGGAGCACATCGCCTTGGCGGAGCGGGCGGCGGTGTTGGCCATCGTCCCCGCTACCGCGAACATTCTCGGCAAGATGGCGAACGGCATTGCCGACGATGCCCTGAGCACCTTTGCGCTCTCCCATAGCGGCTCGATCCTGGTGGCTCCCGCGATGAACCCCCGCATGTGGGCCAATCGGGCCGTGCAGGCGAACTGCGCGCGGCTGCGCGACTGGGGGGTGACCTTCGTCGGCCCCGGTTCCGGCCGCGTGGCCTGCGGCGACGAGGGTACCGGTCGTCTGGCTCCCGTGGAGGAGATTCAGGCGGCGATTCTGGAACTGCTGGGCTAGCCTGGGCAGGCCCACGAACAAGGGCAGGCCGCGGCGTTCCCCTTCCGGCCTTCTGGTCTCGCGTCCAATCCGCGCTAGATTCCTTTGCTCATCCTCTCACTTCAGGAGTTGTCTTCATGCCTTTCGATACTGGTAACCTCACCTTCCGTATTTGCCGTCTGCCCAAGGCCATGCCCGAGGATGCGCTGGCCAAGTTCGCCGAGAAGGCGGCCTTGTCGCTGGAACACCTGAAGGATGAGCCGCAGTGGGGTTGGGTTTCCGCCCGGCATCTGCTCGAACGGCGGATCGACGAGGAGACCGCCATGCTCGGCGGCTACCTGCACCTCTGCATGCGCCAGGCGGAGCGGAAGATTCCCTCGGCGCTGCTCACCGCCGAATGCCGGATGGTGGAGTTGACCCAGATGGCGGAGAAGCAGACCGACCGCATCGGCCGCAAGGAGCGCAAGACCATCAAGGAACAGGTCATCGAGCGCCTGCTGCCGAACATGCCGCCCCAGCTCTCCGGCACCTATTTCACCATCGATCCCTCGGATAATCTGCTCTATACTACGGCCACCTCGCAGAAGCAGCTCGACATGTTCCTGGGGCTGTTCTGCAAGACGGTCGGCTTCGAGCCGGTGCCCCTGCTGCCCGAAGTCGCGGCGGCGGAGCTGTTCGGGGTCGACCCCGAGTCGATTGTGCCCATCAACCTCTCGCCCGAGCTGCCCGACGGCGACGCGGCCGGCACGCTGGGCCAGAACTTCCTGACTTGGCTGTGGTGCTTCCTCGAAGAGCGCAACGGCGTGCTGCCCCAGAGCAAACTGGGCGAGTTCAGCATGATGCTCGACGGTCCGCTGGTGTTGGTAGCCGAGGGGGCGGGGGCCTTCGAGAGCGCCATCCGCAAGGGGATGCCCACCCTCAGCGCCGAGGCCAAAGCCGCCCTCACGGTCGGCAAGAAGCTGCGCCAGGCCAAGCTGATCCTGTCACGCGGGCGCGGCGAGGACTGGGCCTGCACCTTCGACGCGGACGAGTTCGTCTTCCGCGGTCTGAAACTGCCCGAGGGCGAGGCCATGGACCCCGGCAGTATCTTCGAGGAGCGTATGACCAACCTCTACGTGTTCCAGAAGGTCTTCTTCGCGCTCTTCCAGCGGTTCCTCACCGAGATGGCCGAGGACGAGAAGCGCGCCGCCTTCCAGAAGATGGCCAAGAAGTGGGTCGCCGACCGCGACGGCCGCTGACCCTATCCACCACGAAGGCACGAAGGGCACGAAGGGAAGACAGGCGAGGAAGGAACAGTCCCGCATAGCGCCCGGAGTCTCCGGGTGCTATGCGTAGCATCTGCCTCTGGTTCCTCTTCGTGGTTTTCGCGTCTTCGTGGTGAACTCTCCTTCTGCCTTGGATCTGGAAATCTAGCCGGGAGGGAAACCGATGTCCGAGCTTCTCTGCGGGTTCAGTCGACGGGTGGTCACACCCCGGGTGCCGGTGTCGCTGGCGGGCTATTTCACCTTGCGCTACTGGACCGAGGTGGCGGACGATCTGCTGGTCCAGGCGGTCGCCTTCCGCCAGGATGGGCGGGCGGCGGTCTTGATGCAGTTCGATCTGGTCTCGGTCTCGAACGAGATCATGGCCGGGGTGCGGGCGCGCTGCGCGGACATTCCCGGCCTGCGGCCCGAACACCTACTGTTCACGGCCAGCCATACCCACACAGCTCCCGAAATCCGCGGGCATCGCCGGGGTGGCAATCCCGTCTATACCGCCTGGCTGATCGAGGAGGCCGCTGCCGCCGTCCACGCGGCTCTTGACGACCTGCGGCCCACGCGGTTGCTGGTGGGACGGGCCGAGGATGACCGTTTCGCCTTCAACCGGCGTTACTGGATGGCGGATGGCACCGTCGTCACCAACCCGCCCCGGCGCGATCCCCGCATCGTCCGCCCGGAAGGTCCCACCGATCCCGAAATCGGCCTGCTGGCCCTGGACCGCGAGGGGGCAGGGCGGGTGTTGCTGGCCAGCCTGGTCAACCATGCGGACACCATCTCCGGCTGCGCCGTCTCGGCCGATTGGCACGGTTTCCTGCGGCGGTCTTTGGAGGCCGACGATCTGAGCGTGGTCACGCTGACCGGTACCTCGGGCAACATCAACCACTTCGATCCCCAGGGCCCCGACGAGCAATCCGGCTATGCCGTGGCCCGCCGGATCGGCGAGGGGTACGCAGCCAGTATCGCTGCCGCCCTGCCGGGGCTGCGACCGGGCGGGGAGGGGTTCCGGGCTGCTGCCGCCACCTTCGTGACCGGCCCGCGCGAGATCTCCCCCGAGGAGTTGGCCGAGGCCCGGGCGCAGTCTGCGGCCTACTCCTTCGACGAAAGCCGCCAGCTTACCAGCGAGGATCTGGCCACCGGTTCCCCGGCGGCGCTGAAGTACTTCGCCGACCGTCTCCTGGAAGTGGCGGCGGACCGGCGGGACCGGGAACTGGAAGTCCACGCCCTGTGGCTGGGCGACACCACGCTCGTGACCCTGCCCGGCGAGCCCTTCGTCGAGATCGGACTGGCCATCAAGCGGGGGATGATGGCAGGACGTCCCGCCTTGCTTGCCACCCTCAATCAGGATGTGACCTATATCCCCAACGGCAACTGCTTCGGCCGGGGCGGCTACGAGACCACGGCCCGCTGTTCTCCCTACTCCATGGCCACTGCCGACTATTTGCTGAGGGCCGTGCGCGGTCTGCTGGCTTGTTCCCCGGCTTCGGATGGGTAAATTCCTTCCTTTGCCGACAACACCCACAACCCCCAACCGGGAGTCCGTTCCCATGAAGATTCTGGTCGCCGGCGGTGCCGGCTATATTGGCAGTGTGTGTACCGAGTATCTCCTGGACCGGGGGCATGAGGTGGTGGTCTTCGACGCGCTGATCAACGGCCACCGCGAAGCCGTCGATTCCCGCGCTGTCCTCATCCAAGGGAACCTGGAGGATGCTGCGGCCATCAACCAGGCCGTGGCCGCGCACCGTCCGGAGGGCGTGATCCACTTCGCCGCCTTCATCGAGGTTGGCGAGTCCATGCAGAATCCGGGCAAGTATTTCCGCAACAACGTGGCCAACGGCCTGAATCTGCTGGAGGCCTGCGTGGCCAACGGCGTCCGCAAAGTGGTGTTCTCGAGCACGGCCGCCGTCTATGGCATGCCGAACCAGGTGCCGATTCCCGAGAGCGAGCCCACCAAGCCGATCAACGCCTACGGCGAGTCCAAACTGATGTTCGAGCGGGTGCTGTACTGGTACCGCGAGATCCACGGGCTCCAGTACACCGCGCTACGCTACTTCAATGCCGCCGGGGCTTCCCCCACGTACGGCGAGGACCACAATCCCGAGTCGCACCTGATTCCTCTCGTGATGCAGGCCGCCGAGGGCAAGCGGAAGTCCATCAAGGTGTTCGGCACCGACTACGATACCCCGGACGGGACCTGCATCCGCGACTACGTGCATGTGCTCGACCTCGCCCAGGCCCATCTGCTGGCCTTGCAGAGCGACATCTGCGGCGCCTTCAACCTCGGCTCCGGCAACGGCCACAGCGTCCGGGCGATCATCGATGCCGTCCGCGAAGTGACCGGGGTCGATTTCGCCGTGGAGGAAGTGGAACGGCGTCCGGGCGACCCTGCTCGTCTGGTCGGTGATTCCACGGAGGCCCGCAAGGTCCTGGGTTGGCAGCCCCAGTACGACGACGTGCGCGAGATCGTGCGTCATGCCTGGGCCTGGCGCAAGGCTCATCCCAACGGCTACAAGGCCTAGGCATGGTATCTGAGGCGGGTTCTCCCACGGCGGGATGGCGGCGCTGGCTCGGTCTGGGCCTGCGCGCCTTGCTGGTATTGCTTGTGGTCAATGGGGCCCTCGGAGTCGCCGAGGCCTGGGGAGCCGGAGCCGAGGGTTGGTTGGACCCGCGTGCCATCCTGCTGCACCTCCATCTGCCCACGGCTCGCTGCCGGGAATGGGGGTGCGGACCGCATGTCTGGTTGCTGGTCGGGACGGTGGCCGCTTTGGCGGTGGCCCTGCTCCTCCGTCTTGGCGCTGCCTTTGCTATCGTGCTCGCGGCAGTGCTGATCTGGGGAACTCTGGCTTCTACCGGGGCCGACCTCTGGGGTGATGTCTGCGGCGGGCATCCGGCCCTGCTGGCAATCGTGATCGCCTGCTGGGGCGGCGTACTGGTGCTTGGCGCGGTTCGCTGGGGAGTGCTCCTGGCCGTGCAGGGAGTCCACCTGCGTTTCCCGGCCTTGCTGCGCCTGACCATGATTGGACACTTCTTCAACATCTCCCTGCCCGGCGCGGTGACCGGCGACCTGCTCAAGATCGCCTACATCGGCGACCACTCCGGCGAACGGCACGCGGAAGCGGTGCTGACCATCTTCCTGGACCGCATCTTCGGCATTCTGGGACTCTGCCTGGTGGCCAGCGCGATGGTGGTTTGGAACCTGCCGGTTCTCGCCGAACTGGGGCGGGAGCACCGTTCCCTGCAGTTGGCGGCCTACACGGTGGGGCTGGGCAGCATCGGCGGCATCGTCTTTGTCCTGCTGGTGGAACTGCGCGAACGCCTGGTCCGCCTGCGGCCGGTGGCGGCTTTGCTGGATTTGGCGGCGCGGTTTGCACCGCAGAAGCTGGTGGGCATCGTCCAGCGGCTCGCTGCGGCCCTGGAGCACTACCGGGGGAAGCGGGGGGCCACGCTCAAGGCCTTGGCCTTGGCGGTGGGGGTCCACTCCCTGCTGGGTCTGGGACTCTTCTGCGCGGGGCGGGGGATCAGCGAGACGGGGCTGTCGCCGCGCTTCTACTTCCTCACCGCCCAGGTGGCCAACACCGTGGCGGCGATCCCGTTGACTCCGGGCGGCGTGGGCACCCGCGACATGGTGGCCAAGGAGTATTTCCTCGCTCTGGGCGCCAAGCCGGCGGAGAAGGTGGGCAGCATCCCGGTGGTGATGACCCTCGCCATGATCGGCTGGGGCCTGGCCGGGGCGGTGGTCTTCGTGTTCTCGCCCCGCCGCCGTCCGGTGGCGGAGCCGCCCGCCGAAACGCCCTGAATCGCCGCCGCCCTCTTGCATCCTCCTCCCTCTGTACTACCGTCACTCCCGACGAGCGGAAGGCGCTGCCTTTCCGGATACGTTGGTAGACCATCACAGATCGCGCGAGGTAGGCGATGCGGTACAGACGCTTGGGACGTACGGGCCTGGAGGTTTCGGAACTCAGCTACGGGGCGGCGCGCGGGGCCAAGGCCGATAGCGCAGCTTTCATCGATGTGGTGCATGCCTGCATCGACGCGGGGATCAACTTCATCGATACCGCCGGGGGCTATGACGGCGGCTTCTCGGAGACCATTCTCGGCGAAGCCCTGGTCGGGCACGACGACATCATCGTGGAGACGAAGTACTGCCCCTACGAGAACTATTCCCCCCAGGCCGCCTATGTGGGGACCCCTGCCCAGTTGGTCGCCTCCGCCGAGGAGAGCCTGCGGCGGCTGCGCCGGGACCGGCTCGATGTCTTCCTCGGCCACGGCATCCGGACGCTGGACACCCTCGACCGTTTCATGAACGACGGCTGCTACGACGCCATGGTGAAGCTGCGGGAGCAGGGAAAGGTGCGCTTCATCGGCATCAGCGAGCTGTCCGAGGCCGACGGCACCCATGAGATCCTCCAGCGTGCCGTTCCCACCGGGGCCTTCGATGTGGTCATGCTCACCATCAATTTCCTGCTCCAGACAGCGGCGGAGACGGTGCTTCCCCTGTGTCGGCAGCATGACGTGGGCACGGTGGTGATGATGCCGCTCAACCAGCCTTCGAAGGAGTCTGGCCTGGTCAGCCTGGCAGCGGCGCAGGAGTGCATCCGGCGCCACATCGCGCACGGCAACCTCCCCGCCGAACCACCCTACACGGACGCGGACCTCTTCGCGTTCCTGGAACCCCTCTCGATCCCCGAGGCTGGACTGCGCTACGTGCTGACCCACGACATCAGCACCTGCTGCAACGGTGTGCGCAGCAAGGAACGCCTCGCCCAGAACCTGGCCGTGGTCGATCCGCCGTACCTCGACGAGGCCCGGTTGTCCCGGTTGCGCGAGTTGTTCGCCCGCATTCAGTGGCAGGTGAGATAGAACCAGAGGAGAGTGGATATGAAGACCTATCGGGTAGGGGTTATCGGTTGCGGCGCGGTGTGGAAGTACCACCGGCTGGTGTTCGAGATGTCGGACCGGCTTGCTTGTGCCTGTGTCTACGATCCCGTGGCCGAACGCACGCAAGAGGCGGCGGCGCTGGTCGGGGCGCGCCCGGCCACGTCTCCCGAAGAGGTGCTCACGGCACCGGATGTGGACATCGTCGCCGTTCTCTCGCCTTCCTTTACCCACGCGGGCTACGTGGAGACGGGGGCCGCGGCTGGCAAGCACTTCATGCTGGAAAAGCCCATGTCCGCTACCCTGGACGAGGCGGAACGGATTGTTCGCGCCATCCAGGCGGCCGGGGTGAAGTGTTTCCACCCCACCTTGCGTGCGCTGGCCTCCGACGTGTTCGTGAAACTCCAGGAACTGACGGGCGACAACGGTCCGCTCGGACGCGTCCAGAGCGCCTTCTACCATCTGGTCGGGGCACCGCTCACCCGTTCGCCCTGGATGATCGACCGCAACTGTTGCTTTCCGCCCGCCGAGTATGATCCCCATGTGTTCGACACGTTCCTGGAACTGACCGGCGACGAGCCGAGCTCCGTGTTCTGCCACAAGGCCAACTACTGCCGGCCCTTTGCGCAGGACGATGTGACCACCATGCTGATCAACTTCCGGGAGGGCCGCTTCCTCCAGTTCGACTGCCATTGGGTGCTGGACCCGGACTGGAATTGCAGCTCGGTGTCGTCTTTTGAGATCATCTGCGAACGCGGTCTGATTCGCCACAGATGGTTCGGCCTGGAGTGGCAGAGCAAGGACGGCAAGGGGGAGTTCAAGTCCGCTCGCGACATGATGAACGGAGTGCGGACCCAGGGAAACCGCTGGGAACACTACCACGCCCTCATCGACGGTATCGAGAACGGCACCAAGCTCTCGCCGGACGAAAACGATGGTCTGCGCTACGTGCGCATCCAGGACGCCGCCCTCCGGTCTGCCGCCGCTGGCCTGCCAATCCAGCTCTAGTCCCGACTTGCGGAGACGCTATGAACACCATCCATATCATCATGGACACCCTCAAGCGCTCCTACCTGGGGTGCTATGGGAGCGACTGGGTCAAGACGCCGAATCTGGACCGGTTCGCGAGCCAGGCGGTGGTGTTCGACAATGCCTTCTGCGCGAGCTTTCCCTGCATGCCCGCGCGGCGGGATTTCGTCACCGGTAACTACGAGTTCCCCTTCCGGGGCTGGGGCCCGCTGGAGGAAACGGACAAGCCTGTGGCCGGGCAGTTGAGCGCCGCCGGGATCACGACGGCGCTGGTGACCGACCACTACCACCTCTTCCGCGAAGGTTCGGGCAACTTCCATTGGTCCTACGACTGTTGGCGCTTCATCCGGGGCATCGAGGGCGACAAGCTCTACACCGATCCGGTCGAAAGCGAGATCGACTACCGTTGCGCCCCGAACCGGATCAGCGGCCCCCATCGCAAGTACTACTGCAAGTTCCGCCACTTCGAGATGAAGCGGGAGGAGGACTGGCCCGCCGCCCGGACCTTCACCGAGGCCGCCGACTGGGTCCGCCGTAACCAGGGACACCAGGGCGGCTTCCATCTCCAGATCGATTCATTCCCGCCCCACGAGCCCTTCGATCCGCCCCCTGGCTACGCGGAGATGTACGCTCCCGACTACCAGGGCGACCGGCTCATCACCCCCGGCTACCACCCCATCGGCGAGACCTACACGCCGGAGGAGGTGAGGGGGATCAAGGCCCTCTATGCGGGCACGATCAGCTACGTGGATGCCTGGTTTGGCCGGTTCATGGACCAGTTGGAGGAACTCGGCGTGCTCGACGATACCATGGTCATCGTCAGCACCGACCACGGCACCTACACCGGCGACCACGGCTGGACCGGCAAGCTGGGCACCTACCACTACGACTGTGTGGGGCATATTCCTCTGCTGATCCGCTGCCCTGGCGTCGCGCCCCGGCGGGAGGCGGCGGTGGTGCAGAACGTGGACCTCATGCCGACTCTGCTCGATGCTGCCGGGGTCCAGCCGGTCGAGCCGGTGCATGGTGCTTCGCTCCTGCCCCTGCTCCGTGGCGAGGTGGATAGCGTGCGCGAATACGCCCATTCCGGGTTCTTCGGGCGCTTTCACGTGGTCAGCAACGGCCGCTACCAGTTCCACCAGTGGCACATCAACGCCCAGCCCCTGTACTGGCACGGCCTCCATCCCAGTCTCTTCGTGGGGGCCGGACCGGTCGGGGCGGTCGAGAATACCCCCGACGGTCCGCGCCGTCCCGTGGACACCACCCACGATCCCATCGGGCACTACCGCACCCGCACCCCCGACGGTCGCCCGTGGCCCAACGCCCTCTTCGACCTCGTCGCCGACCCGCTCCAGGCGGAGAACCTCTACGACTCCCGGCCCGACCTCGTCGCCACCTTCGAGGCGGAGATCCGCCGCTTCTGTAGCGAAATCCATGCCCCCGAGAGCTATCTCCGCCGCCTCTTCGGCTAGATCCCGCGCGAAAAGCCCCCGGGCTCATCGTGACGACGGACGATAGGGCCTTGCACCAATCCGCCGATATACGGAGAGGACTGGGTGCTATCGTCTCCCGTCTCTGCTCTTCCCCTCGCGCAGGCCGGGAGTTTCTGGCCGGAGCCACGGCATACCGCAGATGTGGGGTCGCACCGCTCTGCCGTACTGTCAAACCAAACGTTTCTGGGCCGGAACCACAGCATACCGCAGATGGGGAGCGGTCGCGGCCTCGCGACCAGTCTCTCGCACCTTGCCCAACGCGAACCGCGAGACGGGTTGGTTCGTGCAGGGCAGGCACTCCGGGACGGGCGCCGCGGTCCCAGCCCCGGGATGCCCCCTCGTGTCCGGAACGTCCCCGTTCCGGGGCCTCCTCCCAAAGGACGCCCCTCGTGGCCGGAACGTCCCCGTTCCGGGACCTCCGCCCGGAGCCAGCGGCTCCGTCCACGGAATGCCTCCTCGTGGCCGGAACGTCCCCGTTCCGGGACCTCCTCCCAGAGCCAGCGGCTCCGTCCACGGGATGCCCCCTCGTGGCCGGAACGTCCCCGTTCCGGGATCTCCGCCCAAAGCCAGCGGCTCTGTCCACAGGATGCTGCTTGGTGGCCGGAACGTCCCCGTTCCGGGATCTCCGCCCGGGATGCCCCCTCGTGGCCGGAACGTCCCGTTCCGGGATCTCCGCCCAAAAGGGTGTCCCCTCGTGGCCGGAACGTCCCCGTTCCGGGACCTCCTCCCAAAGGACGCCCCTCGTGGCCGGAACGTCCCCCCTCCTCGGTCCGGCACTTCTCCTGGCAACACAAAGCGCCCCATGGCGGCTCGTCTTCAGAGCCCCGGATCAAGGCGGCGGTAGGCAAAGAGGGCTGGCACGCCGGACGAGTCTCCCCTGGCCAGGCGCTTGCGGGCGGCGCGGGCGGTGTCGAAGAGATTGGCGGCCACCTCGCGGACGAAGGTCTCGGAGCCGATCACGACC
>QKCY01000262.1 GCA_003245525.1 Victivallales bacterium | reverse complement strand
TGCGGATCAGCTTCACCGTGCCGCCGTCCGAGACCGCGTTGACGTTGACCACGAACAGCGGCGTCGTGCTGGGATCGACGGTGAAGACCTTGCTGGCGGTCACCCAGTCCGGCGCTTCCGGCGCGTCCGTCAGGCGCAGGTGCCCGGCCTCGGTCGTGAGCGTGCCCGGTGTGGAGTCGAAGCGCTTCCAGCCCTCCTGGGAGAAGTCATCGGTGACCTGGGCTTGGACCAGGCCGGAAACCAGCAGAAAGAGGGCAAGGAAACGGTGCATGGGAGCATCTCCGAATGGGGTATGCGGCCAACGTAGTGCGGCAAGGGCAGGCACGCCAGGGAGTCCTACACGCCCCGGCGGGTGGCCAGATAGGCCGTGGGGGTGGTACCAGTGATCTTGCGGAAGACGCGGGCGAAGTGGCCAGGGTCGCCGTAGCCCAACCGATAGGCGATCTCGGCGATGCCCAATTGTCCCTCGGCCAGGAGCAGGCGGGCGCGACCCATCCGGGCGGCGTGGACGTAGTGCAGCGGGGAAATGCCGTACTCCTGGTGGAAGAGACGGCAGAGGTGGGCGTAGCTTCGGCCCAAGGACTGTAGCAGGGGCACGATGGGCGGAATGGGGCCGGACCGGGCGGCGGTCTCGTCGAGCAGGCGGCGGACGCTGGTGGCCAGACGGTCGGCCGCAGCCTGGGGCTCGGGCACCGGTTCGGCGGGCAGCAGCAGTTCCACCAACAGGGCCAGCAGAGTGGCCCGGCTGAGCAACCGGTCCCGTTCGCTGCCGCTGCGCTGCTGGGCGATGAGTTGCCCCATCAGGCTGTCCGCCCGATTGGTCTGCCGGATCGGGCCATGCAGCACCCCGACCGGCAGGAAATCCGGGGCCAGCCGCAAACGGTCGGTCTGCGGCACATCGGGATGGAAGGTCATGACGGGGGTGTCCTCGTGCTGCATTCCGGGCAGCCAGTCGAAATGGCACCACTGGCGGCGGCCCCGCCTGCCGCCCACGTCATAGCTGGTATGCCACTGCCCTGGTGGGACGATGGCGAAGCTGCCTGCGGGACAGGAGTACCGTTCGCCGCTCACCTCCAGGAGGTAGTCCCCCTCGCGGAAGAGGACCAACTCGTGGTCGTAGATCACCCGCAAGGGCTCGGTCCAGTGGGGCGTGGTGACCGATTCCGCCGTGTAGACATGGGGACTGGCCCAGGGCCGGGGCGGGCGCGGCACGGGGGCCACCCGTTCCAGCCAGCGCCCGGTGTCGGGAGGTGGAGACCAAGATGGGGTCGAGGACGTCATATCATAAATGGCCTATCAATAGCAGAAATATCTCGCTGAACTCGTCCGGTTGCCAGATATGGTAACGTCATATTTCGTCAATCTTCCCTGTGTATCCAGCGTCCTAACTAGCCCGGAGTTCCCAGCATGATCGCGAAAGCCCTGATCTGCGCGGCCGACCAAAGCTTCACCTTCCAGGACGTGCGCCTGCCCGACGTGGGCCCGGACCGGCTGCGGGTCCGCGCCCTGCGCACGGGCGTCAGCATCGGCACCGAGTTCGCCCTGATCCGCAACAAGATCTCCTGGGGCCCCTATCCCCTCTGCGTGGGCTACCAGGGCGTCGGCGTGGTCGAGGAAGTGGGCGAGAGCATCCAGGACTTCGCCGTGGGCGATACGGTCTACTACCGCGACGGCAAGTTCATCGAGCTGCTGGACGGCACCAAGGTGTCGAGCGTCTCCGGCACCCACTGCTCCCACGCGGTCATCAACCCGAAGGCCACCCACGGCCTGGCCAAGCTGCCCGCCGGGGTCGATCTCGACCAGGGCTCACTCTACGTCATGCCCTCGGTGGCGCTGTTCGGCGTGGACATGGCGAACGTGCAGATGGGTACCGTGGCGGTGGTCTACGGCTGCGGCCAGATCGGTCTGGGCGTGGTGGCCTTCTGCGCCCGGCGCGGCGCGGTGACCGTTGCGGTGGACATCGACGACACCCGGCTCGGCATCGCCAAGCAGCTCGGTGCCGACTACACCTTCAACGGCAAGAACTGCAACGCTCTGGAGGAGTTCAAGAAGCTCCATCCCGCCGGGGCTGACGTGGTGTTCGAGGCCAGCGGCATCCCCGCCTGCATCGACCAGGCCATCCCCTTCGCGAAGTCCTTCGGCAAGTTCGTCATGCAGGGCAACTACGGGGCCGAACCCATCTCCTTCCACTTCCTCCCGGCCCACGGCCGTCGGCTCACCTGGTTCTATCCCTGCGACGACGGTCTCGCCCCCTGCCGCCGGGCCGTCATGAAGAATCTCGCCCTCGGCGCCCTCGACTGGGGTCCGGTCATCACCCACCGCGTCAAGGCCGCCGACTGCGCCACCTTCTACGACCAACTCAACCATGGCCTCGACAAGGAAGTCGTGGGCGCGGTGATCGACTGGGAATAGGGAGTTCCTGATTGACGGGGGAAATGCGGAATGCAGAAGTCAGAATGCAGAATGGGCCGCGATTGGGCCACCGACTGCTGCCTAGCCTGCATTCCGCAGCCCCGTCAATCTGGCATTCACAGAAGGAAAGGATGCCCATCCGATCTCTTGCGGTTCTGCCTGGAACCGTACGCCGACGGCGTTCCCCATTCTGCATTCTAACTTCTGCATTCTGCATTTTCCCAATCGGTCGGCGTTCCCCATTCTGCATTCT
>QKCY01000385.1 GCA_003245525.1 Victivallales bacterium | reverse complement strand
TACACCGGCAGCTTCCCCACCATTCCCCATCGCACCGATGTTGCTACCGGCCGCTTGGGCTGGCCGCAGTACGGTTGGCAGAGCATCGACCGCAGCGGCAAGAACCATATCGCGAAAATCCTGGGCAAGGCGGGGTATGCCAGCCAGCTCATCTGCGACTGTCCGCACCTCTTCAAGGCGGACTTCGACCAGGGATTCATGGCGGCATTCCACGAACGCGGCCAGGAAGGGGACAAGGCCCTGCTGCATCTGAACGACCCGATCCCCGAGGCGATGCCGGCCGCAAAGACGCGGTTGCGCCCCCTGTTCCAAGGCAAGCACACTCTTGCCTCCACCCATCGCTGGATCAACCGCTATCCCCGCCTGGAGGAGGAGTCCTTCCCCGCCAAGACCGGGCGCACGGTCTGCCGTTGGCTGGAGGAGAACTGCGCGGCCGGTCCCTTCTTTCTCTGGGTTGACTTCTTCGATCCGCACGAGCCCTGGGACCCACCGGAATACCTGGTGCGGCGCTACGATCCCGACTACACGGGCACGCCCATGATCCATCCCAACTACGGGCGCAGCGGCGACTACACCGAGGCGGAGTTGCGCAATCTGCGAGCCCATTACTGCGCCGAGGCCGAACTCATCGACCGCTATCTCGGACGGGTGCTGCAGAAGGTGGACGACCTTGGGCTCTGGGACGATTCCGTGGTGGTCATTACCAGCGACCACGGCATGTCGTTGGGCGAGCACGGTCGGACGGGCAAGAGCAATATCAGCGACGGCGACAGCCGCTACTGGCCCATCTACCCGGAGATCGGGCATGTCCCGTTCCTGGTTGCCGCTGCGGATGTGCCCCGCGTCGATCACCCCCTGATCGCCCAACCCATCGATATCCTGCCGACGGTCTGCGAGCTCGCCGGAGCCGTTCCCGAGCCGCCGGAGCCCTTTGATGGCACGTCGTTCGCTTCTGTCCTGCGCGCCGGTCAGGGCAAGCACCGAGACGTCGCGGTCAGCGGCAGCTTTGTCCAGGCCAAACCTGGCAACGTTCCGGCCTGCGCCTCGGTACCGTTCGTCGTGGACGAGCGCTGGGGCTACGCGCCTGTCGGTGCCGAGGGGAAACCCGAACTCTACGATCTCGCCGCCGATCCGTTGGCGGAGACCGATCTCGCCGCTGCCAACCCGGAGCTGGTTGCCAGCATGCACGAGCGGTTCCTGGCCTACTTGCAGGCGAACCGGGCTCCGGCGGAGGTCGTCGCCGCCTGGGGGAGGAATCCCCATCTGAACAGCGCGGGCACCTGGGCCATCGACTACCCCAACGCCGAACTCTGACCATCTCCAGCCGCAACCTGTTCTGCATTCTGATACCAACTGTCTGCCATGGTCAACGCTTGAAGGGGCAACATCTGCCATCTGTAGGAGCGCGCTGCCGCAAGGGAGGCCGCGCCCCGACTGGGGCGCTCTGGAGTGCGGCGCTCTGCGCCGCTTTGGCTTCTCCTAGACACTGTCCGCGCACGAGTCTCGGCCGGTGATGGAAGACTAGATACGTCAGCGGCGAGCGCGGACGGAAAGCGGTGCAGAGCACCGCACTCCACAGCGGCCCTCGCGGGCCGCAGTCTGGGATTGTCCCCATGTCTCCATTAATGGGCCGGCACGAGGGTCCCGACCAGCGACAGCAGTCCTCCGCGAATCATGCGGGATTGGTGTGACTTCCTCATTCCGCATTCTTCAGCGCCTGCTGGGGACTGGCGGAGAGGACGGGGCAGACGTCGCCGTCGAGCCAGAGGGAGACATCCTGGCGGGGGGTGATGTGGAGTTGCCAGAGCCCCTCGGCTTCGTCGGGCTGGACCGCGATGGTGACGGGTTTGGCGGGGGATGGGTCCATCAGGGCACGGTCGAGGACGACGCGACCGGTGGGGGAGACGATGCGGACGGCGGCGGTCTCGTCGAGTCCGCCATCGCTGCTGGCGAAACGGAACTCGCGGGCGTCGGCGGGGACGTGGAAGACCCGCTGGATGGGGGAGCAGAAGAGGTTGAGGGGACTGGCTTTCGTGGCCAGTTCGCCGACGGGGCGGTTCTGGACTTCGACCACGGCGGAACCGGAGCCGGGGGCGAGTTCCAGGAGATGGGCACCGGTCATCTTTGCGGTCCAGTCGAGCTGGGCCGACTTGTCGACTGGGATGGTTTTCTGCCAGACAATCTGGTTGTCCAGATCGCGCAGCGTGGCCTTGAGGGAATCGGTATAGCGGGTGACGCGCACATTGTGGATGGTGGCGCGGATGGGTTCCCCGGCCTGGGCGTAGATGGCCATCTGGCCCTCGCGCCGGAAGGTGACGCGGTTCTCGGGCGGGGGCGGTGCCCATTCCGCCGTCTCGGCGACCGGCACCAGGGCGGCGCGCAGGTCCACGGGAGCATAGCCGGTGACCGTGGCCTCGGGCAGGTCGGCCCAGGCAACCTTGAGCTGGATGCGGTGCATACCTGGCTTGGTCTTGGCGTTGGCCGTGAACCGGATCGGGATCTCCACATCCGCCAGGGCCGGGCATTCCACCGTTTCGGCGTCCAGGTTGGTCGCGAACCCCCCGGCGGCGGCGCGCAGGTGGGCGGTGACGGGGTGGGGCGACCAGTTGCGCAGAGTGAAACTGGTTCGCGCCTCCCTCCCACTCACCGCCTGGACCGTACCGCGC
>QKCY01000603.1 GCA_003245525.1 Victivallales bacterium | reverse complement strand
CACGTAGTAGCAGAGGTCGTTGGCCTCATGCTGGCTGCCCAGGCCGAAACGGGCCACCTCGTGCGCCCGGTCGTTACAGGTGAGCACCAGGGCTCCCGACCCGATGTAGGTCCGGACCCGCGCCCCCTGCACCTCGCTCAGGGGACTCTCGAAGACCACCTGGCACCCGCTCTTGTCCGCCTCGGCTTCCAAGACCAGGTAGCGCTCGTTGGTCAGAACGTTCCAACGCTCGCCAAAACCGCCACCGGGCAGGATGTCGGCGTAGAAGAAACCGGCGATGTATTCCTCGGGACCGAGCACGCCGTTCAGCCACAGCCGAACGTCTTCCGGCATCTCCGCCAGACGCGCCGCCAACCACTGCTCGATATCTTGGTTCGCTGTGCCGCCGTCCAAATCGTTCCGCTTGGCGGGTCCGCCCCGCGCTCCCCGTTGGGTTACCCCACGCATCCCGGAACGACTGTCGCATCCAGTATGATGCCCGCCGTCACAGACTGCGGCGACGGGCATGGAGGTCAACCGAGTTCGTCGTCGGCCTTGCGCCAGAACCCCATTGCCTACCGCAAGGCTGTTTCAACACTATCGCCCATCCGGCGGAAATAAAACGCCCGTTTGAGAAAAACTGACAATCACGCCGCGAACAGAACCGCAACAACCTGTCCCAACGAATGATACAATGTGCAAAAATGCCTGCACAACCGCCGCGAAACCAATCGGGCGCAAGGGTACCGGTCCCACTTGACGGCTTGCCGGGCAGCGGGTAGCGTCAGCAAATGACTGTTGGGCGACCAGGGCACGAATCACTGTCTACGGGGGCGACCATGGGTACAGCGGGCGGCGGATCGGCAAACACGATACGGCTTCTGGCGTTGGGGGCTATGCTGTCCGGGTTCGCCCTCCAGGGGCAGGTCGACGGACGTCTTGCCGCGCCGTTGGTCCCTGCCGACCTCGCGGTGGAGCAATGCACGGAAAGCCCCGCCAATCCGCGCACCGAAACCTACGTGGTGAAGCCAGCCACCCTTGCTGCTTTCCTGCGCTTGGCAGGCACGCCACCGCCCCACACCAGTTGGCGGACAGGCCTCGGGCCGGAGCCGGTCAAGCACATCCGGGTAGCGTTCCTGAAACCCATCCCGATCGGCACGATCTGGGCGGTGACGGCGGGAACCCTCAGCGTGCTGCGCCCCGATGCCGCCTTCCCCGGCGATCTGGACCGGGAGGAGGACTGGCTGCCGCTGACTTCGCTGGATAGCGGGCTTCAGGTCCAGGTGGTCCCTTTGCCGCCCGGACTGGCCACCCGGGCGGTGCGGATCTCCTTCCATCAGGAAAGCGACAAGCCCTGGCAGGGCGAGATCCAGGCCCTGCACTTCCTCCAGGGCCGTTTCGTCAACGTCGCGGGGACAGCCACCGCCTTCGCCAGCAGTTTTCCGGATGGATCGGCCAAGGACCGGGAGGCCTATGCCCCCGCTGGACTGAACGACGGTCGGCCCGGCACGTTGCATGGTGGCCAATGGCGCAACCAGCCCGGCCCACCCCTCAGCGTCGAACAGCCCGCCTGGGCGTGCCTGGTGTGGGAGCAGCCCCAGCAGATCGCGGCGCTGGGCTTGGTGAACGCCTTCGCCAAGGAGGTCATCGGCGACCGTTTCGCCGGCCCTGCCGACCAGCATCCCGCCACGGCGGGCGCGGATTCGTGGCAGACAGGCGAGACGGTGCGGGTGCCCACGCCCTGGCGACCGCCCTGTTCCGAGTTCCTCGTTCCCCTCCCTCAAGGCGCGGCAAGCCGTGCCGTGCGCGTCCGCTTTGTCGCCGGGTTCACCAAGGAGGACTCGGACATCGCCTATCACACCAAGGGTGAGCCCATCCACGCCCGCCTGGGCGAACTGGTCGCCCTGCACGATCTGGGCGACCGGCCCCTGGAGAGCTTCCTCGCCAGCCAACCAGGCCCCCGTGCCGCCCGCGAGACAGAGAACCGGGGCCAGCAAGCCGTCCCTACGCCTGGCACCGTGACCGTCGACGGCCAGTTGGCCGACTGGGACCGGACCGCCGGGATCTACCTGTGTCCCGACACCCTCCTGCTACGCGGACGCGCCTCGGCCTGGTGCTATGCCATGTACGATGCGGAAGCCCTCTACGTGGCCATCGACGTGGACGATCCCACCCCCCTCCGCAACCAGCACGATCCCGACTCCGAGCCGAGCCTGGGTTGGGGCGGCGACTGTCTCCAACTGCGGGTTCGAACCGACCGGGTGACCCACCTGACCACCTGGCATTCCGCCGCCAAGGGGAAGTCGGTGATCCATGTGGCCTACGGGGCCAACTTCGATGGCGGGGAAATCCCCAACGCCATGGCCACCGGCCAGGCCCAGGTCGCGTTCCAGCCGCGCCCCGACGGGTCGGGCTATGTGGAGGAACTGCGCCTGCCGTGGAGTCTGCTGGTCAACGGCCAGCCGCCCCAGGCGGGGAGTGAACTGCATCTTGCCTACGATCTGCGCTGGGGCGAGAAGGGACACCCGGAATTCGTCTACGGCGACAATGTGGCCACCGTCGGCGTCAGTCACGAAAACCTCTGGCGGTCGCCGGATACATGGGGGCCGCTGACCCTCTCAGCGCGCGGCTGGTTGCCTTTTGCCGACCAGCCCTGGTTGCGCCCCGAAGAGCGGGTCGAGGCCCAAGGCCCCGTCGCCATCCGCTACACGCTCCCCCCAGCGGCAGATGCCCAACGGCAGGTGACTCTGGTGGTGGAGGACGCCACCGGGCACCGGGTCCGCAACCTGCTCTCCCATGTCCCGCGTTCCGTGGGCGAGCACACCGAGCACTGGGATGGACTGGACGACCTCGGCACGCCGGTCCCGCCCGGTGACTACCAGTGGCGGCTGCTGGACCACGCCCCTTTCCACCTTCGCTACAAGCTCACCGTCAACCACTCCGGCAATCCGCCCTGGCTGTCCGGCCAGACCGGTGGCTGGCTCTCCGACCACGCGCCGCCCAGCGCCCTCTGCGCCATCGGCCAGCAGGTGTTCGTGGGGGCCGACATCGCGGAGTCGGGCCACACCATCCTGGCCGCCGATCTGGACGGCCGCAAGCTGTGGGGAACCAAGTGGCTGAATCTGGCCGGAGCGGGCGAACTGGCCAGCGACGGCAAGCAGGTATACGTGGGCAGCGAAGGCGGCTGGATCAAGGCCAAGCTCCAGGTGAACGTGGTCGATCCCACCACCTATGCGTTCCACAACATCCTGGAAGAGGACTTCGGCGACGGCAAGAACCTGCCTGGACTGAGCGGGATCGCCGTCGCGGGCGATCACGTCTATCTGGCACTGAGCAAGCTGAACGTCGTGCGGGTCTACACGCTCCCGACCACGCCGGACGGCAAGGCGACCAAGCTCGGCGAGTTCCCCGTGACCAACCCGCGCGGGCTGGGCACGGACCCGGAGGGACGAGTCTGGATCTGCACCGGGCAGGGCATCTGGCGGACCACCGGCGCGACCGGTCCGGCCGAAGCGGTCTTCGCCGAGGGCCTGGCCAATCCCCGTGGTCTCTGTTTCGATGGGGACGGCAACCTGCTGGTGGCGGATGGTGCCCCGAGCCATCAGGTGAAGATCTTCACCCCTGCGGGCAAGCTGTTGCGCACCATCGGTACGCCGGGCGGCCGGGGAGTGGGCCCCTACGATCCCCAGCAGATGGACCAGCCAGAGGCAGTGGCGGTAGACGCCACGGGACAGATCTGGGTGGCCGAACACAGCTGGTGCCCGAAGCGGACCAGTATCTGGTCCCCGGACGGCAAACTGGTGAAGGCCCAGCACGGGCCGACCCGCTACGGCGGCAGCGGCTATCTGGACGCGGTTGACCGTACCCGCCTCTACGACGACGGCGTCACCTACCGGATCGACTGGGACGCCCGCACCTGGGTGCCGGAGTTCGTCCATTACCGCAAGGACGCCCAACCCGGGATGAGCTTCCTGCGCACGCCGGGCCGCAGCTGGCGGTTCGGCGACCGGATCTTCCACGCCAACTACGACTACTGGACATCCCGGTATCTGGTACTCTACGAGCGGCTCGCGGATGGCCGCATCGTCCCCCTGGCGGCGGCGGGACAGGCGGGCTATGCCGAAGGGCATACGATCACTGGCGTCGCCCTGTGGTCCGAAGACCGTTTTGCCGAACGCCGGGGCGGACGCGACCCGAAGGAACTCAACTTCGTCTGGTCGGACCTGAACCGCGATGGCGACCAGCAACCCGAGGAAGTGTTCTTCTTCCCCACCCCCTTCGCCGACCGGCCCCACTGCTCCTGGGAAGCTCTCTGGAGCATGTGGATCGCCCCGGACGGCACCTTTGTGCTGCCGGGTCGGGACACCGGTAACCGGCAGGCCATCTGGGCCCTCTCGCCCGTGCGCTGGCAGGAAAACGGCGCGCCGGTCTACGATCCCGCCGCCCTGCGGCTGGCCGCCGACATCCCCAAGCGGGCGCAGGTGGCCGTCTACAAGGACATCGTCCAAAGCGTGGTTGCCGGTCGGGATGGCAAGGTGGTGAGCATCGCCGACCCCATCACCGGCTGCGACGCCGGCGGCAAGCCGGTGTGGACCTTCGAGAATCCCTGGCCCGGCGTTCACGGCTCGCACCGGGCTCCCGCCTGGACGCCCGGCACCGTGGTGGGCGGCCTCCTGGCCATCGGCACAGGCGAACTCGACGGCAGTCTCGGCGAGCTGTTCGCCTTCACCGGCAACAAGGGGCAAGTCTACCTCTTCACGACTGACGGACTCTTCGTGGCCTCCCTCTTCCAGGATCACCGGGTGGGCGACTCCTGGAACATGCCCGAGGCCAAGCCCGACCTGCTGCTCGATTCGGTTTCCCTCGGCGAAGAGCATTTCGGCGGCCACTTTACCCGTTCCAGCGACGGGCGCTACTACCTCGTCGTGGGGCACAACCACGCCAGCGTGGTCGAGGTGGAAAACGTATCCACGATCCGCCGCCAGGAGGGCAAGGTCGCCCTCACTCCCGAGTTAGCCCAGGTCTGCGACGCCCTGGCCCGCGACCGCGCGGCCCAGTTGGCCGCCAAGGAGGCCCCGCGCGTCTATCGCCTCGGTCGCCTGCCCCAGCCGCCCAAAGCGGACGGCTCGCTGGCCGAATGGTCCGCCGTGCCCACCATGGCCTGGCAGGCTTCCGGAGGCAAAGCCGAGGTGCGCCTGGGCTACGACGCCACGTCGCTCTACCTGGCCTACCAGATCGAGGACCGCAGCCCCGCCGTGAACCATGGCGACGATTGGCGGCTGCGCTTCAAGACCGGCGATGCCGTGGACCTGCAACTCGGGACCGATCCCAAGGCCGACGCCAAACGGCGTAACCCCGTCCCCGGCGACTTGCGCCTGCTCCTCGTCCCCAAACTCCAGTACGGCAAGGGTACTGTCCGGGCGATCCTCTACCGCCACCGGGTGCCCGGCGCGCCCGCCGAAGGCAAGACCACCTTCTCCAGTCCCTGGCGCAGCGAGGTGGTGGACGAGGTGCGCGAACTCACCATCACCGCCGCCGTCCGTCCCCTTCCTGGCAACCGGGGCTACACCGTGGAGGCCGCCGTGCCCTTGACCGAACTGACTCTCGTGCCATCTTCCGGCTTGAACCTGCGCGGCGACGTGGGCGTGCTGTTTGGCGACGCCGCCGGAGAGACGACCGTGGAACGGAGCTACTGGTCGAACCGCACCTGCCTGTTCACCTCGGACGTTCCCGGCGAGATCATGCTGTACCCCAATCTCTGGGGTACCTTCGAGTTCGAGTAGTTCTGGAGTCCGCAACCATGCGCATCGCGTTTCTTGGCGACACCCATTACTGCATCCCCCGCGAGTGGAGCGGGCTCCGCCCGGGCCTCGACCGGTTGCCCGACCACCCGCGCTACACGCCGATGACCGATTCGGTGCTGCGGCCTCTGCTGACCCGCATCCGGCAGGCGGCTCCCGACCTGCTCATCTCCTCCGGCGATTTCGTCGAGGGCGGCCTCGGTGCCAATCCCCCGGCGGCCCGGCGGGAAATGACGGAGGGACTGACCTTCTTTACCGATCTCGGGATTCCCTTCCTGATCGCCCGCGGCACCCATGACGCATCGGATCTCTTCGCCGAACTGGCCGTGCCCGCCATCGGCAGGTCGGTTGGCGCCAGCTTCGGCGAGAGCTACTTCCGTCACGACGCCGGGGATTGCGCGTTCCTCGTGCTGGACTACCAGCGGTACGCGGTGGGCAACGCCCAGGACGCCTGGCTCGAAAGCCAACTCGCCGCCGCCCGCCAGGAAGGGCGGCGCATCTTCGTTGTGGCCCATGCGCCGGTCTACCTCTGGGGGCGGC
Source organism: Victivallales bacterium (assembly GCA_003245525.1). GTDB lineage: Bacteria > Verrucomicrobiota > Lentisphaeria > Oligosphaerales > Lenti-02 > Lenti-02. Next base: position 3,802 of record QKCY01000603.1, on the reverse strand, counting down.
ACTTCTTCGGCGACCCGGCCCTGATCCGGCGGTTGGACGAACTCCTGTCGGCCTATCCGGTGGAGGCCTATCTCTGCGGGCACACCCACAATCAGATCGTCAGCTTCCACACCCGCCATGGCGAGCGGGGCTGGCTCCAGCTCACGGCCTCCTCCGTGGGCTATGCCGCCATGCCCGCCCGACCCCTGGAGCAGTACCACCAGCTCGCCGACTTCGGGCCGGAGAACACCTACCTCTGGGGCATCGTCGAGGACAGTGCTCCCGGCTTCTTCCTGCTCGATCTCACAGCAAACGGCCTGCGCCTCCACTGGGAGTCGGTTGCTGGCGAACTCCGCGATTTCGCGGTCGAGGGCCTGCGCACCCAGCCGACGGCCCCCGCCTCCCCCGTTGCCGCGAAAGCCACGGCCGAAGACTTCCTGCAGATCAAGTCGGCGGTACTGGGAGTCTTCAATTACGCGGACGGCGTGTCTTCGGGACAGGTAAGTCTGAACGGCTTCCCTCTGGGAGCGATTCCCGCCAACGTCGCCTACGCCGCGCGCCGCTACCTCACCGTTCCCGCCGACGCCCTCGCCACCCTCGACTTCCGCAACACCCTGACCGTCCGCACCCCGGACCTGCCCGCCTTCGCGGTCGGCAGCTTCGCCCTGGAACTGCATCTGCTCGATGGCCGGACCCTCCGCAGCCGCGTCGCCCCCGAGATTCTCGTGTCCGGAGACCGCTGGGCGACCTTCCCCGGCCAACGCCAACTGAAGCCCTGTCAACCCAACCAGGAAATCGACCTGTCTCTCTCCTTCTGAATCTCCTAAGGAGTCACGAATCCCTTAGAGCAGCCGTTGGCCGCAACCAAAGACGGTCCGCCGTCCTCGTCGGAGTCCCGCGTTCACGCGGAAGCCACCTCCGGTGCTTCAGCGCCGGAGGGAGACGGTTGCCACCGTCCCCGCGCGTCCGGCGCGCCCCACGCTCGCTGAAGCTTCGCGCCTGCTGCCGCCTGAAGGCGGGACTCCGACAGCGTCTGCACCATGCTGAACTCGGATGGCTTGCGATGCGCTTATTGCACAGAAAACAAGAAGCGGGATGATAGTAGAACGAAACCCACGAAATGGTGTCCTCGTTCGAGTCGTAGGTTCTTGGCTCGGGTTTGTGGTTTCTGGAGCTCTCCCATGCGTCGTATCTGCCTGCTAGTCCTAGCCCTCGGCCTCGTCGCCGGAGCCGACCCGACCTTCACGATCCTGCACACCAACGACCTGCACCAGGCGTTGGACGGTCTGCCCAGGATTGCGGGCTACGTGGCGCAGTACCGCCAGGAGCATCCAGATACGGTGTTCCTCGATGCGGGCGACTGGTTCGACCGCGGCTCTTCGCTGGCATTGGTGACCCGAGGCGAGGCAATCTACGGGACCATGGCAACCATGGGCTACGATGGGTGGATTCCCGGCAACCACGACTGGGCCTATGGCGGGGCGCGGTTGCACGAACTGATGGAGAGGTATCCCGTACCCGTCATCGGCAGCAACCTGGCTGGTACGGAATACCCTTTGCCGGGGAATGTGGTGCCCTTCCTGGTAAAGGAAGTGGCCGGTCTGCGGATCGGGTTTCTCGGTATCACCCTGGACACCTACGGGCAGAGTCCGAAGGCTCGTCCCTATATCCAGGTCCGCGATGCGCGGGAGTCCACCACCAGGGCCATCCGCGAACTCCAGGCCCGGAAAGTCGATCTCATCGTGGCCGTGACCCATCTCGGCTTCGAGCGGATGAAGCACGAAGCCGACCGCAAGTGCCCCACCGATCTCGAACTGGCGCGCGAGTTCCCGGCCATCAATGTGATCGTGGGGGGCCACTCCCATACCGCGATCCAGGAGGAGCGTATCCGGCAAGTGTATGCCGAGACTGGCACGATCATCGTCCAAGCCGGAGCCAGTGGTCGCTATGTGGGGAAACTCGTGCTTACGGTCGATCCCGCAACCCACCACATCCCCCGTTTCGACGTCGCCCTCGTCAACCCTAGCGACCAGCCGGAGCAGCCGGAGACGGCGGCGTTCCTGGCCGCCCAGTACGCGGCCCATATGCCCGATGCCAAGCGGGTGGTGGGTACCCTCGCCGGGAATCTGGAACGGTACAATGCCGGCTCCTGGTATGCCGAGTTGCTGCGGGCCCAGACCGGAGCCGATCTGGTCCTGCTGCCGGTGGATGCCTTCTACAAGGAACCGGCGAGTTTCCCCAAGGGACCCGTCACCGTGGAACGCCTGTATGGCCTCTTCTTCGACCGCCACCTCGTCGAGTACCACGTCACCGGAAGCGACCTGCTTGCCTACCTGAAACAGCCAGCCATGGTCAACCGGCTCAACCCGCTGCACGACCGGGGCCGTCCCTTCACCGAGGACGCCCTCTACCCGGCGGGCTTCACGGCCCGTTTCGACGAGGCGACCAAGGAGGTCATCGTTGATCTCGACCCGGCCAAGGAATACACCTTGGTCACCCCGTGGTTGCACTCCTGGCGGAACCTGCTGGACCGCGCGGAGAATGGCCTGCCCCCGCGCGCGGCAGCCGCCGAGGCGAATCCCTTGCCAGGCCTGGCCTGCCGCGACCGCAAACTGCTACCCTCGTCCACCATGTCCCTGATGGTGCAGGCGGGGACCACGGACGGACTTGTCTTCTCCCGTCTCTATCCTGAGCCGAGACCCGACTGGGCCGTCTGGAAAGCCTACTACGAAACCGAGCGCAAGAGGTAGCCCCAATGAGATGGTTGCCGGTTCTGGTCCTTCTGCTCGCGTTCCAGGCCCGATCCGATGAGTCGGCGGGACCCAAGCGGTATCCGCTGGCCCCGGACGTAATGACCCACGAGACGGGGTTCTGCTACCAGGCCCATCTGGACTTCGGCGAGGACGGGGACAGCACCACCCGCAATTCCTCCGGCATCCGGTTGCTGGAGGACGGCAAGGAATTGGGACCAGGGCGGTCGATCCACGCCGACATCCGCGCCCAGGGCGGGGGACGCTATTCGCACTGGACCCGCTATGTCCTCTACTTCTCGGCTTCGGACAACTCCGATCCCCGCACCAACGGGCGCAAGTACGAGGTGTATTCCGTGAATCCGGCCAGCGCCTTGGGTGGCTTGCAGGAAAAAGGCGGTCCACCCAAGCAGCACATGGAAGTCACCACCTCCTCCGCCCATGAATACCGGATCACGCTGGGCGGCGCGCTCGATATGGAGAACACCCTAACCCGCTCCCACGGCGGCATCACGGTCGCCTTCCAGCCCAATCTCCAACTCACCATCGCCAACACCGGCGACACCCCGGTCCGCTGGCCCCGGCTGGTGGCCAACGGGGTCCGCGACTGGAGCACCTTCGACCGTCTGCTGGAGGACTTCACGCGCGGCGCGACGAGCAACCAGGAGAAGGCGTTCTTCATCTGGGAGAGCATGCGCCAGAACCGCTACCACTGCTGGCCCTTGTTCCCGGACGACGAGTTTCACGATCCGGTCCGCATGTTCAACTCCTACGGCCTCCAGCTCTGCGACGACATGGGCAACTGCGGCTGTTCCGTCTTCAAGCGGGCGGGGCTCGGCAGGCCTACCTACACCATCGATCCCACCGTCTACGCCCTGAACGGGCACGTGCAGTGCGAGGCGGTGGTGGACAACCAATGGCAGTTCCTCGACATCGACCAGGACGCCTTCTACCTCGACCGCGAAGACGCCCATCCGGTCAGCGGCAGCGAGGTGGCGCGCGATCACGATCTGGTCCGTCGGGAGGTCCATTACGGCCCGGTGTTCGGCAACTGGAACGCCAGCGAGAGCGCC
>QKCY01000445.1 GCA_003245525.1 Victivallales bacterium | reverse complement strand
TCAGCGGGCGGCGGAGACGTTGACCCCATGGAAGACGGCCGAGGGCATCAGGGAGATGGGGTCCACGTCCGAACTGAGCACCACGTCACGCTTGAGCAGGTCGAACAGGTTGCCCGAGATCATGGTGTTCTTCACCCGCCCCACGATCTGGCCATGCCGGATGCGGTAGCCGAGTGATACGTTGCCCGAGAAGTCGCCGTTGGCGATGTTGCTCTGACCGAAGCCAAGCAGCCCCTTGATGTAGAGGCCGTCCTCGATCCCGGCCAGCAAGTTGGCGCTCGGCATGCTGCCGGGCACGACCACGGGATGGTAGGGCGAGCAGCCGCTGTGCCCGGTGGGGGCGGCCCCGGCCAGGCCCGCGCTGTCCAGATCGTAGAGGAACATGCGGATCACCCCGTTCTCGACCAGCTTGCAGGGCCGGGTGGGGATGCCCACTCCGTCGATCTCCGCCGAACCGGGATGGAAGGGCAGGTGGGGGCGGTCCTCGATGGTCAGGTTATCCGCGAAGTAGCACGTGCCGAGATGGTCGCGGAGAGGCGACGTGCCCTTGGCCACGGAACGACCGTTGAAGCCACCCAGCACCGGACCCAGCATCCAACTGAAGGTCTCCGGCGGCAGGAACACTTGGGTGGTGCCGGTGGCGGGGGCGTCGGCCTTGGTGCTGGCCCATTCCAGGTCCTGGCGGATGCGGGCGATGATGTAGTCGGGATCGAAGAGCTCGTTCCGCTCGCACCAGCCGCGCCAGGCGTGGGCGAAGAGCATGTCCGTGCCCTCGGTGCGCTGCACGCCGCCGGAGAGGCTCCAACTGGTGCGCTCGCCCGTGTGGACCACGCCCCCGCTGGTCACCATGACCCCTTCGGATTCGCTGCGGCTGCCGCCGGCGTTGATATCCAGCTCGGGATCGATGGCTTTCATGGCTTCGACGATGCGTCCGGCGGCTTCGACGAACAGTTCCCGTCCCATGCCCCGCGTGGAGCCTGCGGCGCGGGGCACGCGGGTGAAGGGAGCGGCTGCCGGATAGGCATCGAAATGGGCCACGCTGCCCACGGCGGCGAGGGCCACGGCCCTCTCCACCATCAGCTCCACATCCTCCATCCGGTTGCCCGAGACGGTGCCGAGGCGTCCGTCGCGCAGCACGGAAATGGAGTAGCCCGCCGATTCGTGCGAACCCGCGCCCTTTAGGCGGCCGCTCTCGTAGCTGCAATCGAGGCTCTCGCCCCGGCTGTAGCCGAGCGAGGCACCATCGGCACCGAGTTTCTTTGCTTTTTCCAGCCCCGCCAGGAGGCGGTCTTTCATCGTTTCGATATGGGGTGTCGCCATGGTTCCGTCTCCTACTTGCCGCCCACGACCACGTCGCGGATACGCACGTGCGGTCCGCCAAAGGTCACGGGCAAGGGCGACTGCCCGCCTTTGCCGCAACCGCCGCCGGACTCGCGGATTTCCAGGTCGTTCGCGAGTCCGTCGATGCGGTGCAGCGTTTCGAACACATTGCCGGTGAGGACGATGTCCCGCACCAGTTCGCCAATCTGGCCGTTGCGGATGCGGTAGCCGTAGGCGGCGGAGAAGGTGAACATCTCCATCATGGTCTGGCCGCCCACCATGCTGCAGCAGTAGATGCCGTCGTCCACCCCGGCGAAGAGCTCCTCGCGGGTGAGGGGACCGGCGTCGATGTAGGTGTTGGTCATGCGCACGATGGGCTCGTAACCACGGGCGATGGCGCGGGCGTTGCCGGTGGGCTTCTCGCCCATCTTGGCGGCGGTCTCGCGCGAGTGCAGGTGCCCGGCGAGGATGCCGTCCTTGATCAGCATGGTCTTGCCGCTCGGCGTGCCTTCGTCGTCGTAGCCAATGCTGCCGGTGCGCCCGGCGAGCGAACCGTCGTCGATGATGTTCAGTTCCTTCGTCCCCATCACGCGCCCTAGCTTCATCAGGTCGCGCATCTTGGGGTTCTCGTAGAGGAAATCGGCCTCGCTGAGATGCCCGAAGGCCTCGTGGGCGAAGACGCCCGCGAAATCGGGCCGCAGGACGACCGTCTGCGGACCGCCCTTGCATTGCGGCGCCTTGAGCAGTTGCGCGGCCCGTTGCCCGACCTCTTCGGCCAGGGCCTCGTGTCCCAGGACCACGTTGTAGTCGGTGGCCGAGGAGAAGCTCTCCGATGCCCGCTGGACCAGGGAGCCGTCGCGCGCGATTCCCATGAGGTAGAGCACGACCCGGGGCCGCTCCTCGCTGAAGTACGCCCCTTCGCTATTGGCGAAGTGGACGGTGCGGAAGCTCTCCGCATAGAGGACCATGCTCGATTCGATGGCCTGGTTGGCCCCGAGGATGATCCCGTTGTAGCGCCCGATCAGCGCCAGCTTGTCATCCAGAGGCACGCCCCGGAAATCATGGGCCAACTGGGCGGGGACGATCTCGGTCATGGGTCTGGGCACGGCGGCCAGTTCGGTGGTCTCATGCCCGACCAGAGCCGCATTGGCGCAGGCTTGGGCCACCCGGCGGGGCAAGTCGTCAAGGGTGTCGAAAACCGACGTCCCCCAACCTCCCTTGACGCACGCCCGGACGATGCCGCCCTCGTGGCGGGAGGAGCCGACGCTGTCCATCTCCTTGCCCCGGTAGGCGGCGTTGGTGCTGTCGTTGGTTTCCCAACGAATCTCCACATAGTCCGCAGGAGCCGAAA
>QKCY01000587.1 GCA_003245525.1 Victivallales bacterium | reverse complement strand
CGCGATCTCCGGCAGATCCACCCCGATCTACCCGTCATCATGCTGACCGCCAAGAGCGAGGAGATCGACAAGGTCATCGGTCTCGAACTCGGTGCCGACGACTACATCACCAAGCCCTTCGGGGTGCGCGAGCTCCTCGCCCGCATCGGTGCCGTCCTGCGCCGGGCCAACCGTGGCATGCCCGCCACGACCGACCCCGATTGCGCCGCCCCCTTCCGGTTTGGCGAAGCCCACATCGATCCCCCTTCCCTGCGCGGACAACTGGGCGAGCACAGCTTCGACCTCACGCCCCGGGAACTGCGCTTGCTCGAGTACTTCCACGACCGTCCCGGCATGGTGCTCAGCCGCGAACGGCTGCTCCGCGATGTCTGGGACTACGAGTACGTCGGCACCACCCGTACCCTCGACCAGCACATCGCCATGCTCCGCAAGAAGATCGAAGTCGATCCCCGCCGCCCCCAGGCCATCACCACCGTCCATGGGGCCGGCTACCGCTACGAGGGCGAGGATGCGGGCGAGGACGAGGCCTAGCGCTACTCCAGCGTGACGGGCTGGCCCGCCAGGATGGACAGGGTCCAGCGACTTCCCTGGGCTCGGGCGGGAGCTGCCGTCCCCTTGGCAACCAGAGGACGCCGGGCGAGTTCGGGAGCCAGGGCGGCCAGGTCGATCTCGACCGTGACATCCGCCGTGGTCTCCAGCCGCAATCCCTTGGTGTCCCAGGCCAGCATGAGGTTGGTGGTCTCGCCGCACTGGAACCGCAGTTCGGGCAGATCGGCCTGGCGTCCTCCCACCAGCACGGTGCCTGTGGTGCGGTAGACATAGCCGGTCCCGATGGGGTTTTTGTCGTGGGTGACCTCCAGGGTTCCCGCTGGCGCGTTCCGCTCGATCACGCCGCGCAGGAAGCGCAGGGCGGAAACGATGGGCTTCGGACGGCCCTTCCGGGTGCCGTCATAGCTGAACAGGCCAAAACGCTCCTCGTAGGTGCGCGTGACCTGCCCCCGATTCCAGTCGCCATAGTGCTGCATCACGGCCATGGGCCAGTCCACCAGCATCCACTTCTTGCACCCGTCATAGTCGTTGGCGTAGGCATAGAGATAATGGATCATCTCGCCGACGCTGGAGGTATAGGGGTCGAGATACCCATCGCGCAACGCAATGCCGTTGGAGTAGCCGAACTCGCCCAAGGTGATCGGCCGGTCGGGCCACCGCGCCCGCAGACGGTCGAGCGTGGTGAAGTTCTCCTGCACCAGCTCGTAGGTGTAGGGCCGGGCATAGATGTGCTCGGAGACGAAGTCCAGTTGCGCATTGGCAGGCAGGATGGTGAGCGCCGTATTGTGCCCCACGGTGATGAGATGGTTGGCATCGACCTCGCGGATGGCCGTCACCTGGGTCTTGAGCCAGCGGTCTAGACTCTGGTCCACCACGTCCACCAGGGGCTGCCAACGCCCGGTCGGGACGGTTCCGGTCAGACCGACGACCGTCGAGGACCGCAGGCCGAACTCCTCGGTGTAGCGCCCCCAAAGAAGATTGGCCACCGTCACCCGCCGGGCCGCCTCGCCCTGGACCCAACTGGGCAGATGCAACCACCACGGACGCTCCTTCACCCAGGCGTCCACCTTGGCCATATCGACCAGGCCCGGGTAGGTGGCGGCGAGGTCCACCGTCTGCACCGGCGGCGGGTTTGCCGTGTACTGGATACCGCCCAACGTGGTGACATAGGGTTCGTTGCGCAGGTCGTAGCCCAGCACCATCGGCTCGTCCCGGAACGCCTGGGCGATCCGCCGGTGGGAGTCCCGCATGGCCTGCTCGGTCGCGTAGCCCGTCCCCGGCAGATCGAGCAACAGATAGACCTCATAGCGCCGGGCGCACTCGCGGATGGTATCGACCTTCTCCATGCGACCCTGGCGGATATCCTCGTCCAGCGTGCCTTGGAGCCAGTAGCGCATCACGTTCAGTCCGGCCGCGTTGGCCTTGCGGAAATCCTCCTCCACCTCCCGCGCATCGAAGTAACCGTCCGCCCACATGCGCCCGCCGCAACGGGCAAACCCGCCCACGTAGTTGCAGCCGATCATGAAGAACCGGCGACCGTCGGGATAGACCAAATGCCGCCCATCGTCGGACCGCCGGATGAATCCCGCATGGGGCGGCGGGGTGGTCAACGGCAGCGAGGCCAGCCGCTCGGTCTGCTCCGCCTGGCGCAATTCCTGAAAACGCTCCGGGGAACGGACTTGGTCCAGCAGCTTGGGCAGGGCAGCCAGGAAGGCGGGATCGCGGTAGAAACCCGGAGTCTGCATCCCGAAGAGCAGCCATGCCGAGTTGCGGTAGGCACCCCGGTGGTTCAGCAATGCTCCGGCGGCCCAACCCAGCGAGCGGGCCGCCGCGTCCTGCGCCTCGGCGAGGGGGACGAACACCGACTCATTGGGGAAGGCAAACCCCACCGCCGACCAGCCCGCGAACTCGCCGGCCATGGCCAACTCGCCAGCGGCGGTCGGAGCCACCCTGCGGACCTTGTCCATGCGGTACACGCCGTAGTCGCGCTGAACACGTTCAGGCCGACGGCCGGATCGGGAGGCGTGTCCGGGAACACCGCCTGCCCCGTTCCGATCTGATCGAGGCGGATCACATGATCGCCCCGCAGGCCGGGGATATGGCTCCCCGCCAGACCGAAGCTCAGCGAACGAACCTGCGGGAACCGCACCTTGTCCCCCGCATTGCCCCGTCCCGATGGCGAAGCGTCTCCCCAGAACTCAAACTGCGCCATCGGTACCACGTAGGAGTGCCAACCGGCGGACAGCGGCACCGTGGCGATCCAGCGCGAGCCGTCGCCCTCCTTCAGTTCCACCACGACCGCCGGAGTCGCAGCCGCAACGTCGGCCTGGAAACAGAGGGCATTGTCGGGTGCGGGGAGACCATCCGGCAGCGCCGCGGCAAAGGTATCCCAGCCATCAATGCCCCGGATGTCGAGTTGCAGTGCCTGCCCCGTGGGACCGGCAACCAGACTGGCTTGGCTCGGCTGGTCCAGATGGTTCGACGAACGCTGCCAGGCGCTAGCGTCGCCCTGCTCGAAGTCGAACAGCATCTCCCGCACCGGAGTCTCGCGCAGCCGCGCATCCAGTTCCTGCTG
>QKCY01000186.1 GCA_003245525.1 Victivallales bacterium | reverse complement strand
AGCCACTTGGGCGGGTTGTAGCCAAGCAGGGCGTCCACCGCGAAACCGGCCTGCTCCATCCGCTCGAAGTAGGGACCGAAGCGACCGTTGAACTCGCCGAAATCCCACTCGCCATCCGGGCGCATGGTGCCGCGCAGCGAACTGTCCACCAGATTGATGCCGAGCCGCCGGGCCAGCTCGGGTTCCTGGTCGGCGATCCCGGCATCCCAGTTCATGCCGCTCAGGAACACCGGCTCCTGGCCGACCCAGAACCCGCCGTCGCGCGCGGTCACGCCGACCGTGTTCCACTGCGGAATCCGGGGCCACTGGTGCTGGCCGGCCAGCACTTCGTCCGCCTCCTGTTCGGTGGCAGCCAGCAGCTTCGCCACATAGCGCATGGCCGCCAAGGCACCGGGGCGCAGGTCGTCCTGGTCCGCATCGGCCCGCGCAAACCGGCAGAACAGTTCGCCGACCGCCAGGGCCGCCTCTGGGAGCGCCGTGTCGTGGCCCTGGGCACGACCGGCGGCCAGTTTGTCGCCGAGCCGCCGAACTGCGGCCTCGCCCTGCCCGATCAATGTCTGTAGTTCGTCCGGGGCCTGGGCTCCGGCCAAGATTCCAACGGCAAGTAGCAGAATCAGCAAGCGAACCATCACGTAGCACCGTCCTTATGGCATACGAGGCCGGATAACGCAGAGCTTTCTTCGTTCGTAGTCCAGGCTTCAGCCTGCGCCTTTCCTGCCCGATCCAAGGGACCGCAGGCTGAAGCCTGGACTACGAACAGATCGTCTGCATATCAAGGCGTTTGGCGAACTGCCACTCGCGAGGAGAGGCACAACGAACCAGAGCGGAATCCTGTACTCTCCTACCTTACTGTCACCACCAGCCACCGCCAGGAGCGGTTTCTGGGTGGAACACTGGACAATTTGTCCGGCGCATCCACCGTTTGCAGTCAAGTAGCAGGCGGGACGCCTGCGCCACATCCTCCACCATTCCACCATTCCGCTTGCCCATGAACACCACTGTCTCCATTGCCGGTACCGGATTCGAGATCAACGGCGTTCCCACCTACCAGGGACGGGTCCATCAGGGCCGGTCGGTGGAAGGGTTGCTCCTGAACAGCCGCATGGTCCAGGCGGTGTTCGACGACGAGAATCCGGCGACGGCTGCCCGCTGGCGCTATCCGGACACGGGAGTCTGGGACCCGGCGCGCAACACCGCCGAGTTCTGCGCCGCCCTGCCCGAGTACCGGCGACATGGTCTGCTCGGAGTGACGGTGGGGCTCCAGGGCGGCGGCTCGATCTACACGCCCGACGTCTACGACCACTACGTCTGCTCGGCCTGCGCGCCGGACGGCACGGTACGACCGGGCTACTTCGACCGTCTGCGGCAGGTGCTGGCGGCAGCCGATGCCTGCGGCATGGTGGTCATCGTCAACTACTTCTACTGGAAGCAGGCGCTCAAGCTGGAAGGCGAGAAGACCATGCGGCGCATCGCCGAGGAAACCACGGCCTGGCTGTTGGACACCGGCTACCGGAACATCCTGGTGGATGTATTCAACGAGGCCGGGGCCCGCTGGGGTCTGGAGTGCTTTGCGGAGGAGAACCTGCACCGCTGGATCGAGCTGGTGCAGGGGATCACCACCAACGGACGACGGCTCCTCGTCGGAATCAGCACCTTGGGTGGCAATGCGTTGCCCACGGGGCGCTGGGCCGATACGGAAGACTTCTCCATGCCCCACGGCAACGGGCTCCAGGCCGAACAACTCACGGCCAAGCTGCGCCGGTTCAAGGACGGGGAGGAGTACCGGCGACGTCCCCGTCCCATCCTGGTGAACGAGGACACGGTCTTCGTCGAGAACCTGGAGGCCGCCGTGGCCGAGGGGGCTTCCTGGGGCTTCTACTGCCAGGGCTATGGCAGCGACTACCAGGACCGCATGAACTGGAAGGAACGCCCCCGCGAGGGCCGTTACGAGGAGTTGAGCGGCTATCAGACCCTGCCGGTGAACTGGGGGATCAACACCCCCATCAAGCGGGCCTTCTTCGACCGCGTCCTGGCTATCACTGGCGGCAAGTAGTGCCCGGTTGTACCCAGGAATTGGCGACGTACAGTGAGTATCGGGCACTGCACGGTCGTGAATGGGTTGTCGCCAGGAAGTTGGCGGCGACCAGGTATCGCACAAGGAGGTTCGGGCTATGGGAACGGGTCCTCTTGCCGTGATTGGCGTCTGTGTCGTGGTGTTGGGACTGTTGGCCATTCTGCGTGGCCAGTCGGCCATGAAGGGGGATATCCCCAAACCGGTGGCGGCGTTGCTCGTCGTGGCGGCGGTGCTGGTGGCTGGCATTGTCCTCTACCGAATTACGACCGCCCAGCCGACTGCCGATGCGGGCGGCGGCGAAGCGGGCATGATGATGGAGCAAGGGGGCATGGGCGGCGGCCCCGGCGGTCCTGGCGGCGGCATGGGCGGGGGGATGGGCGGACCGAATCCGCACCGCGACCTCGGCCAACTGGTCCGCAAGCTGGCACTGCTGAAGAGCCAGGATGCCAACGCGATCTCCACCGAACAGGGCACGAAGCTCCTGCCGGTCCTGCAGGCTCTGGCTGCCGCCGAAGGCATGACGACGGAGGAGGCCGAAGCCAAGAAGGCCGAACTGGAAGCGCTGCTCACCCCCGAGCAGATCACGGCCCTGGAGGCGATTGAACTGCCC
>QKCY01000175.1 GCA_003245525.1 Victivallales bacterium | reverse complement strand
GCGGGATGCAGGTTGTACTCGCCAAAGGACACGTCGGTCAAGGCCATCAGGGCGTAGGCAGAAGAGCCCACATACCAGCGAAACGGCGTCCGGTCGCGCAGCGTCTCGTAGTCCGGCATGATCGGTGTCCTCTATCTGGCCAGGGCACTCCGCAAGGCGGCGACCGAATGGGCTTCCAGGTAGACCACGTGGCCCGTGAACTGGGCGTCGGCTGGCAGGGGATTGCCGAAGAGGTCGGTTCCGGTGATCCCCGGTCCTCGCGGCACCGCGATGGGCGTGAACTCCGGACTGGAGGAGAGGGCGGCAACCGCCCGGTCCGCTCCGGAGAAAAGATAGGCGTAGACCCCTTGGGCCAACTCGATCCGCTCCGCAAAGGCAGTGTCCTCCAGCAACCAGGCCACCTGGGACTGGGCGGCTCCGGCGGGATGCAGTGCCCCCTCGTCGGTGGTGAAAACGTTCCACTGCTTGGGTTCGAGCCGGAAGGTTCCCTGGGCGTGCATGCTGTAGAGGAAGATGCGGGAGACCCCGTTGGCCAGCATGGAAATGGTGTAGCGGGCGATGCGGTCGGCGCTGTCCATCAGATCGTCGCGGTTGGGGTAGGGCAGCAGATGGTCGTACAACCCGTTCCCCATGCGATAGATCAGCGGGGAGCCCTCGGTCATCCAGACGGGCTTTGGCACCGTGCCAAGCTGCTCGCGGATGGGGCCGACGGCGACTGCCAGGCCACTTTCCACCGTGTCGCCGGGGTACCCCACCCCGCCGTTGGTGTAGCAATGGTAGTCGATGCCGTCGCAATAGGCCAAGCCGTTTGCCGCCAGCACGCCGCGCGTCCAGTCCGAACCGCTGAAATGCCCGTCCCCGGTGTTCGTGCCGGTGGTGCTGTTGAAGCCCATGACCGTCGCCTGGGGAATGACGCCGTGCGCCGTCTCGTAGGCCACCTGCATCAGGCGGGCGAAATCGGCCTGGGGCTGTTGGCTGGTGACGTAGCCTGCGCGCCCCCCCTTCTCATGGTCGTAGGCCACTCCCCACCAGGCGTGGATCCACGGCTCGTTCCAGACATCGAAGGCATCGATCTCGCCACGATAGCGTTCGCAGACCGTGCGCACATAGTTCGCGTAGTCGGCCAGGTCCTTGGGTTGAAAGAACTTGTCGAAATAGCCGAACTCCTTGCGTCCGGTGTCCGGGTAGTAACTCGCCCAGGCGGGGGCGGTGCCCAACTCGGCGAAGATCTTGATGCCGTAGGTGCGGTAGCGGCGGATCTCGCGGTCGAAAAACCGCCACTTCCCCTTCTCGGTCTCCAGATTCCACCAGCCGAAGTACTCCAACCCCGCATCGTGCAGCCGGGTCCAGTTGAGGCCGATGGCCTTGGCCATGACCAGATGGCGGGTGGTGGACATGGTGTGGGTGCCAAAGGGGGAGTTCGGCGCGTCCTTGCCCCAGTAGCGGGGCCGGTGCAGGCGGTACCACACCACTTCGTCCCAGGGCGAGATCGCTGTGCCGTCCCGTTCCACGCAGGCCTCGAACCGGAACGCGCCCAGACGGGTCGGCAGGTCGGTGGCCGAAAGTCTCGCTGCCGCCGGGATGGTACCGGCATTCGTTTCCTGGCCAAAGATATCCACCACGCGCCAACGCACGGTGGCGTTGGCGTAGGCACCGGTGAGGGCCAGGTCGATCCGGGGCGTCTCGTCGGCAAAGACCACGCGGGCGGCACCCGCGTCGTAGCCGGGGGCCAGGGCCACCGCGACCTCGCAGGGAGCTGGAGCCACGTAGTCGCCCGTGTCCTTGCTGGCGGGGCCGACCTGCAGCCTGTCGAAGACCAGTTCGCCGGTGCCGGAGAGGACGACCTGGCAGAACTGGTTGCCCAGATGCGGCACGAAATCCACCGCCACCCGGTTCCAGGAATCGGTGGCCGCGAACACCTGTTTGACCGGCTTGAGTCCCGGACCCACCACGCCCAGCGTCCACTCGCCCGTGCCCCGCACCATCAGGGCAGCCCGATGGGGTTCGACGGGATAGACGATCCTCACCGGGGAACTGCGCAGGGTGACTGGTTCCGGAGAGGCCAGCCGCAGGGCTGGAGCGAGTTCGCCTTGGGCCGTCTCTGCCACGGCCACGTCGCCGTCGGAGTTGGCCCGGTCCAGTGCCCAGCCGGTGGGCAAGCCCAGCGGGAACCGCGACAGACGCACCAGATTGGCGGGGCCGCCGTCGGGATGCTTCCGCTTGATCTCGTCGACCAAATCCCCGTCCGAAAAGCGTTCGAGCTTGAGTTTGGCAATGTCGAAGGTGCCGACGTGCCCGAGGTTGATCCAGATGCCCATGGCCATGTCGTTCTTGGGCAGCCGGAACTCCCAGTTGCGCGTCTCCCAGTTGGGCGAGAGCTTCTCCTGGCGGCTCCAATAGAAGCTCCAGGGCCGCTCCCGGCGGCGCAGGCCGATTTCCACCGGCATTCCGGTCGCGTTGCGGCAGGTGATGGAAAGGCGATAGAGCCGGTCGCCGGGGGCGTCTGCGATCGGGAAGACGGCCAGTTGCACCCGGCCCTCGTCCAGCCGGGTCACGTCCGTCCGCAGGAAACGGGTGCCCTGTTCGTCGCCGAAGGAATACTCCGCCCAGGCCTGGGCCCAGCCGGAGTCGTCGACCCAGCCCTCGGGCAGCGCGCCCTTCACCCGCCCGCCGGGGCGGTCCGGAATCGCGACCTCGGCGGGTCGTTTGGCTGCGCTGAAGTCCACCTCGACCAGAGTCTCGCCATGGCTGGCCATGGCCCAGATTCCCCCGAGTACCAACGCTTGGAGCACGCGGTTCATCGCTGCCTCCCCGTCTTCTGCCCGGAATCCGTCAGTCTTCGCCGTAGAGCTCGATAATCTCGTCCCACACCTTGGCGTCCGGCACCCGCAGGCGCACCAGGATCTCGTAGTTGGTGACCAGCAGCGCGCCTGCCTGCAC
The DNA here is from genome assembly GCA_003245525.1 of Victivallales bacterium. Lineage (GTDB taxonomy): Bacteria > Verrucomicrobiota > Lentisphaeria > Oligosphaerales > Lenti-02 > Lenti-02. The sequence goes on along the minus strand of QKCY01000175.1, from coordinate 7,240 downwards.
TCGTACTGTGTCCGCCTCGTCCGCTTCCGTCGGCAGCTCGTCCGCCGGCATGGTGCGGATGCGCTTCAGTTCGGCTGCGATCTGTTCCCGCGTGGCCACGATGAAGTTGTCCGGGGCCACCAGCAGCATGGGCGTATAGCCCATCCGCTGCAACTCGTCGGCGGTGATTTGGACCCGCCTCGGGTCCGTCACATCCTCGATCGCCGCCAAACGCTTGTCCAGGGCCGCGAATTCCGCGTCCAGGGTCTTGGTATCCATGTGGTTCGTTCCTTCTGGGAGAATGCCAATCCCGCTGCCCCAGCCGTGCCGCCACCCCGGCAACCCATTCCTACCATACCAGCGTTCGCCCGGGATGCTCGCCGGGGGTGGACAAAGTCCCTGGCGACGGCCATCCGCCCCTGTCTCATCGGGCAAGGGGTGGCGGGGAGCCTTGCGTTCTCCGCCGGGGACACCTATGATTGTACTAGCGCAATGCGGTCTTCCGCGCGCGCTCCAAAGAGGCCGCGCGAGGGAGGTGCGTCAGCGTGGAAAGCGAGGCGAAGAGATGGCTGGGACCGAAGCGACGGTGTTCGTGATCGACGACGATGAGTTGGTGCGCTTTGCCCTGGGGCGCCAACTAGGGTCTGCCGGGTGGAGGACCCGGGCCTACGGGTCCGGCGAGGAGTTCCTGGAGGACTACTCGCCCGAATGGGCCGGTTGCCTGTTGCTGGATGTGAACCTGCCCAGCCTCGGCGGTCTCGAACTGCACCGGGTGCTGTCCGATACGGGCTGCTCCTTGCCGGTCATCTTCCTGACCGGCTATGGCGACATCGACATGGGCGTGCAGGCCATGAAGTCCGGGGCCTTCGATTTCCTGACCAAGCCCTGGGAGGAGGAGCGCCTGTTCCATGCGGTCGGCGAAGCCATCCAGGCCGATCTGCGATCCCGGGAGCGGCAGGATGAGCTGGGAATCACCCGGGATGCCTACGCACGGTTGACGCCCCGCGAGCGGGAGGTCTGCGAGTTGGTGGCTACGGGGTTGCTCAACAAGCAGGTGGCCTACCGGTTAGGGGTCACGGAGAAAACGGTGAAAGTTCATCGTGCCCGGGTAATGCGCAAAATGGGGGTGGAATCCCTCGCCGAGTTGGTGCATCTTGTGGAGCAGATGGGACTCGGACTCGCGCGTACAGAAGACCCCCAACGATGGTCGAATTCACCCACGTAAGCAGAACCTTCGCCGGCGGCGGCCAGATGGTACAGGCGCTCGCCGACGTCTCCTTCCGGGTCGCGCCCGGCGAATTCGTCACCGTGCGCGGTCCCAGCGGCTGCGGCAAGAGCACGCTGTTGCTTATTGCCGGCGGCATGTTGCGCCCGAGCAGCGGCGAGGTCCGGGTGGTGGACACCGACCCCTATGCCCTGCCAGCCGCGCGCCGGGCGGCATTCCGCGCCCAGACCATCGGGTTTGTCTTCCAGCAGTTCCACTTGCTGCCTTATCTCACGGTGCTGGACAATGTCCTCGCCCCCACGGTCGCCCGTCAGCTTCCCGAGGCGCGGCAGAAGGCGCTGGGCCTGCTGGACCGGTTTGGGCTAAATGGGCGTGCCACCCATCTTCCCGGCGAGTTGAGCACGGGCGAGAAGCAGCGTGCCGCGCTGGCCCGGGCCTTGCTCGGCGACCCCCGGGTGCTCCTGGCCGACGAGCCCACCGGCAATCTGGACGACGAGAACGGGCAGGCCGTGCTCCAGGTCCTGGCCGATTTCGCGGGAGCCGGAGGGAGCGTTCTCATGGTCACCCACGATACGCGGGCCACGGCGAGCGCCTCCCGTGCCCTCCTGCTGCAAGACGGCAAACTGGTCGAGGATCGAACATGCGCTTCTGTCGCCTAGCCACGCTCTCCTGGGGAATCGCCCTGCTCCTGGTTGGTTGCCAGGCTCCCGAGGCCCCCGTTGTCGCTCCGGTTGCCCCGGCCAAGACTTCGCTGGCAAAGCCCGAGGCCGTGCCTGTGAGCCAGGACGCCGCCGACGAGGCGATCCGCCTCCAGTACCGCCGGGTCCGCGCGAAGGAGCTCGTCGAGGAGGCGAGAATCCTGCGCCTGAAGCACCAGTTCGGCGAGGCCTCCAAGAGGATGGACGAAGCCAACAAGCTCCTGGAAGGCCTCCCCGAAGAGGAGTAGCCCCGGCCTACGGTTGCGCTTCCTCGATCAGGTTCACGGTCTCCATCCGGCCACCTTCGGCCAGGCGCAGGCTGAGAATCTCGAAGGTGCCCAGCCGCAGCTCGCGGTCGATGCCCAGGCTGGGTACGTGCAGGCGGCAGGTGCCGCCGTTGCCATCCGCCGCGAAGAGCCGGGCGATCCAGCCATCCCCGTTCTCCGCGCGTTTCAGGGCGGTGAGCAGGATGGTGCTGGCACCGTCTAGTGTTACCGCCGGAGCCAGGGGCTCGCCGCCGCCATTGGGGAAGAAGGAGAGGGCCAAGGGGGCCTCGTTGGCCGCCAGGGCCTCGCGGTCGATCACCGCCAGCCGTTCCGCCGCTGCGCCACCATTCAGCCAGAAGCGGAAGATCCGCTCGCCCTGATCGATCCGGGGGACAAAGCGGTCCTGCGGTACCACCGGCCGATCCCCGATGGGATGTCCCGAATAGGCCGGCGAACGCAGCAGGGTGAGCCGCAGTTCGCCGTCCGCATAGTCGGCGGCATAGGTGCCTTCGGTGATGCAGGTGACCGCCTGTGCTTCGCCCACCACGGCCAGCCACTTCTGGGCCACGGCCTCGTTGCCGTTGCTCGGCAGTTCCTGGCGCCCGTAGGCGACCTGGCCGTGCAGCTTGCCGGCGAAGGCCACGGGCACGTTGAGCTTCAGTAGCTTGCCCTTCTCGTTCCAGAACACCCGCGCCTCGATGCCCAGTTCGCTGCCAATCTTGGGCAGGAAGTAGGTGAGGAGCAGGCGGGACACACCGTACTCGAACACAGCCTCGACCACGGTCCGTACCGGGCCGTCCTCGATGATCCGCACGGCGGGAGGGATGGCCGCACTGCGGGTCCCGCTCACCCGCGCGGCCTCGCTCGGGCTGGCCAGAGTGAAGGCCCCGGCCACGTTGCGGAAGGCGACGGCGTTCATCTCCCACGGATCGTCGCTGTCGGCGATAACCAGCGGACGGAAGGCGTCCTTCCCAAGCATCTCCGTGCCGCCTACCCGGTAGCTGGTCATCAGGCCGGTTACGGCGCTGATCTCGGACTCCACCTCGCCGGTGCGGAAGGCGATGCGTTCGCCCTCGACCCGCAGGGCGGGCTTGGGGCGTTCGGGCACGGTCGTGAATCGGCAGTCGAAGCGGTTCATGCCGGGGGCCAACTCGGTGGCGAAGACCACCCGTTTGCGCCAGTCGAGGTTGAGGTTGCTCAGTTCCTTCTCCACTTGGGACGGGATCTCCTCCTCGCCCCGGAAGACCTTGGGCAGAGTGAAGACCGGTTGCCAGTTCTGGTCGGCCAACTGGAATTCGCAGGCCACCGTCCGCCGGACCGGGTAGGGGTGGGGGTTGTAGACGAGGATCGGGATCTCACCCTCGACGGCCTTGGGTTGCCCCGAGGCCAGGGCGAAGAAGGCCCGCGCCTTGAGCCGGGACAGAATCTCCAGCCCGTGGTCCATCATGCGCAGCGCCGCCTCCTCGGCGGGCTGGATCGAGGAACCGGGCAGGATGTCGTGGAACTCGGCGAAAAGCAGATCGCGTTCGGCCTCGATCATGGGTGCCGCGGGGTATTCCAGCAAGCCCTGCATGGCGGCGGCGGCGAGCATCTTCTCGGTGGCGTAGAGCTCGTTCTCCAGCTTCCGGTGGCGTTGCTTGATGCGGATCTGGGAGATGTAGCAGCCGATAGCCCACGGGTTCATGTCGTGCTCATGCCGGGGCAACTGCTCCCGGTACGCGGAGACTTGGGCGAAGTAGTCCTCGGGCGTGGAATGGCGCAATTCCGCCACGTCGGTGGCGGCAAACAGCTCCTTCAGTTGCTGCAAGTCCTTCCGGGAGGGACCGCCGCCGTGGTCGCCCACGCCCCAGAGCAGGATGGTGCAGGGCTTGTCCGGGTGCGCCGCCACATGGGCGCGCACCTTGTCCGCCGCCTTGCCGAGCGGGGAGTTGTACCAGGAAAGGGGACGCGAGGCCATGATCTCCGAGCCGTCGTAGCCCACCCAGACGAACTCGTGGTTCGGATAGGGCGGCTCGGGGGTGCCGGGGCGGCAGAAGACGTAGGAGTCGTAGCCGCCCTTGGCCATGATCTGGACCAGGCCCCGGGTATGACCGAAGGGGTCGAAGTTGATGGCCGTGGTGGGGCGGACGCCGAACTTCTCGCCGAAGTAGCGCCGACCCGAGAGAATCTGCCGGGCGAAGGACTCGCCCGAGGGCATGTTGCAGTCGGGTTGCAGGAACCAGCCACCCATGATGTGCCACTTGCCCTCGCGCACCAGCCGCTGGATGCGGGCGAACAGGGCCGGTTCGTACTCTTCCACCCACTCGTAGAGGACCACTTCGTTGTGGTTGAACACGAAGCCGTCGAACTCCTCGCAGAGGTCGGCGGCGGTGCGGAAGGTGGAAATGGCTTCGGCCGCGCCTTCCTCCCACTCCCACAGCCAGATGGGGTCGAGATGGGCTTGGCAGACCAGGTGGATTACGGGCTTCGTCATGGCAGGCTCCTCGCGGGTTGACCGGGCATGGCACGAACGTATTGCGCCGGGAGTGGTGGTCAAGAGGGGTTGGGACGTTTGGGTTCGGTTCAATCCAGACTAGATTGTCCGGCCCGATCCTGTCCAGTCAGCCGAGTGGAGCCAGTCCGATGAAGCATGTTCTCCTCGCCGTTCTCCTTGTCGCCGCCGCCGCTGCCGCCGCCCAGGACAACCCCCTGCTGGCTGACCACGTCCGCCGCAGTGAACAGATGATCAAGCGCTACCATTCGTTGCCCCCGGACATGGCCGTCCGCGGACTGTTCGGGTGTGCCTTCGTCTTTGCCGAGGCCGGGGTCTTGCCCGAGGAGCTGGAGTTCGCCCTCGCCACCGGAGCCCGGATGCAGGACCGGGACAAGGAGAGCCGTTCCTACGGCAACCTGCGCTGGGACTGGCAGGACGGCGCGGTGCTCGACGCCAACGCGGTCGAGTTCTGCATGCAGTACGCCGTTCTCATCCGCCTGCGGCGGGGCGATGCGATCTCGCCCAAGGCCCGCGCGCTGCTGGACGAAATCCTGGAGTACGCGGTCGAAGGCTGTCTGCGCCACCGGGTGCCCGAGAGCTACACCAACATCGCCCTGATGAACGCCGAAAACCTGATTCTGCTCGGCGAGGTGCTGGACCGGCCCGACGTCCTCAAGGAAGGCAAGGGACGGCTGGACGAGATCTGCAACTACACCGCCGAATGCGGCATCCACGAGTACGACAGTCCCACCTACTATGGGGTGGATCTCGAATGCCTCCTGCTGATGCGCCAGTTCGTCCGCGACGAGGAGGCGCGCAAGCAGGTGGATGTGCTGCTGGACCTCTTCTGGACCGATCTGGCTGCCAACTGGTACACCCCGGCCGGGAAGTTGGGCGGAGCCCGGTCCCGCGACTACGATTACCTGAGCGGCCTGGGCTATCTGGATGGCTACCTGCTCATGGCCGGCTGGCTGCCGGAGAACACGCCCCGCGTTTCGTTGCCGCTGGTCGCCCTGCTGACCGACTGGCGGCCTGCGCCCCGTTTCCACGAACTGAACGGGCAATACCCCCGGCTGGTGGAACAGCGCTACGGCGCGGGTCTGCTCGATGTGCGGACCCTCTATGCCACCCCCGGCGTGGCCCTGAGCACGGCCGGGTCCAACTACGGGGCCATGGACTTGCCCCTGTGCGTGGATTTCGCCAATCCCGACCGGCAGGCTATCCGGGGCTATTTCATCCCCGATGCGCGCCGCGATCCCTACGGCAAGAAGAGAATCCCCGCCGGTGGCGGGCATGACAAGACCCTCCATCTCCAGCCCTTCTGGGCGGGAGTCCAGCAGCAGGCCGATGCCCTCGGCCTGGTGATCTACCGCGACCGCGACTACCCGGCGAACCCCCCGTCGCTCGAATCCCATTTCGTCTTCCCGCTGGACGTGGACGAAATCCGGGTTGGCGACGAGGTGATCCACCTTGCCGAAGGGCAGTCGATGCTGCGGGAACTCCAGCCCGGCGAGCCCGTGTTCCTGCGCCGGGGGCTCGCGGTGGCTGGTATCCGCGTGCCCTGGACCCGCGGGCAGGATGGTGCCGATGCGCCGGTTGCCCTGGTCTGCGACGGCAATTCCTACGGGGCAGCCCGGATCACGGTGGGGCACCACAGCTTCTGGGGCCTCGGCGGGGCCGAGGCCAAACCCGGTGCCGCCTTCTGGATTCGGGTCGCCGATGGCCTGGACGACGCGGCCTACGCCACTTGGCGCAAGGCCTTCGCTACCAGCGCGGCCGAGGCCGTGGCGGACGGGGCGGGCGTGTCCGTCCGCGTGGCGGGCGCCGACGGTCCGTTGGCTCTGGCCACTGCCACGCCGTTCTCCGGTTGCCTGACCGTGGAGCCCAAGCCCCACGAGCACATCCTCGCCGTGAACGGTCAGGAGTTCGGCCGTGAACTGCTCCAGACTCTGCCGGGGGTGCGCGAGCGCCGCGAGAAGATCGCCCAGGCCACCACCATCGCCATTGCCGGCGACCAGCCCACCATCTGGGAGGCCGAAAGCGGCGTGAACACGGGCGGGATGCGGATCGAGCCGGACAACGATGCCTTCGGCAGTGCCTTTGCCTGGGTGCCCGGACGCCCCGGCGAAAGGGGCGGGAGGAGCGGCGCCCGGCTGTCCTTCAAGATCGACGTGCCCACGACGGGGGCGTATTACCTCTGGGGCCGGGTCCAGGCCCCCACGCCCGATGACGACTCCTTCTACGTCTCCATCGCCAGTCCCACCGCCGAGCCCCTCAACCGTGCCGATTGGCCCCTTGGCACCCATCTGGAATGGGAATGGACCCCGCTCGGCCTCGACGGCGATCCCGGCCCCAGCCCCGTGCAACTGCCCAAGGGCGAGTACGAGCTCCAGATCAGTTGCCGCGAGGACGGGGCCAAGCTCGACCGTCTCCTCCTCACCGCTGATCCCGAATACCGGCCATAGCCTAGGTTAGTCATGCGCTCCGTCACGGGAACCCGCAGTGCGTTGCGGGGAGGTCTGTTGCTACTCTGCAATCCCAACGGGATTGGGTCCCCTAGCCCAGGGTTGTCCCGCCATTGCGGGACTACCCTGGGATC
>QKCY01000177.1 GCA_003245525.1 Victivallales bacterium | reverse complement strand
GATGTTCATCTGCTTACCGATGTTGACATCGATCGGGCTCTGGGCGACGAGCGCGTGGCCGTAGGCCATGGCGGCCCCGGCGATAGTGCGGTAGTTGTCCTGCTCCACCCAGTTCAGCAACAGGCGCTCGCCCGCACACGCCTGGGCGACGGCCTTGAGCACCTCGTTGTTCTTGTCGTAGTGCCCATGCCCGGTGACGATGAGGGGCACGCCCACGGCGTTCAGCACGCTTTTCACCAAGTCCACGGACTGCTGGACGGAGCGGTTGCCCTTCTCGGGATGCGTCCCTCCGCGCCGTACTGCTCGACGCAGGCCTTGGCCATGGCGGCGGGATCGGCGAGGAGGTCGCCATAGATGCCCTTGAGGACGGGAGGGAAGCGGTCGCTGACCGCGTCGAAGACCTCCATCGCCACCAAGGGCCGGTGGGGCATTTGGCCTTCCCAGAAGTGGAAGGGCATGGCGGTGGCCCCGCCGATGGTGTGGGTGACGGTTCGGGTGCCACCTTCCTCCTTCGTGGCTCCGAGGCGAACCGTCCAGACCGGGGTCTCGCTGGTTTCCTTCGGCACCGTGAAGGCGCGGATGGCCGCGATCCGTTCGGCGGCTGGGGGACCGACCGGTTCGGGTTCCGGCTCGGGCTCCGGCGGCGGCAACTCCACGGGTACGCTGGCGGGCAGCTCGCCGCCGAGGAAGGTGCGGCTGAGGGAGCCGATGATCTCGCGCACCACGTCGCGGGTCAACTGCTCCTTGAGGTCCTTGGTGACCTCGGCCTTGAGCTGGGCAAGCATGTCGGGGGTCAGACGCATATCATCCGTCTCCGTGTCGGGCTGGACCTCGGGAGTGACCGGGGTTTCGGCTGCTGGCGGTGCCGCCGCAGTCTCGGTGGCCGGAGCCGCCGCCGACTCGGCGTAACTGGCCATGTCGTCCATGGCCAACGCGGGGTGCTGCACCCGTTCCATGTGGACCCGGACCTCCAGCGCCTCGGTGGCCACGGTCTCGTCGGCGATAGCCTCCATGAGGTCGGGGACGCCCTCGTCGGCGAAACAGGCCTTGAGGTCGGCGGCCAGGAGTTCCTTGAGTTCCTTCGGCATCCAGACCAGACGGCGGTGTCCGCCCTCGGTGAAGAGGAACTTGCGGGAGGTGAGGAAGACCTTGCCGCAGCCCATGAAGCCGGGGGTCTGCTGGCCGCCCCCCACATTACCCGCGAGGGTCGAAAAGGTCATGCCGATAGGGGTGTCCCCCTGGAATTCGCGGTTGACGACCATGACGCCGTTGCATTCGGGCACGTAGGCGCAGATGACCTCGAAGCAGCCGCAACTGGTCATGGGCCGGTCCATGATCGAGTAGGCGCAGAAGCTCTTCACGCTCTTGTGGCTGTTCACGTAGACGTAGTCGTTGATGCCCTGCCAGATGCCGCGCCTTTCGTCGAGGCATTCGCCCTTGACGACCGGCTGGTTGGGGCCCGTCTCGTCGATCTCGAAGGCGGCTTTGCCGTCGAGCCAGTTGTAGGCCCCGCAAAGGCCCAGCCGTTCCGGGGTGATGATACAGACGTGGTCGGGAGCGAAGGACTGGCAGAGGAGGCAACTGTAGAAGGTGTCCACATTGTCGTCGGTCATGGTGGCCAGACGGCGGTTGCGCTCGTCGTAGATCTTGCGGGCCACCGTCTGGCGGCGCTCCACCTCGTCGGGGTCGGTGATAAGGGTCACCTTCACCTTGTCCACGATGGCCGGATAGTCCGCCAGCATCTTGGCATGGAGAATCTCGCCGTAGTGGCGCAGGCGCAGCCCGGCGGCAAAGCCCGCTTTGGAGACGCGGGTCCAGACGATGTCGCGCTGGCCCATGTGCCAAATGCCCTCGGCCCCGTTCACCATGTGATGAATCTGGCGTTCGAGAATGGGCTCGAAATCGGCCTGCATCTTGCGGCCGGCCACCTCGACCCAGATGGCGAGAGGCAGGGCCGTGCCCACCTCCACCGCCTCGATGTCGGGGCCGATGATCTCGATCTCGCCGTCGTTGATCTCGTCGATGCCGACGCTGGTCACGAACTCGAAGGCGCTGGTCTTGTTGCCGCCGAACTCCACCTGCACGTCGGCCTTGCGGATGCGCTCGCCGGCGAAGGCGGGACCGTAGGCGACCGGCACCGGGACCTTGGTGACCTTCACCTTGCAGCCGCGCACCTCCAGGGCCTTCTCGACCATGCTGTCGTGGGGCACGTTGGAGACCACGTGCTCGTAAGTACAGATGCCGGTGGGCAGAATCTCGGGGATGTCGGTGTCGGCGATGACCGGGAAGCCGTAGTTGATGGCCCCCGCCGCCGCCGCGTACTTGGCCGGGGTCACTTCGCCGAAGGCCAGGACGAAGGCGAAGATGCGGTTCTGGTTGTAGCGCAGATTGGCCCGGAAGTCGCCGGGTTCGACGCCGCCAAAGGAAAGAGCAGCGCGGTTGGCGAAACCCAGCGCGTAGACCAGGGCCGAGACGTCGCTGCCGAAGGGCACCAAGCGGGTTTCCCAGCCCAACTGCACCCCTTCCTCGGCCAACTGCTCGGCGAACTGCTTGCCGTCGGTGCAGCCGCCCATGAAGACATACAGGTTCTTTTCCTGGAGTTGCTTGGCGATCTTCACCGCGATGGCGTTGGTGGGAGCCGCACCGGTGATGGCCGCAAAGCCGGGAGCGGTGCCGTCCACGAACTCGATGCCGCGTTCACGCATGATCACGTCGTTGGCCGCGCCCAGCCAGATGCCGTTCACCGGATCGGGGCCGATCAGGGTCTTGCAGGCCTCGATGGCCTCGCAGGCGAAGAGAGCGGCCACGCCCGCGTCCAGCGCGTTACCCAGATAGGGCAGCCAGACGTGTTCGGCGGGCCGCTCGGGGAGTAGCTCCTTGGCTTGGTGCAGCACCTCGCGGAGGTCGCCCAGCGTGGTCACCTTGAGCCCGGTGAAGGAGTAGACAATGGGCAGGTAGTAGGCGGTGTTCGGGAACGCCACGGGGGCCGCCTCGCCCTTGGCGGCGATGGCCTCGGCCAGCTTGGCTTCGGCCTGGGCGACCCACGCGACTGCCCCGTCGATGGCGCTGCTACAGATCAGCTTAGACATCGAGCTGTCTCCTGTCCTTCATATCGAAGAGCTTGCGCTCCGCCTTCGCATTGATGCCCAAGCGCTCGCGGGCCGCCTCGATTAGCTCCAGGGTCTTGTCGGCAGCGGCGAGGGGGTCGGGAATGTCGTGGAAGGCTCCGCCGAACAGCTCGGTGGCCTCCTCCTGGAGGAACCGGGTGACGTTTTCCGAACCGCTGATGTGGAACGGCAGACCGAGAATGACATCGCAGCCGGAAGCCACGAAGTAGCAGCCGATGGTGACGGCCTTTTCGCTCATCCATTCCGGGGCGATGCCCACGGCGGGCAGGCCACCGATGTCGTCGCCCAAGCCGCCTTCCAGCACGATCTCGGTGGCGGCTTCCAAGATGCGCGCGTTGTCCACGCAACTGCCCATGTGGAGAATCGGGGGGATACCCACCGCCTCGCACACCTCGCGCAGGCCCTTGCCCGCTTCGGCCAGGGCGGTTTCGGGGGTCAGGGCACCAGCCTTGGCCGAGGCCTGGGCCGCGCAACCGGTCTGGAGGACCAGCACGTTCCGCTTGATGAGCTCGCGGGTGACCGTGTTGATGTAGGAGTCGGCCTGGGTCTTCGGGTTGTTGCAGCCGACGATCCCCGCCACGCCCCGGATACGCCCCTGGATGATGGCGTCGTTGAGAGGCCGGAAGGAGGCGCGGTAGGTACCGCCGAGCATGTATTTGATCGCTTCGACACTGAATCCCGCCACCAGGGGTTGTTTCACGGCAGGCACCAGGACCTTGCCCGGATCGCGCTTGGCGAAGTTGTCGACGGCGCGCTTGACGATGGCCTTGGCCGAGGCAAGTCCGTCGCTGGCCCGAAAGGCGATATGAGTCGCGCCGATGGTCTTGGCAGCATCGGCGGTGGAGACGATTTCGGTGTGGTAGGAGGCCGCCACGGTGGGCAGGCTGGGCATGATGCACTGCACGTCCACCACCATCATCTCCACCACGCCGGTGACGATGGCCAGCTCCTGCTGGTGGAAGTTGCCCGCCACCCGAACCCCCCGCCGCATCAGGATCTCGTTGGCCGTGCAGCAGAGCCCAGCCAGGTTGACCCCTTCCGCGCCCGCCGCCTTGGCGTAGGCGATCACCTCGGGATCGCGGGCGGCGACGGCCAGCATCTCGGAGAGGGCGGGTTCGTGGCCGTGGACGATGATGTTGACCTGCTTCTCTTCCAGCACGCCCAGATTGGCTTCGCTGCGCAGCGGCTTCGGCGTGCCGAAGAGGATGTCGGCGGCCATGGAGGCGATGCGGGCACCTCCCCAACCGTCCGCCAAGGCGGTACGGAAGGCGTGGAGCAGGAGGTTGCGGTAGTCGTGGTCGACGCCCATGTGGGTCCGGTGCATGGCCTCGACACACATGCGGTCGATGCCCATGGGGGCCACCCCGACCTTCTCCCAGATCGCCTGTTGCTTGCGGGGGGCAAGGGTGAGGGTCTTCAGGGTCTCTTCCTGGGCGGTGAAGTCGGCGAGGAAGGTATTGGCCAGTTCCAGGGCGATGGCGTTGTCCTCGCGGCCTGCGGTCTCGATCCCGTACTTGCCAGCGATGCGGAGCAGGGCCTTGCGGTCGGTGATGCGGTAGTCGCCGCCCTTCCCTTCGGCGACGGCCTTGAGCCGGAGCACCAGATGGCGGCCATGGTCAGAGTGGGCGGCGCAACCCCCGGTCACCTCGCGCAGGAAATTGCGGGCCACGATGGTGTCCGCATCCGCCCCGCAGATGCCGCGCGGACTCTTGGGGGTGATCCGGCAGGGCCCCATGTGGCAGTTCTTGCAGCAGACACCGGTGACCCCGAACCTGCACTGGGTCCCCAAGGCGTCGAACCGGTGGAAACAGGTATCCACCCCGTCGGCCTCCGCCTTGCGCAGCATGGCGATGGAGGCGGGGTTGATGACGCGATCCTCAGGAGTGAGCGGATGGTTGGGCACAGCGGACTCCTTATGCGCAAACTCGGCGTTAGGAATAGGCCAGCAGGCGATCGAGGCGGGTGACGACGGGATTGTCGGCCGGGAAGGTGGTGAGGCTTCTGCCTTCTTCGCCCCACTCGGCCAGTTCGGGATCGTCGGGCAAGCCCACGACGGCATCGGCGCCAGTCGCTGCCTGGAGTTCGCGGACCCGCTCCGGCAGCTCGTCGCGCCGGAGGCGGTTCACGACCAGGACCAGGCGGTCGTAGGCAATCTCCATCTCCTGCACCAGTTGGTGCAGGCGAAGCAGAGTGTCCAGGCCCCGTTGCGAGGGATCGGCCACCATCACCAGCAGGTCCACCTTCTGAACGAGGCGACGCGAGAGGTTCTCCAATCCCGCCTCGTTGTCGAGGACCACGTAGGGATAGTGTTCGGCGATCTGGCCGAGGACGCTCTTCAGCACGTTGTTCGCATAGCAGTAGCAGCCTGGACCCTCGGGACGACCCATGGCGATGAGGTCGAAGTCCTTGGCCTCGATCAGGCTTTCGGCGATCTTCATCTCCAGCAATTCCTGCTTCGAGATGCCGCTGGCCATGCCCTCGCCCGCGATGCGCCGGGCGTCCTCGCGGACCCCACCCACGGTCTTTTCCGCCCGGACACCCAAGGTCACGTCCAGGCAGGAGTTCGGATCGGCATCCACGGCCAGCACCGGGCCCTTGCCCTGGGCGATGAGCCGGGAAACCAGCAACGCGGCCACCGTCGTCTTGCCGACGCCGCCCTTGCCTGTGATGCCGATCAGATAGCTCATGGGATTCCGTCTAGTGGTGATGGGGGTGACCGCAGCCGTCGCTGATCCGGGCGAGTTCTGCGCGGCACTTGCGCAACTCTTCCTGGGCGATCTCTAGCGCCTTGGTTGCCGCCGCCATGCCTGGCGCGCCACCGACCTTGGCCGCGATTCGGACCCCGGCTTCGCGTTCGTCGACGATCTCCTCCAGTTCCTCGACCTGGGCCATCAGTCGGGCAAACGCCTCTCGGGAGAGATTGGCCATCACCGTGCCTCCGGTTCCAAAGAGTCCAGGATCGCGGTGCAAGCCTGCACCACCGCCGCGCCGCCCTGCAAGACCGATTGGCCGTGGCGGTCCGCCTGCCGCAGGTCCTCGGAGTAGGGAATCACCCCCAGCAGCTTCACCTCGGGCAGGGCTTGGCGGATGAAGGCCTCGTCCGCCGCCGTCACCACCTTGTTGGCTACGATGCGCAGGTCCGTGAGACCGATTTCCTCGGCCATGCGGAATACCCGGCGGGCGCAATCGATGGACCGTTGACCCGGCTCCACCACCACGATCATGGTATCCACGCCCTGGGCCGTGGCCCGGCCGAGGTGCTCCACGCCGGCCTCCATATCCATCACCAGGGCGTCGTCCTTGAACAGCACCAGATCGGTCACCAGCGCCCGGAGGAGAATGCTCTCCGGGCAGGCGCAGCCGGAGCCGCCCTGTTCCACGGCCCCGAGGACGATTAGGGAGACACCCTCGTGGCGGATGGCGTAGCCGTCGGCGATATCGTCCACCTTTGGGTTGAGCCGGAACATCTGCCCGTACTGCTTCACCTTCGCCCCGGTACGCTCTTCGACGAGGGCCACCTGCTGGGCAATGGGGACGATGGCCTCCTGCTCGGCGGCGGAAAGTCCCAGGGCCGCGGCCAGGTTTGCGTCGGGGTCGGCGTCCACCGCCAACACCTTGCGCCCGCGCCGGGCCATCAGCAGAGCCAATGCCGCCGCCAGGGTCGACTTGCCCACGCCGCCTTTGCCGGAGATGGCCAGTTTCATCAGACGTACTTCTCGCGGAGAGCCTTGGTCAGTTCCGCCGTGAGGGCGAAGACCTGCTCGGCATCGGCGGGCTCCATGGAACCGGTGCCGCAGGAAGGCGTGATGATCGCCTGATCCAGGATCAACTGTTTGCTGATTCCCTTGCTGGCCAAGTGGTCCATCGCCTGTTCCAGCTTGGCCAGGAGGGTCGCGGCAGTCTGCTGGCGGATGGCCGGGGAGGTGGGGACCACGCCCCACGCGATGTAGCCGCCGTTGGCGAGGAAGGGGCCGACCGCATTGGCGTACATGGCGATGGTCTCGCCGAAGCCGAAGGCATCGAGGTTGACGATGTCCACACCCGCATCGATCAGGATGCTCCATTCCGTGTTGCCGCAGCAATGCACCCCGGCCAGCGCCCCTTCCGCATGGACCGCCTCGACCACTTCGTTCAGAGCCGCCACCACCTCGTCCCGCTGCACGGAAACATAGGTGGAACTGCCGAAGGCCGAGAGAATGGGTTCGTCGATGAAGCAGATCATCTGCTCGGCAAAGGGCTTCAGTTCCTGCAACTGCCACCGGCACTTCATGGCCAGGGCCTTGATGACCACGTCGCGGAACTCCTCGTTGTACCACAGCGCCCGCTTGTTCTCGTCCACGATGGTCAGGGCGAAGCTGGCGGGACCGGTGGTCTGGCATTTGAGCCAGGGGAGCTTGGCCCCGCTGGCTTCCAGCCGTTGCTTGAGGGCGTGGAAGCCGTGGGAGAACGCGGGAGAGATGGCCATGGCCGAACAGTCGCCCGTGCCCTCGTCGGGGTCCATGGCCACGAGGTATTGCTCGTAGAACTCGGCGAAGGCTTCGGAGTAGTCGCCGGAGGTGTCGAAGAACATCCGCGACTTGGCCTCGTCGATGACCACGCAGGGCATTCCTTCGGAGTACTGGATCTCCATCTGCTCCCGGAGCCCGAAGGCGGACAACTGGGGCCAGATGGGGGCGTCCAGGCGGGCGAGCGAGACGTCGATCGCGTGTTCGATGTCCACGAAGGGCATGGAGCCAATCGCGGTCCCGAGGAATCTGGGCGTCGTGGCCATGGCCGTTCTCCGTTCGGTGCTAGAGGGCTTGCTTCATCGCCTGGATATGGGCGGGGGTGGTGCCACAGCAGCCGCCGACAATGTTGGCCCCGGCCGCCACCAGCTTCTTGGTCAGGTGCGCCATGGTCTCCGGCGTGTCCGGGAAGACATCGACCCCGCCCACATTGTGGGGCAGGCCGGCGTTGGCGTGGACCAGGATCGGAGTGGTCGCCGTGGTGGCGCGGATCTGGCGGACGATCTCGATCATCCGCTCCATGCCGTTGCCGCAGTTCGTCCCGACGATGTCGGCGCCGGCAGCGAGGGCGGCCTGGGTGGCATCCGCCGGGGTGATGCCCATCATGGTGCGGTACTCGCCCTGCTGGGTGAGGTCGAAGGTGAAGGTACAGATCACCTCGCACTTGGTGTTTTCCTTGGCCGCGCGGATGGCCAGGCAAGCCTCGTCGGTCGCGGTCATGGTCTCGATGCAGATGGCGTCGGCACCGCCCTGTTCTAGAGCGACCGCCTGTTCCTTGAAGGACGCATAGAGCTCGTCCTCGCTGACGTCGCCGAGCAGCAGCATCTTGCCGGTCGGCCCCATGGAGGCGATGACCCAGTGGTCGTCGCCCGCCGCCTGCCGCGAAATGGCCGCCGCCGCCGCGTTGATCTCGGCGACCCGGTCGGCCAGACCATAGTGTTCGAGCTTGTAGGAGGTGCCGCCGAAGCTGTTCGCCTCGATCATGTCGGCCCCCGCCGCGATGTAGCTCTGGGCGATGTCGAGCACGTCCGCCGGACGCTCCACGCACCACAACTCGGGACACTCGCCCGGCTGCAGGCCCTTCTTTTGCAGGAAGGTGCCCCAGGCGCCATCCGACACGAGGGTACGCCCCGCCTTGACCGCATCCACAATCCGACCTCTAGCCATCGTTCTACTCCCGGACGTTGGTTGTGTTCTGTTGCCCGCCATGGCGGGACAGAAGGTGATCACATGAACTCACGATACACAGTGGAAAACCAGACTAATTGTATATTCCGGCATATTCCTTGTACAAAACAACATATTCATCCATAAATGTAACCGAAATCCCTCATCTCCCTGATAGTGCCGGAGATAGGGACATCAAACCGCCTTGTCAGTTCGCCGAGAGGATGCGCAGCCAGCGGAATGCGGGTATCGTATCTCCGGCGATACTAGGACCGCATTCGGTCAGGAGGCAACACCGGCATGATCCTCGCACTCGATCTCGGGACGACTAGCATCCGGGCTCTCCTGATCGGCGGGGACGGACGCTGCCTGGGCATGGCCCAGCAGGAGTTCCGACAGATCTTCCCGCAGCCGGGCTGGGTCTCCCACGACGCGGACGAGATCTGGGAGGTCACCTGCCAGGTCATCCCCCGCGCCCTGGCCCACGCACACCGGCAGGCGAGCGAAATCACCGCCATCGGGATCACGAACCAGCGGGAAACCACGGTGCTCTGGGAGCGGGCCAGCGGCAGGCCGGTCCACGCTGCCATCGTCTGGCAATGCCGACGCACGGCGGACCTTTGCCGCCGCTATCGCGAGGCAGGGCTTGGGGACCTGGTCGCCGAGCGGACCGGACTGGTCATCGATCCCTACTTCTCCGCGACCAAGATCGTCTGGCTGCTCGAAAACGTGCCCGGCCTGCGGGACCGGGCCAAGGCTGGCGATATCTGCTTCGGCACCATCGACTCCTATGTCCTGTTCCGCCTGACCAACGGTGCCGTCCACGCGACCGACCCGACCAACGCCTCGCGCACCATGTGCTTCGACATCCACCGCCTGGACTGGGACCAGGAGCTGCTCGCCACCTTCGGCATCCCGGCTGCCATCCTGCCGAACGTGCTGCCGTCGGCCGGTCTGTTCGGGCACACCGCCGCCGGACCGCTGCCTGCGGGCATCCCGGTTACCGGCATCGCCGGCGACCAGCAGGCGGCCCTCTTCGGCCAGCGCGGCGTGGCGGTTGGCGACATCAAGAACACCTACGGGACAGGCTGCTTCACCCTGTTCCAGACCGGAGACACGGCAATCGCCTCGCACCAGGGATTGCTCACCACCGTTGCCTGCGACCCGTGCGGCCAGATCGCCTATGCCCTGGAGGGATCGGTGTTCAGCGCCGGGTCCGCCGTGCAGTGGCTCCGCGACGGCCTGCAGATCATCGGCTCGGCCCCCGAGTCGGAGGCGTTGGCCCGCTCGGTGGAGGATACGGGCGGCGTGTACCTGGTCCCGGCCTTCACCGGTCTCGGCGCCCCCTATTGGGACTCCGAAGCGCGCGGCACACTGGTCGGCATCACCCGCGGCACCGAGCGAGCGCATCTGGTGCGGGCAACCCTCGAAGCCATCGCCTACCAGACAGCCGACCTCGTCACGGCCATGCGGATCGACGCCGGGCACGAAGTCCAGGCGCTCCGTGCCGACGGCGGGGCCGCGGCCAACAGCTTCCTCATGCAGTTCCAGGCCGACATCCTCGGCGTCCCGGTGATCCGACCCCGCAGCACCGAGACCACCGCCCTGGGTGCCGCCATGCTGGCCGGGCTGGCCGCCGGGTTCTGGCGGAATCCCGCCGATCTTGCGG
>QKCY01000196.1 GCA_003245525.1 Victivallales bacterium | reverse complement strand
TGCGCGTTCCGGCCGAAGCTGAACACCGATTCCGATTGATGGTGAACACGGAATCCGACGGATGATGAACATCGGTTCCAGCGCCATGATGAACAGTCTTGGGCTGGTTGCTTGGAATCGGTGTTCAGCTTGCCCGGAACGGGTGTTCACCATGCTCCGGAATCTCTCGGAACCTACGGTAAGCATTCGCGAAATCGACGCTGGATAACCCTGTTGTGAGCTGTCAGGGTCACCCCTTTTGTCCTGGAGACTGGGGAGGTGACCCGACCAATGGCTCAGAAACGGTTGTCCATGCGAAAAATCCGAGAAATCTTGCGCCTGCGCTTCGACTGCAGGCTCTCCTACCGGGCCATCGCCCAAAGTTGTTCGGTCAGTGCCGGCGCGGTCTACGAGTGTGTCCAGCGGGCCGCGGCGGCAGGCTTGGGCTGGCCGCTGCCCGACAAGCTCCATGATGGAGAGCTCAACCGGCGCCTGTATGCCGACGTCGCCGGGGCTGCGCATCCTCCGGTCGATCAGCGCCCCCGGCCGGACTGGTCCCGGGTCCACGCGGAGTTGCGCCGCAAAGGCGTGACCAAGCGCCTGCTGTGGCTGGAGTACCGCCAGGCCCATCCCGGCGGCTACGGCTACAGCCGGTTCTGTGAGCTCTACGCTGCCTGGGCCCGCCACCTTCATCCCACGATGCGTCTGGTCCACAAGGCCGGCGAGCGGTGTTTCGTCGACTATGCGGGCCAGACCATCGAGGTCATCGACCCTGAAACCGGCGAGATTCACGACGCCCAACTGTTTATCGCCACTCTGGGCGCGTCGAGCTACGTCTACGCCGAGGCCCAGTGGAGCCAGGAGTTGCCCCATTGGATCGAGGGCCATGGGCGCGCCTTCGGCTATTTCGGCGGGGTCACCGAGCTGGTGGTGCCCGACAACTTGCGCTCCGGGGTGAAGCGGGCCTGTCGTTACGAACCGGAGCTCAATCCCACCTATCAGGACTTTGCCCGCCACTACGGGATGGCGGTGGTGCCGGCGCGGGTGCGCAAGCCCCGCGACAAGGCCAAGGTGGAAGTCGCCGTGCAGGTGGCCGAGCGCTGGATCCTGGCACGACTGCGTGATCAGCACTTCGTGGGCCTGGCGGCGCTCAACCAGGCGATTCGGGCGTTGCTCGACGAGATCAACGACCGCCCCATGCGGCATCTGGGCAAGAGCCGCCGGGCGCTGTTTGAGGCCATCGACCGGCCGGCGTTGCGCCCGTTGCCGGACACCCCCTACGAGTTCGCCACGTTCAAAAAGGCCACCGTAGGCATCGACTACCACGTGGCCTTCGATGGCAACTTCTACTCCGTGTCTTTCCACCTCACCCGGCGCCGGGTGGAGGTGCGGGCCACCGAGCGCACCGTCGAGATCCTCTACCAATTCCAGCGGGTGGCCTCCCATCGGCGGGGTGTAACCGATGGGCATCGCTACTACACGCTGGCCGTGCATCGCCCCCCGAACCACCAGCGCTACGGGCAGTGGTCTCCAGAGCGGTTTCTCTCCTGGGCCGCAAAGATCGGCCCCGCCACCCGCCAGGTGATCCAGACGCGGCTGGATGCCAAGGTCCACCCCGAGCAGGCCTACCGCTCCTGTCTGGGCATCCTTGGCCTGGCCAAGCGCACCTCGGACCGCCGGCTGGAAGCCGCCTGCGCCCGCGCCATCCGTTGCGGCATCTCCCACTACCGCGGCATCAAGAACATCCTCGACAGCCGCTTCGACCAGTTGGCGCTGGACCTCGCCGAACCCGAGACCCCACCCCATCCGGCCCACCCGAATGTCCGGGGGCCGGGCTACTACCACTGACCGAAAGGAGACGAACTCACCATGCTCACCCAACCATTACTGGACAAACTCTCCAGCCTACGCCTAGTCGGCTTTCGCCAGGCCCTGGAGGAGCAACGCCAAATGGCCCATTACGCGGAGCTCTCGTTTGAAGAACGCCTGGGCCTGCTCGTGGATCGCGAGTGCACCCGCCGCGAGAACAACCGCCTGCACCGGGCGTTGCGCGCGGCGCGCTTCCACGAGTCGGCCACTATCGAGGATCTGGATCTCTGTGCTTCCCGTGGCCTACAACGCCGGCTGGTGCTGGAGATGGCGGAGAGCCAATGGATCCACCAGCATCTCAACACGATCGTGCTCGGCCCCACCGGGGCCGGCAAAACCTACCTGGCCTGTGCCCTCGGACAGGCGGCGTGCCGCCAGGGCTTGAGTGTGCGCTACCTGCGCACCTCACGATTGCTCGACGATCTCACCCACGCCCATGCCGACGGCTCCTATCGCAAAGAACTCTACACCTTGGCCCGCTTCGACCTGCTGATCCTCGATGATTGGATGCGCGACACCCTCAACGCCAAGCAGACCCGCGATCTGCTGGAAGTGCTCGATGATCGCTACGGCCGCCGCTCCACCTTGCTCTCCGGCCAGGTCCCCGTCGACCAGTGGCATAGCCGCTTTCCCGATCCCACCTTGGCCGATGCCATCCTCGACCGCTTGGTCCACAACGCCTACCGGCTCGAACTCAAAGGAGAGTCCCAACGCAAAACCCGCTCTCCCTTGGCCATGGCGAACACTTGATCGTATGCTTACCAACCCCAGCGTCGCTTCGCGCCGCTACCGTTCACCATGCCCGGTGCCGGTGTTCACCATCGTCGGAATGCGCAGC
>QKCY01000469.1 GCA_003245525.1 Victivallales bacterium | reverse complement strand
GCTGACTGCCGGAGCCGACAAGGTCAGAGTCTGCAGCAAACGCTACCCGCTGGACACGATGGGCTGTTTCCTGCAGGGGCCAACGCATACCTACTGGCAGTGGATGATCGGGCCGCTTTCGGGGACGCCCACCATGTTCAACGACGAAATCGAGAGGCTTGGGGATCTGACCGGCTCTGTTTTCGTCGAGGGCCTGGCGGAGGGTGAGGCAGAGCTGGTTCTGAGCTATACGGACCCCTATGGCCTCGAAGTGCATCGGGACACTCTCCACCTCACTGTTACGGACGTGAAGAGTACGACATGGGTCGCCATGGATAGTCCGCTCACCGCCAACACCAACCCGAGCGATGGCAGCACGAATGGCCAGCGTATCTTTCCTGGCAAAACAACGCCAGACGACAACACCAATCGCAGGCAGGTGACTGTTAAGGCCAAACTTGGGGCGACGGCGGCAGGCGCGGTGGTGCAGTTCCGGGTGATCGATGTGGATGATCCCTCGGCCTCGTCTGCTCCACTTGACGACGAGAGCGAGCCAGAGGACAATCTCGCCGAGGACGCCTCGCTTCTCCAGACCTCCGCCGTGACCGATGCCGCTGGCGAGGCCAAAGTCACGTTCCAAGTTGGCTGGAGACCGGGAGACAACTACCGGGTCGTGGCATCGGGAAGCAGGACATGGTTGAATGCACTCAAAGCCAAGCAGAACACCGCCGGCGGGGAGGTCGTCACAGAAGCAGGGGCAGCGGTTCCGGCTGCCTACGTGACCGACATGCTGACGGTCTGGCGGAGACTCCATGTCGAGAAGGATTGCATGAGCGACGTCTCGAACCTCAACCAGGTGACAGGGACGGTGGATCACATCACCGGGATTGTATCGGATACTAGTCCAGTTGCAACCCAGGTGTATCTGGCTCTCCCGAATCTGCCATCGGGCGAGGCAGCCAACTTGACGAACCTACCCACAGGGCCGGACAGCTCTCCCAACCTGGACTCGATCCCTACTGGGTTCGGACGATTCCGGTGTGGGCGGATAAAGGTGGGGACTGGAGCCGTCACCAATCTGCTCCTCGGCAATGGTAACGACTACGTTAAGCCCAGCGCAGGGAACGAGTTCAATATATCTGCCGTGGCATCGGTGAAACCAGGAGCACCTCCGCCGGCTACTGCCTGCTCGGGAAAGGTGATCGAGTTGCACAGGGATACCCGCGTCTTCACGGTGGAGGTGACTGCCGGGAGCCTGGATAGTGCCGACTACAACGGTGGCACACTCACTGTCGCAGGCACTGCCATGACCATCGAGACAGTGAGCACCGTGGCGGATGTTCCCGCGTGCAGGCACGTGAAAGTGACGGAGCTGGCCGACATCCCATTTGAGCTTAACGACGATGACACGTATCTGATGGCTGGTCCTCCTAACACTGGTCTTGTCAACGAGTCCTTAAAACGGGCCTACATTGAGATTGCGGACGATGGTTGCGGCAACATGGCGAACAACACAAACAATATCAATCCTCTTCTCAACTGGCCGGGTGGTAACCTGTTCTCAGACTTGGCGCAAATGATGATGGTCGGGAATGCCAGTTCCATCAGCGCCAATCCGGAGGAAGCGTATTACGCGGTTTGCCTCTGCAGTGCGTTCCAGGGACCGGTTCTCAAGGACGGAGACGGCGAGAGCAGCATCATGTACGGTGCCTCTGCGCTCTATGCGGCGGCGATCTTCCAGGAGGCGATCGACGAACAGATCCGGAACGTTGCAGCATGGGCCGGAAAGCGGGCGCTGCTTGAACAGCGAGTGGTGGTGCATGAGATTGGGCATTGTTTCGACCTCGCCGATGCGCCGGGGGGCTCCGGCTTCATGGCGACCGAAGACGGAACTAGCAACAGCGTTCTGGACCCGACAGCAACCCCTTCCTTCACGGATGCCGAGATCTTGAAGATCAGGCAAACAGTAGGTGGTATTCTGAGATCAGGCGGACAGTAGGCGGTAGGTAGAGGATGGTAGGGTGCATCTGTGCACAAGGAGGTGATGCTATGAGACCATGGCTTTTCCGATTGGGCATTGTCAGTGTCGCCAGCCTCCTGGTCGGGTTGCCGGATACGAGCGGCGCGGGATTCGCCGACCTTGAGCTCACAGTCCGGACGGAGACGTCCCGGTTTGGCCAGTACGTCCCCATTTGTCTTTTCGTCACCTTGCGCAACCCGACAGCCCAGACGATCCGCGGCAACGCCCTCCTCGACGGGATCAGCGACAGCTATCTGAGGTTTTCGCTGCGGAGCCCGGATGGGAAGGAGGAGAGCATCTCTTTCCGCTACCCAGGGATGATCAACTTCTTCACGGGACCTCCCGCGCCTGAGGACATGCCCCCAGGATGGGCCTCGTGGCACCGGGTCGTCATCCCTCCCAGCTACGTCGAGACGCTGGGGGCCTATGGTATCCGCGCGGTCTTCCGGGATATCGGCGGCAAGGCGAAGGTCTCGTCCCCGGAGGTCCCCTTCGAAGTGATCGCCCTCCCCGATAACGAGCAGGCTGCCGTCGCGTTCCTGAAAGAGCACACGCTCCTCCGCGTGCTATCGTTGCACTCCACTCCGCCCTATTTCGGCAAAGAGGACGCGGCGGCATGGGAAAGGTTCCTGAAAACCCACGCCGACAGTCTGTTCGCGCCTTACGCGAAGGCAAAACTGGGAAACTGGCTGTTCGAGACAAGTCGAATCCGGAAGCCCCCGGACGAACAGTGTAGCCGGGGCATCTCGCTCCTTCTGGAGGCGGCGTCAGTGCAAGATTTCCTGGAAGCGCCCGACGCCCTCTTCGAGCTGATCGATGACCGCGAACCTGAGATCGGCGAAACCCGCGCAGGGAGGATCCTCGAAACCTGGCCGAGGAGCACGATGGCCATCGACGCACAGATTTTCCTTGATCGGATGGCTAGAATCCGTGCGAGGAGCGAGGGAGCAGATATCCCGTAGTAAGGGGAGGCGACGCTCTAGCGCGTTGCGGAGGGCTCCGTGCCTGCTGGTCAGGCATGTCACGATGCAGGGAGTGTTTGCTGTTTGGATAAAGAACATTCCGTTGCCTTGGGGATGAATGGATTCCATCGTGAACGTCAGGTCGGAACGAAATGAAAACTTATGCCCCATATCTTGTTGGCTTCCTGTCCTTCGCGGCAGCAATCTACGGCCAAGGGGAGGACCGGCCTACCGGCAGCAACACCACGGCCGGGCCTCGCAGCAGTCTGTTGGCGGCGAATCTGGCAGCCGGAAGATGGGAGGCCTGCCTCGCCGAAGTGGGCAGAGAGTATGCAGTTCCCCAGGAACCCACGGCACGGGAACAACGGGAGGGCGTTTCCCCTGTCCCAGAACCGCCGATCGTCCGCTTTGGGATCAGGCCGGTAGCGATGGCCGCCGCAAGTGCGAAGGCGCTTGGGGGGACGGCAACGGAGGAATGGGGAAAGAAGCTCTACGGGAGCGATCCGGTCGGGCGGAAGACATATGATGCCTTCTTGGAGATGCTGGACGGGGATTTCACTCGGCTTGTTCCGCTGATCGAGGACATGGACCCGGCTCTGCGGGCTCGACGACAGACGTTCGACTGGATGGGCACAGCGGAGATGCTCGAGGAGGCGGCAGGGACAAAGCCGGAACGAGCTTCGTGGAAAGCAATGGCCGGGGCCTTCCGCCTGCTGTCGGTATGGCGACGCCCGGTGTGGGACGAGGAGAAATCCGTGGCTATGCTGGAGCCATTCACAAAGTTACCGCGCGATGTGCGGAAGAAGATTGTCGACGCTATTGTCTCCTACAAGGGGCCTTTGGCCGAGCGGCTGCGGTATTCCTACAGCTCCAAATTGCCTCCGCTGCTAAGGAAGAAGCTGGTCACGGATCCAGAGTTGGTGCGCCTTCTCGCCCACAGCCTGCCAAGCGCGCACGCTCGTGCCGCCATGATGAGCCAGATGGGGAAGCAACCTCCGGAGGTCGTCAAGGAAATTGCCCAGATCGACCTCGATCTCGCCAGGGATGACGATGCCGACGCCCTTTGTGCGGCCGCCAACGGCTTCGCGCAGGGCGGTGACCGGGCGGAAGCAATCACACTGCTTCGGGAGGGCGAGACCAAGTTCGGGTACCCCGACAGGCAGAGGATCCGGCGTCTGCTGTTCTCCATGCTTCGGTCCGAATCCCCCAGCCCATCCCGTCCGCCACGTCCTGGAACAGGACAAAGCCTGAGCCAATTCCCGGCCCTGGCCGAAGAGATCAAACAACGTGAAGCCCAAGCTGGCCTCCCAGCCGTGGAACTGGCCATGGCGAAGGGCGATGTCTACAGCATGCTGGGCGATTCTGCCAAGGCTGGGGTCGCCTATGGCGAGGCCTTCGGGCTTGCCACGGACGCGACACTCCAGCGCATTGCCTGGGCCTGTTGGGCGGGTCATGATCGCAAGGCGGCCTGGGCCGGTCGGGAAGGACTGAACGCCGTATTTGCGAATGCGAACGCCGAGACGGTACCGGAGTTGGCTGAGCTAGCCTGCCATGTATTGGGCAGTGGCATATTGGTCGGCGAAGAGGAACAGGCTTTGGAGTGGGCGACCAGTCGGCTACCCGCGCTCCGCAAGACTCCTGGCGGTTCGCGGGCTCTCGGTTTCCTGCTGCTATGGCGTCTGCTTTCGGCCGATGCCGACCCGGCTACGGTCTTGAGGGATGCGGATCAGGATCTGGTGAATCTCGACGACAATAGCCTGCTGTCTCTGGTCGACTCATTCTGCGGCGGCTCGCGCATATCTGTCCATCTCGCCGAAGGGGATGTGGACCAGCGACTGGAGAAGCTGCTTGAGTCGCGCCGGAACCATCCGGACTGGCGCGTGGCTGCCTCGGCGGCTCTTGCCGTCATGCCACACTTCCACGATTTGCGGCAGGGGCCCTATCTGTGGCGGAAGGTACTCCTGGCATGCCCTGTCCCTTCGCAACCCGATGGGCAAGCGGACACTCTTCCGAAGGTGGAGCCTATTTCCGAAGAAGAGTGCCAAAAGCTCTGCATGGGTGTGACGGAGAGTTGCATCGCGACACTTGCCAAGGCGACGCCTCGGGACTCTGCCCTGGTAGTGAGGAATTTCCTCGATGTCTCGTCCGACATGCTGCAGCGCGAGGGAGGGAAGCGGTTCTTGTCCCAGGCTCAGGCCCTGTCTCTGGGCGCGGTTGCCTACTCGGGGGAACATAGCCTGCGCAGTCGCCCCATTGCCCAGTTCCTGAAGCGCCATGTTGAAGGGCTGCGCAAATGCGAGGCCCCTGAAGCGATGGTACAGGAGTATGGATCAGCCGTAAGTAAGGCCTTCCCCGACGACCGTGATATCCAGCAGTTCCTAGCCTCCCTGGAAGCCGCCCCGAAGCCCTGAGCTCCCAGTTCGGCCGAACTCCGAGCAGGTGTCGTCCGGCACTTCCCCCTGGCTGGTGGACAGGGAAGCTGTCTGGCACCAGAGCGTTTCATGCAGGCACGCATGTAACACTCCCGACACTGTATGGGTATGAGCAGTTCTTCCCCCCATCCATCCTCCGCGTTGCCTCCCGGCGGGCCGCAACCGTCCTGCGCCTGGGTTCGGGCGCGGGCGGATGCCTTTGTCCGCTGGGAGTTGCCCGAGGACGAGTTCGCGCTGGTGGAGGAGCACCTCGGAACATGCCCCGCCTGCGCGGCAGCGGTTCGGGACCTGAAACCAGCGGCGGAGTTGCCGGAGCAACTGGTTGCCGCCGGCCTGTCCGTCGAGGGCTTCACGGCCGGCGTGATGGGCCGCGTCCGCTCCTGGGAAGCGGAGCAGACCTGGCGGCACCGCCGCCGCATCCTAGTCCGGATTGCGGCGTGTCTGGCCGTGCTCCTGACGGGTTGGCTTGCGTGCCGTTTCGCCTTCCGCCCAGAGCCGCAACCCGTCCTCGCCCAATCGCCGGCACTGCGTCCGGACATGCACTCCACGCAGACCGCCGCCACGACCGCCGCCGCCCAGGCTCCGGCGGACGGGCTAAACCGCATCCGGGACGAGATCGTGGCCGAAGCCACCCAGTCCTCCCTACTCGCCGAGATCGGTCTCGGTCTGCCCCGAACCGAAACGGCGTACGAAGCCTGGGCTCGCTCCGCCTTCCCGGATATCTTCTGGGCCCGCGAGGCCATCGCTGCCGGGACCGACCGCCAGCCCTCCTGGCGGGAGTTCCTGATCGGCTCCGGCGAACTGTTCCATCTGGACTGGCCGCAGACGCCCGCCGCCCCCGTGCGTTCCCCCTCCCTCGCCGCCGCGGAGTCGGCGGCGGCCCAGGCGGGCTTCTCCCTGTCGGTGGATTCGGCAGGCGATGCGGAGAGTCCGTCACGGCCGTGGCAGGGTACCGCTACGCCAGCATCGCCCCGCGCCACGGTCGCCCCCTTTGGTCCCCGCCCCTCCCGGCCCGCTCCCCGGCATCCCGCTCCCGTGCCGCAGGGCTATGCCAATCTCCTGGCCCGCCAACCCGAAATCGCCGACCGCATTCTCTGCCATCTTCTCGTCGCCCTCCGCCTCGCCGACCAACCCGGTTCCGCTCCCACCACAGCCCGTTGCACCGATCTCCTCCTCCGGCTGCGCTCCATCACCCGTCTTCCCTCCCGGAACGTCCCAGGCTGCGCCTCCTGCTCCCCGCAGGATGGCGGTGCCGGACTCTCGGAAATCGCCGGGCAGACCATCCGCCTCGCCCAATCCCTTGCCGGGAATCCCGTCGTTCTCGAACCAGACGGACCGCCGAACCGCCGTTAGCGGAGCGCGGCCCGACCCCCTTTGCATATCCGTGTAGCGCACGATACAGTCCATACCTAAGGAGACATGGATCATGAAGAAGAAAATCGCGGTGGTTCTCGGTGCCTCCCTCGCTGTCCTTCTGGGGTGCGTGGTGACCCTGCTCGCCTGCGGCGACATGGCGAGTGTCAGAGGCAGGGTTACTAGCAGTTACACCGGCGAGCCCATCAGCCAATACGGGGCCAGTGTCTCACTGATGGACGAGGGTGGTTACTCCTGGTACTCCTCCGACAACCTCAGCGACGAAGAGATTCAGAATGGCCAGTACTCCTACTCGAATGTGTCGCCAGGAAGCTACACTCTGGATGCCTGGGCCTACGGGTACCAGTCGGAATCCAGGGATATCACCCTCTCTCCTGGTGCGGCAGCCGTCGAGGATTTCGCCCTCGATCCCGTGCCCGCCAACGTGGGCATCGACGTCAAGGAGTTGGACCTGATGTCCGGGAGCAAGACCGGCGACTACCGGACGGTCCTGGTCGAGGCCACCTTCCAGGAGATCTGCCACTACCCGGAGCGCCTCGTCGTGTGGGCCTATAGCGCCGACACCGGGGCGGTCAGGATCTGGGACAGCGCCGACTGCGGCTCTTTCAACCTGTGGGACTACCTCTACCATCCGGACGACACCACCGCGAACCCGGTGTTCAGCGGCTACGACTGCACCATGACCCTGGCCTTCGGCTGGGACACCAGGGCGCTTCCCAACGGCGACTACACCCTCAAGGCCGCGCTCATCACCTCCGACATGCACGGGGACGGGACCGACGTCGATCCCGATCCCGTCGCCACCCATTGGGTCCACCAACTCGGCACCCCCCCCGCAAGCTGGGGCGGGGCCGACGGCACCGCCGGCGGCGACACCCTCGCGGTCACCGTCGAGAACGTCGTCATCACCGGATACAGCGCCAGTCCCGGCACCATCCACTACTTCAAGTACGATCCCGCCGGTTCGGGCACCATGGCGGCGCCCGCGATCACCGTGACCGTGGCCAACTGGCGGTCCGAACCGATGGAGATCGTCGTCTGGATGACCCCGACCGCCTGGGGCGACACCCGGCCGGGGTACGGCGACGAGGCCTACATGACCCTTGCCATTTCCGGTCCCGGCACCTACACCCTGACCTGGGACGGCGCCAACCCCAACCTTGGGCTCGGTCCGGGCGAATCCGAGTGGGGAACCTACAGCTACGACATCGACGTCTGCAAGCCCACGGCGACCTGTTCCATGGACTGGTTCCAGGCCAAGACGTACGATGGCTATTCAGGACAGTATGACATCTACTTCGGCGAGCATGGGATAAGCTGGGAGCTGGACGACAGCAGTGGTGATTCTAGTCTGGTCTGTTGGTATAAGATCAATGCCAACTATCCCGTCCCTCCTTCCTGGGTTGCGCTGACAGCAATCGATCCGGACCTTGCGGAACAGGCGACTGTCTCCCTCACCAGTGCTGGCGACCTATCGCTTGGTGATCGCCATCCGGCCTCGCCATCGCCCGGAAAGACCGTCTATACCACCACGGATTACTCGAAGACTGGAGGCTGTTGGCGGGTAGTTCTCACCGGGTGGACCAACTCGGGTGCCGAACTCCGGCGCGACCGCCAGGATCCGCCGATGCTAGCGACTAATGATCCAGACGAATTGAAGCATCCCCACGTGGTTTTTTCGTCGACTTGCCCGATGAGTCCTCTGCAGCTTGCGGAGATCACGGTGCAACTCCGTCTCATCGCACCAGACGTCAGCGTTGATGTCACGGCGGCAGCTGACGAGACAGCCCACTATGTGAGCTTCACAGACAGCAGTGGCCTTCGGTATGACAACACGAATATACGCGAACCCACATCGGCCAAACTGGAGCAACAGGCCAGGGCTCTTGGCTACAACCCCGCGAAGACTCACTTCACGGCTGTCAATAACGACAACGATATGGAAGTGTCGGGAACTGACGCTGACAAAATAGTTGGGTTCCAACTAGAACGTTTCGCAACGTCCGTTGCCCCCGACCGGATTGTGACACGTCTGACTCATGCTGCGCTTTCAGACAACGCAACCTATAGGCCTGTAGTCTGCGACCAGGACGCCGCCAAACTGCGGGCGCTTCTCCATGAACTCGGGCACTCGCTTGGCCTCGGGGACGAGGCCCATTGCACTGGGGCTCTGACCTGCTGCAAGACGAACACGACTTTTACCCACTCCCATGTCTGCGTGATGGTTCGCGAACCCTATGCCTTCTTCTGGTACACGGACAACCTGTCAACCGTATGCCAGTTCGTGCCGGGCATTGCGTTGGCGGGAGGGCCCACGCTGAAGGAGCATTTTCTCGCGCATAGGAGGACAATACGCTGTCATTTGGGTATCTAGGCATCGGTTCTGGAGAGAACCTTGCCATCTGGCCAGCTAGGCCCTTCCGCCTTCTGGAGACACGAGGAAGGAGGAGCTCCATCAGGAAAGAATGCTCCATGAAGTGCCCCATCGTCATGTTTCTGTTTCTGCTGACTCTCCCATCTACCTACGGGAGGGAGCCTGCCATTCTCACCAGCCTCCGGGGCGACGAGGCATTGCTGGTCCTGCGGGGAGTGCGCGGCGGTCCCTCTGGTCCTCAAGGCGTATATGCACTTGATTCGGATGGAAACGTCAAACTGGTGGTTCCTTCTGGACGCGACGTGCGCTGGTCCCGCGATCACAAGAGCGTTGTTTTTCTGGCTGACGAGTCCTTCCCGCCAGTGCTATACCGGATCGATGTCTCAACCAATTCCTGCCATCGGATCGGAGATTCGGGCGATTGTTGGCGAGATGTGCTCTTCCTTCCGGGACAATCTACCCTGCGTTCACACTCATTGGCCTGGACACCTTCGGGCGAATCGGTTGTTGCCTGGGGGGTCTATATGGCCGGGAAAAGGCGGCCTTTTCAGGGCCCATTTGCCGTTTCAATTCTGGCCAAGCAATCTGGTCTCCTCATTGATCTACCGATGAACCGGGCGCTCATCGCCCCGGAAGCGGTCAAGGGCGACGATGGGTTCATCGGTGCTGTCTCCTTCGGGCCGGCAGACTCAATTGCGTATGAATGGCACAGCCGACAACTCTGGTGCGGCTCGCAAGAATCTGAAGTATGGAGTTATGACCGTGCCAGGAAGGATGCCGTTCGGGTGCATGTCCCCCTGTCAGGTTGCGTGGGGGCCATGAATCCCCTCTGGTCTCCGGAAGGGAAGTGGTTGGCAGTGGACGCCATCCTCGATTCAGGACGCGACAGACGGTGCGTCATCCTTTCCGCCGACTTCAAGACCGTCAGAGACCTGCCTCGGCCAACTATTGGGAAAGGGGACCCGCCCGATACCGGGTATCAGTCGGGATGGAGCGGCATTGCCTGGAGCCCAGATGGCACGAGGATTCTGCTCGCAAAGCTAAGCGCCGACGACGGATTGCTCGAGGGCGGTGGATTGGCGGTGGCAGACGTTGCAGAAGGTGGTACTGCGTTGGAGCTAAGTCGCCAGCCCATTGTCCAGGCTTGTTGGTCGCCAGAAGGTAGCCGGATTGCTTGTCTCGGCATCGTGTCTCCTGCAGTCGCCCTTGGGCCGGCGAGATCACGTTGGGTGGTGCTTGACATCTTAACGGTTGACGGGCATGAGGTACATTCACGGCCCGTAAGTCTCCCGAAGGATATGGTTCCTGTCTCCATCGACTGGTAAGGCAGGACCGGCTGTAGAGGGAAGTTCGCCCTAGGTCGAAGAGGGGAATGGTATGTCGTATCTGAGAGACTGCGTAGCTCGCCTTCTTGTCTGCCTCCTTGCCGTGGTTTCCCCGGCGCTGGTTGGGGGAGACGGGGACATTGCGGAGGTTGCCCCCCTGGCCGATCCGAGCCGTTTCCTGACCGAGCAAGCGACAGCAATGGAGTCTCTCTGGCCAGCCCAGCGCCTGGAGGCAGTCGGGCTACCTCCCTTGGTTCTCTCGGCGGCAGCGGTGGATGCCCTGTCCGCCCCGGCAGCTGGGCTCGAGTGGGCGGAGAAGCTATGGGGAAAGGACACGCTGGGGCGCCGCGCCTTCGTGGCCATGTCCGGTCTGTTGGCCGGGCGGTGCGACGGTTTCGCCTCGCTGGCGGAGGCCTGCCTGGAGATCTCGCACGGACAGCAGGGCCAGGGCGGGCCGGGGCCGACACACCCGTTTGCGCTGGCGGAGGCGGGACAAGCCCTTCGGCAGGCGGCGGGAACGAGCCCCGACCGAGAGCACTGGCGGCAGGCGGCGGCGCTGCTTGGGTTCCTCGACGTGGTCTACGGGCGAAGCGGGCGGAAGCCCGAAGGGGAGAAGCTGCTCGCGGCGTTCTCGGCTCTGCCCTTGTCCTTGCGGAAGCAGGCGGCCGAGGCCGTGGTCTCCCTCCCCCGTGCGGACAAACCGGGTCCTTCGTTCCACGGCAATGCGCAGAGCCGCCTGTGGGCGACGCTACGGCACCTTGCGCAACAGGGCAAGTTGAACGATCCGGTGCTGGTGGAACTGGCAGCCCGGCTCATGCCGGACCCCAGCCTGCGCCAGGGCTTCGGCGAGTCCCTGGCTGCCAAGAGCCCCAGCCTGGCGGCAACGGTGGCGGAAGTCAGCGTAGCGATGGCGGCGGACGATCCCGACGCCGTCTGCCGAGCAGCCACCACCCTGGCCAGGTCCGGTAAGCGTGAAGAGGCCATCCACCTACTGCGCGACGCGGAAACGCGCGGTGCGGACGCCGCGGTGCGGCAACGCCTTCGCCGCCAACTCTTCGGGTTTCTCCGCGGCCAACCCGGACCCGCGACCCCACCGGCATCCCCCCTTCCCCACTTCGGGGTCGAGCCAGTCGGTACCGAGCCGCCTCTGGCCCGCCTGCCGCAACTACGCCGGGAACTCGAACTGCGGTCGGCAACGAGCGGCGTCCCCCCCGCCGAGATGGCACTGATCAGAGGGGACCTCTACTCGGTGGGCGGCGGAGCTGCGGCACCGAAGGCCGCCGCCGAATACGCTGAGGCATACCGGATCGCGACCGATCCCGGACTGCGCCGGATCGCCTGGTCTTCGTGGGCCGGCTATGACCAGAAGGCCGCCTGGGCGGAACGCGAGACAGTGGATGCATGGTTCGCCCAGGCGGAGTCGGCACCGACGGCGGCGGACTTGGGCGAGTTGGCCTGCCTGGTCGTCGCCGTGGGCATCCTCGCCGACGACGAGCCAGGGGCGCTCGCCTGGGGCAAGCGGCGGGTCCCGGCCCTCGCGGCCACTCCAGGTGGAGCCAGGGCGCTCACCTTCCTCTTCGGTTGGCAAGCCGTCCTGCTTGGCGACGACCTACCGCAGGAGGAGATCGATACCTGGCTGGCCAGTGCCAGAGGCAACGACCTGTACGATCTGACTGGGGCGCTCGCCGGCGGCAGGGCAATCCGCCTCCCCTTGACGAAGGGGATGGAGGACACCAAGCTGGCGACCATGCTGAAGGCGAGGACGAAACGCGCCGAGAACTGGGATCTGGCCATGTCCCTGGCAATGGGGGGAGTTCCGGGTCTCGAGGCGCGGGGCTCGGCCAGCGAGGTGTGGCAGCAGCTTCTCACCCGCGCCCCGCTTCCAGGGGGACCGCGACGCAAGCCGGAGGCACCACTCTCCGCAGAGGAACTGGCGCAGGAGGAAGCGCGCCAGGCAAAGTGTCGGGAACTGACCCAGCTCTGCCTGGCCCGGTTGGACGGGGTCGAGAGACGGCTGGCGTCCAATACCGGGTCGGGCTTCGTCAGAGCCGCAACGAACCTCCTGAACAGCGAGCAGGGAAAACGGTTCCTCCCCCATGCCCAGGCCCTCCTGGCTGGCACCTTGGCCCAGGCCGGGGAACTGGACTTGTCGGGCCGCACGGTAGCCCGGGATCTGCAGAGCTACGCCGCTGGTTTGGCCAAGTGCGAAGCCACTGCCGCCCAGCAGGCGGAGTTCCGCGAACACGTCCGCCAAGCCTTCCCCGACGACCGCGACATCCAGCAATTCCTGGCCTCCCTGGAAGCCGCCCCGAAGCCCTGATCTCCCTGTTTCGTTTGCAGCAATCCAGATCGTTCGCCTTGTGCCACCTTGTCACCTGATGCATCTGCCTTTGCGTGGCTGAAAGGTGAGTGCCTCTCTGGCACCAGTGCCATGGTGGTTCCGGCGAATCCTTGGTTAGTCAGAGACTGACGTGCGGACAGGGCCTTGTTGCAGGGTCTTGTCCGAATCGGGCATTGCAGGCGCAGCCCGCTGTGCAGATCGTTGCCTTGTCAGGCATATATCACTGGACCTTGGGCTTCAATCCCCTGGTTCTCGGGGCACTCGATGGACTGCACGGCCCTTCCCGAAATCGCGCGTTTGTCGTCGACTGGAAGACCAGCGCCCGCCGCTGGCCTGAGGGGAAGGCCGCGACCGACCTGCAACCGACCTGCTACCTTTGGGCCGAACACCAACTCGGGCACGAGGGCACCCGGTTCCGCTTCGAGGTGGTCACCAAGACCAAAGTCCCTGCCTGCGAACGCCATCCGGCCGCGCGGGAAGGCGACGACTTCACCCGCCTAGGCGAGTTGGCCCGGGTGCTCGAAATAGTGGTCGCCAACAAGTGCTTCCATCCCCGCGACGGCGGCTGGGAGTGTGCCAACTGCCCGTATGCCACCGCCTGCAAGGAATGGCACGGCAGACGAACCAAGAGCTCTGCCCGCCCACTTCCGAGTGGCGGCGCAAAGCGTGACAGTGGTCGAGTGGATGTGTGACCCTACGGAGCTATCAGTTGCCGTGTCCCTTCTCTCCCGGGTCTTCGCCTCCTTGACTCCCTGCCCCTGGAACCCGATATTGCCCGCAAAGACCGAATAGGGGTGTTGTTGCAGGATGGCGGAAGACGAATGAGAGGAGCATATGTGTTGAGAGTGATCGTTCTCTTTGCGGCGTTGCTTGTTGGACAGGCGATGGCTGTGGATTTTGTGCTGCAGTTGGTTCCCGGCTGGAACCTCGTGTCGGTGCCTATCGCACCGGTCGATCCACGCCCAGACGCCGTGTTCCAAGGAATGACCCAGAGCACCGTCTGGGAGTATGACCCCGATTTGGGCTGCTACGCGGAGGCGGAGCAGATCCAGCCAGGCAGGGGCTACTGGGTGTATACGCCCGTGCAGCCCGGTCACGCCACCGACCCTCTGCCGCCGTTAACGGTGACCGGCTCGGTTGTCCGGTCAAGCATAGTCCCACTAAGCGCGGGCTGGGCTCTTCTTGGCCCCATCAGCTACGACCCCTATCCGGCCCTCCCCGCACCGCTGAAGGTGGAACCAGGTGGCCGGAGCTCCGCTGTCCCAATCTGGGTCTGGCGCAACCTCCGCTACTACAAGGCCGACTCACTGCCCTGTGGCGCGGGGGCATGGGTCTACACCGCCACGGCATGCGACGTGAACATCTCACCCAACCCGACTTTCGCGGGAGCGCTCATGGCCTACTCGCCCGACCCTGGCGAGGCATGCGTGCACTGGCCTGAGGCCGTTGACGACCGTACGGCGGCAGAGCAGATGCTCTATCGGGTCTATGCCGCACCAACGGGCCGGGCCGGGCTGGTCGACGGTGCCAACTTGGCTTGCACTGTCACCGGTACCACCCAAGCCAGCCTGGCGGGTTTGACGCCGGGCGAAACCTATGACATTGCCGTGGTGGCCGAAGACGAGGTGGGAAACCGCAACTACTTCAATCGCACCGAACTGACTGTCTCGGTCATGGAGGTCGAGAATGTTCTCGCCAAAACGCCGCGTGACCTGGCAGCCGAGGGTATCGAGGCCGTCGGCGTCTCACCGGACGGGTCGGTTGTGACCGTCGGCGACGCGGGAGCCCTGGCCGTCGGCGACCTCATCGTGTTCGACAACGCGAACGGCCAGGGGCTCAAGCGCATCGTGGCTGTCAATCGCACCCGCGAGGGTGTGAATCTGACCACGGTGGATGCCTGCCTGGCCGAGGCGATCGACACAGGAGTGTTGCGCAGTTCGCTGGTGGTCGGTGACATGGACGGACTGGTGCCAGCCAGCGCAACGCGCAACGGCACACAGGTCTACCAAGATCCGGCCGGTGCCTTCCGGTTGACCCGGCAGGTGGTCGGCGAACAGGGCGTCTCGCGCGACGAGACGGGGGTAGTCGGGGGACGCTACGAGGGGGAGGCAGATTTGGGTAGCGGGCTGAGCGTGGGCTACGGCATCGGCTTCAAGCCGACCATCGACACCGAGGCGCGCTTCGAGTCTCTCTCCCTGAAGTATTGCCGGATCGTTGCTACAGGTGAGCTCGGCTTGGACGCCTGGGCCAAGTACGATCTGGCAGGCAAACTGGGCCTCAACCCGAAGAAGAAGCTGTTCAGCGTCAGCCATAGCTTCTACTATCAGGTCGGCTACTTGCCCGTGTGGCAGGACGTGGGCCTTGACTTCTACGCGGAGATGGAAGTGACGGCTGCGGGTGCGCTGAACATGGAGGCGGCCTACAGCGCTAGCAAGACGGTTCAGATCGGGGTCGAGTACGACGACGGCACGTGGCGCACGGTCACCAGCGACGGGTTCACCCAGAGCGTGACCTTCGATGTCAGTGCCGAAGGCACGTTGCTGGCAACGGTGAAGATCTACCCCGTGCTTTGGACCAAGTTCTACTCCAGCCTTGCCGCCAGTCTCTACGTTCAGCCGACACTCCAACTGGATTCCGAGGTGCGCCTCTTGCCACTACCGGTAGAGACGACCAGATTCGATGTCGACTTCCTGGTCGATTCCCGCGTCGAGGCCAGCATCGAGATACTCGGCTGGGGAAAGACTTGGACCAGTCCGACGTGGACGATGCTCGACGTCCCTCTGTCCAGTCTCCCCGAGATTGCGTTCGAGGACCCTCCGAGCACGATGGGCACGAATCAGCCGACGACCTTCACGCTGGCCGTCACCGATGGCGTGAACAATCCCGTGCCCCCAGCCAACATCAAGTGGTGGGTGGAATCGATCCCGGAGCGACGCGGCACTCTTCCGACCATTTTGCCGTCGGCGGACCGACTCTCGGCGACCGTCACTGCGATGGAACCTGGCGAATACTGCCTTTGGGCATCGGCCTATGGTTCGGGCATGCTCGGTGCTCTGGGAAAGCGCTATGCCTTGGCGGTGTTCGAGGTCAGCCCCTCCGGCGAGTACATGGTGATCGACGTCTCGGCCGGGGCATCAGCCAGGACCTATCCGGTTAGCTACCTCGCTGCGGTTCCTGCTGGGGGCTGGACAGAGGAATACAAAACCAACAGGCTCGTGATGCGGCGTATCCCCGCTGGTACCTTCACCATGGGCTCACCAGCTGGCGAGCTCGGTCGCTTCGATGATGAGACCCAGCACAAGGTGACTCTGACCAAGGACTTCTATATCGGCGTGTTCGAGGTAACACAGCGACAGTGGGAACGGGTGATGGGGGAATGGCCGTTGTCTGTGTTCTCCAATACCAACGTTCGCAGCACTCGCCCGGTTGACTATTCGACTTACGATGAGATCCGAGGCCGTTCGGCAGGAGCTTGCTGGCCAATGGACAGTGCCGTGGATGGCGCATCTTTCATAGGCAAGCTGCGCCAGAAGACCGGACTGGCCACACTCGACCTCCCCACCGAGTCCCAGTGGGAGTACGCATGCCGCTCCGGGAAGGGCACTGCGCTGAATTCTGGCAGGAATCTCACCGACACGCAAAGCTGCCCCAATGTGGCTCAGGTTGCTCGCTACTACTACTCAGGTGGCGGCAACCCTACCGAGGATCTCTCTGGTGGTACCGCTGCAGTTGGCTCTTACCTGCCGAACAGCTGGGGACTCTATGACATGCACGGCAATGTCTGGGAA
The DNA here is from genome assembly GCA_003245525.1 of Victivallales bacterium. GTDB lineage: Bacteria > Verrucomicrobiota > Lentisphaeria > Oligosphaerales > Lenti-02 > Lenti-02. The sequence goes on along the minus strand of QKCY01000469.1, from coordinate 18,409 downwards.
TGGTGCCTGGACTGGTATGGGGTCTACCCTGGAACAGCCACCAATCCAGAAGGCGCACACTCTGGAGAACGGAGAATGCTCCGCGGAGGAGGGTATTTTAACCAAGCAATGCGCTGCCGCTCGGCGGTACGTAGCGCGATCTCGCCCAATTACCTTCACGGGGATAACGGGCTTCGCCTCGTCCGGACAGTGCCCTGAGAAGTACCGTCTCCATCCGGTCTTGGGGCCGGACTCATTGCGTCTCGGCCCTGGCTCGTGTGAACGGAGGCTTGACGGCGTTTGCTCGGGGACTGGCGTTCTGCCCCGACCCCAGACTGCCCTCCGGGTTGGTCTCGATTCTGTCACCCGCTTGATAGGCCGCCAATCTCATACTCTCTCGAAGCGCGAGGCCCTGGAGGAGTGGCGCGAGACCGCGCGGGGCCTGGTGGAGGATACCTCCCGGCTGGTGGCGGCCATCGAGGACGCCTTCCCGCCGCCGGAGTTGATGGACCGCCACTTCGGGTTCCACGTCAGCTTCTTCCAGCTCGCGGTGCCCGACGTGCCCAAGGCCGAACTGGTCGAGGCCGGGACGCGGCAGGAGCTGGCCCAGGCCCGGGAACGGGCCGCCCGCGAGGCGCGGGGCCGGATCGAGGCCTCGTGCGAGACGTTCATCCGCGACTGCACCGCCGAACTGCGGGAACAGACCGCCCAGCTCTGCCGGGACATGCTGGCTACCATCAAGGGCACGGGGTCGGTCCACCAGAAGATGCTGAACCGGCTGATCCGGTTCGTGGACCACTTCAGGCAGCTCAACTTCGCCAACGACGCCGAGATGGAGGCGCAGCTTGAGAACATGCGCCGGGAGTTCCTCCAGCGCACCGCCGGGGAGTACCGGGACAGCGCCAGCGCCAAGCGCGAGCTGGCGCGCGGCCTGGAGGTCCTGCGCGACCGGGCGACCGCCATGGCCCGCGAGGACACCACCGCCCTGGTGGAGGGCTTCGGCCGCCTCGGGGAGCGGAGGTTCACCTTGGCCGCCTAGTCGTCCACGGAACACACCGAAAACACGGAAAGAAGAAGCAAGACAGAGCCCCCCTGCCGGGTGACCGGCAGGGGGGCTTTTCATTGGCCTGGAAACGAACGCAAGGAGATCGATATGGATGACGGCAAGAGGACCGAACGGGAGTTCATGGGTTGTTTGGAACGCGAGCGGGCACGGTTCGGGAGCAAGCACCCGAACGTGCTCGTGTGCGGGTACACCGGCTGCGGGAAGACATCCCTCATCCAGGCGGCCTGCGAGGAGGAGTTGGTGGCGGCAAGCCCATCGGGAACGCGGTCCCCACGACCACCGGGTTCGACGAGTACGCGGGGGAGCACATCCGGGTCTGGGACTCCAAGGGCCTGGAACCGGGCGAACGGGAGGAGGAGTTCGCCGCCATGCTGACCAAGTTCCTGCGGAAACGCCGGGAGACGCCCAACCTGGAGGAGCATGTCCACCTGGTGTGGTACGCCATCCAGGCACCGGGGGCGCGGGTGACCGGCTGCGACCTGCGACTCCTGACCGAGACCCTCGCCAGCGAGCATGTGATCGTGGTCCTGACCAAGGCCGACATCGTGCGCACCGGCCAGATCGAGGCCATGCGCTGCATTCTGGTGGGGGGCGGGATCACTCCCGAACGGATCATCCCCACCAGCGACCGCAAGGGCGGGGCCATGGGCTGCCGGGAACTGGTCGAACTGAGTCACGCCCTGCTACCCGCCGCCTGCCGGGACTCCTTTCTCGAAGCCCAGCGCATCGACCGGGAGGCGAAGGAACGGGCCGTCCTGGCCAAGCGGGGCAAGGCGGGGGTATCGTCGCCGCCGCCACGGTCACGGCCACCGGCATCGGGGCCACGCCCATCCCGGTGGCCGACGCAGCCCTGCTGATCCCGGTGCAGACCGGGATGATCGCGGGGCTGGCCGCGCTCTACGGACTGAAGCAGGAGGCGCTCCAGCACGCGGTGCTGCCCTTCGTGGCGCGGGTGGTGGGGCTGTACACGGTGTCCTCGCTGCTGAGGTGGTTCCCGGTGCTGGCAGCGTGGTCAATGCGGCCGAGGCGGCCAGCCTGACCGGGGCCGTGGGGTGGTTCGTGCAGAGCCGCTTCCTGGCCATGGCCGTCGCCGCAGTGGACGGGGAGGCGATTCCCGTCCCGGGTACCGGCCCCTAGGTTGCGGGCAGCGGGCCTCCGGGTACGACGGGAGCCCCATGCCGCAGGAGTCGCGACGGAGGGGAATCAGTCGTTCTTCCGGCGCTGGCTCATCATCTCGTCCGCCTGGATGGCGGCCTCGATCAGGAGCTGGTCGGTGGAGGAGTGGATCGTCTGCACCGGGGCCGTGACACCGTCACGGAAGGTCATCTCGATCTCGTCGAGGGTGAGCATCTCCGCCAGTGCCCGCACCCCGTCGAAGTTGCCGTGCTCCGCATGGGAGACTCGGGTCCCGGCCACGAAGACGCAGCCGCTGCTCCCCTTTTCGCCCTCGGTGAAACCGGTCTCCAGGACGCCGGTCCGGTTCATCATGGTCAGGAACTGGAGGGCGTTGCTCAGTTCGCCCTTGCCGAGGCGGAAGTAGAAGTCGTTCTCCAACCGCGGGGGGGATGCGGCCAGGACCAGTTCCGATGTATGCCGCCGGGCCTCGGCTAGACGCCGTTTCAGCTCCGGGGGAAGGGATTTGAGGGAGACGACCTCGCCTCCCCGCTCGCCGCAGACATCGAGGCGGACCACGCCGGGGTTGTTGCCGGAATAGATGAGAATCGGGGGCTGGAGCCCCGCTTCCAGACGCTCCAGGAATTCCGCGACGCGGGGCGATGGCTTGGCTTTGTCCTCCTCCACCGGCTTCACGGCCAGCACGGCCTCCTCCTCGCCGGTGGGGAGCACCACCAGGCGGTCGGCAGGCGTGCCCCAGTAGTCGCCGCCATGCTGGATGATCGCGTTGGCACCGTCCACCTGGGCCAAGTTCAGCACGCACCCGCGCAGTTCTTCGATGGTGGTACGGGCCAGGATGACCGGCTTGCCTACGGAACGGACCAGCCGGTTGGCCACGTCGGGGGGATCGTGCGTTTCCTCTTCGCCAGCGGAAACGGACCAGATGTTCCGCAAGGCTTTCACCGCCACATGGCAGTTGGCCGCACACTCGTCCAGATGGCCCGCCGCCGCGTCGAAGTCACGGATCTGCTCCAGCAAATCATCCGGCGCATCGCTGCTGTCGGCGGCATCCTCCAGGAATCCCTGCAGGGACTCCCAGAGGGCTTCCTTGAACTTGGCGGCCAACTGGCCGCCGTCGTGCGTGGACCAGTGCCATCGAGTCAACTTATTAGCTGCGTCCCTATCACCCATCCAGTGTCTCCAGGTTCGGCTAGCCGGGATCAGTACTTCAGCACGATTGCCCGGCAACCCAGCAGCCAGGCGACCTCGGCCATCGCTTTGCGGGCCTGGGAGAGGCGACGCGCAGACACGTGACTCGTCTTCAGGGCCATCACGGTCACCACTTCATCCGCACAGAGAAGCAGGAGCGGCGGCGTGCAACCGGGAACGATCAGACAGTCGGCATCCTGTCCCACGAACTGCTGGAGGTGGCGTTTGGTCTTCAGGAAGTAACGCGAACCGAGGGCGGCATAGCGATCGCCCTCCTGCGCCATGGTGCCAGCCTTCGCCAGGGACAGCCCCTGCCGGTCGGTCAGCACGCAACCATCGGCACCGATCTGTTCCATGAGCGCTTCCGCGATCCGGATCAGCAGCGGACGGCGCCCTTCGGGAATGGTCAGCAGGGCCTCCAGGCGGTCATGCCGCGAGGCTAGGGAGCTCAGCGAGAAACCGGTCATCTTCCGGAAAAGCGAGGGGCCGATACCGGGCATTTCCGCCAAGTCGTAGACCGACTGGAAACGTCCCTTCTCCTGGCGCCAGCGGACGATGAATTCGGCCCGCGACAAGCCCACTCCCGGCAGGGTTGTCAGTTCCGTCACATCCGCCGTATTCAGATCCACGCCGCGCGGGGCCCGCTCCAGCGACGCCTCCACGCCATCCCATGCCCGGATGATCTCGTCGGTATCCGCAACCGATTCGGTCTCCGTCTCGGACTCCAGCTCGGCTTCGGGTTCCGGTTCGGGTGCCGCGACTGCCGCCACGGCGGGTTCGGGTGCCGGCTCCGGCTCGGGGACGGGTTCCGGCTCGGGTGCCGTGACCTCCGCCACAACGGGCTCGGGTGCCGGCTCCGCTTCGGGCGCTGCAACGGCGGCAGGGGTGCCGGGGACCGGGTCCGCTGCCAGTCCGGGCCTGAAGAGGTCGGGAATATCCTCCAGCGCCTTCACCGAAGGAACGACTTCCGCAGTGGTGGCAAGCAGTTCCGGTGGCACTGCGGCCACGACGGCCGCCAAGGGCAGTTCCACCGAACCCGATGCATCGGGGCGCAGCCAGCCGGCGGGGAACGCCTTGGCCACCTCGGCGGCCGGAACCGTGACCCGGCCGGTGCGCAACTGGCCGATCAGGGCATCCAGGTCCAGGCATAGGAGCCCATCCGGAACGTTGTTGCCGTTCCATTTCGGTCCTTGCAGGTTGGCAGGGATCTCGCTCGCCAACTCGAAGATGTCGATGCCGATCTGGCCTTCGCCCGGGGTGAGGACCGCCGGTTCGGGCACCGGGTCCGGAACCGGTTCGGGCTTGGGCGGCGGCGGGGGCGGGGCCGACGACGGTACGCTGCCGACCGCCGCGTCGCCACGCGGCACAAAGAAACTGCCGAGTTTGGCAGCGGCTTTCGCGTCCTTGTCTTCCCTGCCTTTGACCTGCAGGGCTTCGGGCGGCACGGCCGCCACCACCAGGGCCAATGGAACATCAACCGCGCCATCGACCTCGGCCAGCCAGCCGGCAGGCAACTGCTTGGCTAGCTTGGCAACGGGCAGTACGACCCGCCCCTCGGCAAGCTGGGCAACCAACTCGTCCAACGGGCAGTTGATCTCGGCAACCGGACACTGATCGCTCCAGGCGGGACCGCGATACGCCGTGGGAACGGCGGCCAGCAGGTCCGCACACGGCAGCCCGATTTCGCCCGGCCCCTTGGCCACAGGTGCGGCGGCGGCAGGTGCGGGCGCCGCCGGGGCGGCGGCGGCAGGAGCCACGGGTTCGGGGGCCACGGGTTCGGGGGCAGGAGGCTCGGGGGCCACGGGTTCGGGGGCCGGGGCTTCGGGGGCCGGAGCGGCTTGGCGGGGAAGGAAGAAGGAGCCCAGTCCGGCCGCAGCCTTGGCATCGGGCACCATCTCGGCCGACGAAGCCAGCATCTCCGGGGGCAGCGCCCCAACGATGCAGGCCAGGTCAAGCGCGACCTCGGCCGTCGTGGCGGCCAGCCAGCCGTCGGGCACATCGTGCCGCAGCTCGCTGAGATTCATGGCGACCCGGCCTTCGCGCAGCTTCTGCAGCAGCATGTCCTTGGGCAGGGAGAGCTGCATGCCGTCCACCTGGCTCTCGTCGAAGGCGGGTCCCCGCAGCGGCGGCGGCAGGCTGGCCGCCAGAGCCCGGAACGGAACCGCCACCATGTCCACGGCCGGAGGGGACTCCGGGACGGGCGCTGCCGAGGGCGGCGTGATCTTGGGCTTCGCGGGAGCGGCTTCGGCGGCTTCCGGTGCCCCCGGTGGTCCCGGCGGCGGGGCGACCCGGAAGGTCTGGCTACGCTTCAGGCTGGCGCTGCCCGCGTCTTCGGTCGCCTTCGGTGCCATCCGGGGACGCGGTTCGTCCGGCGGAGCCACCTTGGCGGTGGCGGAGTCGCCGCCCCGGGAAGAGAGGTCCTGCACCCGGAAGGTCTGGCTGCGGCGCAGGTCCTCGGTGCCTGCATCGGCCTTCTCGCCCTTGCTCAGCTTCTCGGTGACCTGCTGGCGGGCCGGAAGGTCCTGTACCCGGAAAGTCTGGCTGCGGCGCAGATCCTCGGTGCCGGAATCGACGGGGGCCGCCTTGCTGGCGGCCTTGCCCGGACCCGGCTTCTCGACCCGCATGGTCTGGCTGCGGCGCACATCGTCGCTACCGCCCCCCTGACGGTTGCTGCCGTAGGGCGAGGGGGAACGCGGACGTCCGACATGGAGCGACTGCCCGGTAGGCGCCGCCGGACCGTCGGGCGTAACGTCATAGTAGACCCGCTCGCGCTCGCCTGCGTCCGCAGGACCTGGAGCGGGGGCAGCGGTCTCGCCTTCCCCGGCATCGGCAGGCTCCGCTTCGCCCTTCTGGGGCACCTCGGCATCCCTTGCCGCCTCCGGTCCATCAGAGTCGCGGGAATCGCCGCCGAACCATCGCTTGAACAAACCTAGAGCCATTGCATCGCCCTTATTGACAAGGACTGAGTATCCCTTGCTCGCCAACGGGCCTGCGCCACGGCAGGCCATGCTACCATGCAACGTACACCCGTTTGGTCCATCATTCTTGCCATTATCGGCAGGAAGAGACCGTTCCCCAAGTCCTTTTTCTGCGGCTGGCCAAGATTTATCTTGCCAAGCGTGACTTTTTCCGGGACACTCTAGGGTATACAGTCTGGGGCGTCCGGTCGAGCCTGCCGACCTCGCGAAAGGGCAGTGTTCGTCGACCGAGAAACCAGGAGATGGGCGTATGGCCTTTGTCAACCAAGAAACCCGCGAAATCCAGCTCAAAATCGTCTACTATGGCCCGGCTCTGTGTGGCAAGACCACCAACCTTGAGACGATCCATCGGATGATTCGCGACGATCACAAAGGCGACTTCATGTCCGTGGACACGGCGAAGGACCGCACGCTGTTCTTCGACTTCATTCCACTGGACGCCGACGTGATCGAGGGTTTCCGCACCAGTTTCCAGATGTATACGGTGCCGGGGCAGGTCATGTACAACACGATCCGCCGCATCGTCCTCCAGGGGGTCGACGGCATCGTCTTCGTCGCCGACAGCCAGTGGCCCGAGATGGCCGCGAATGTGGAGAGCTTCCGCAACCTGGAGGAGAACCTGGCCGCCCAGGGGCTGGCCCTGGACGACATCCCCTATGTCCTGCAGTACAACAAGCGGGATCTGCCCAGCGTGGCCCCGGAGCACTATCTTGAGTTCCTGCTCAACAACCGCGACCGGCGGCGTCCCAGCTTCTCCTCCGTGGCCACCAATGGCGGAGGGGTGTTCGAGACCCTCAATATGATTGCCCGCCTGGTGCTGCATCGGTTCGTCCGCGAAACAGGCGGCGGTTCCGACAGCGATGACTTCGACGTAGTCTAGAAACCCCGGTGCCACGCACCGACTTCCGTTTAAGGGAATACACTCCATGACCTATGAGCTCCTCGCAGGCGATGTCGAGAAACTCCGGCGCGTTCTGGTGAGCCTCCTGGACCAGTCCGAGGCCGACAGTTGCTTGCTTTGCGACCAGGCCGGACACGTACTGGCCCACGAGAACATCAGCAAGCAGACCGACCCCCTGCTCATCTCCGCTCTCGGAGCCGGCGTCTTCGCGGCCACCCGCGAACTGGCCCGTATGTTGGGCGAGGACGAGTTCAGCACGGTTCTCCACCAGGGCCTCAAGCGGAGCATCCTGATCGGCTCGGCCAACGAGGAGATTCTGCTGGTGGTTCTCTTCTCGGGCGAGGAGCGGACCGGACTGGTCAAGCTCTACGCCCCGGCTTCGGCCAAGGCCGTCCGCCGCATCTTCGAGGAGATTACCGCCCGGGGAGCCAGAGGCCCAGCCTCGGTGGACCGGAACTTCATCCTCAAGGATACCGGTTCGATCTTCGGCGAGGGTCGCTAGTCAGTCCCGACATCCGACCTTGGCCAGAGGTCGCCGGCACGAGGTTCGGCGGAGATCCAGAAGGTGGCGCGAGAAGACATCCGTTTCTGCACGGTCCTGGCCGTCCGCTTTGCCCTTCCGGAACCGGGGGACACGGTGGACGTGGAGCCGTTGCTGGCGGACGCCACCGCGATCCTCAATATGATCTGCCTCCAGTTCGGCGGCGAGGATCTCCGCACGGTGGGAGATGTCTGCCTCTATGCCTTCCCCCGGGCTGACGACGCCACCCAGGCCGCCTGCGAGATGCAGCGCGAGATGGCCAGCCAGCAGGAGTTGACCGGCTACAACCCGGAACTACGCGCCGGCCTCGACTCGGGCGATATCGAACGCTCGGGCGGGACCTGGCTAGGGCAACCTCTCCTGCGTAGCACCCGCCTGTCCTCGCTGGCGCCCGCCGCTGGCATCCTGGTCGCCTCCACCCTCCGTTCGTACCTCAACCGCGACACCCGGCAGAAGCTGCTGCCGTTCATGGGCGACGATGGCGACGTGCAACGGTTGGGCACCCATGCCTACGAACTGCCCTGGAACAGCCAACCGGAGCACGACGCGAGTCCGGACCGCAAGACCGCAGTGGTCGTGCCGGGCACCCCCACCCTGCCGCTGGGGGATACCAGCCAGATCTTCACGCCTTCGGCCATCGATGTGGTCAAGGCCCGGCTCCGTCTGCCGCTTCCCCAGGGCATGACCGAACAGGGCACCGCACCCGCACCTCTGCCGCTCCGCCCCGCCCGCCCCACGGAGCCCCGGCTCTGCCTGATCCGTGGACGGCGGCTGATCGTGGTCGATGCCCGGTCCCCCCAAGCCACCATCGGCCGGGGAGCCGAGAACGACATCCAGATCGACATCGAGACCGCCTCGCGGCGGCACGCCGAGATCGCCTATAGCGGCGGACGCTTCGTGCTGACCGACCATAGCTGGAACGGCACCTACGTCTACGATGCCAAGGGCGCGGGCCAACTGGTCCACAACGACCATTTCGAACTCCCCGCGGAGGGCTACGTCTGCCCCGGCACGCCCAAGGCGGACGAGGAGACCTCCTTCCGCTTCCGCCGGGCCGATGCTGCCGCGACCTCGAACCCCTAGCCGTCGATCCTGCCGCCCAGATCGCCGGGTGCGGTCGAGATCATCCAGGACAGGGCCTTGGGCACGACGCAGGACTCGCGCACGAAGCCCCGGTTCGCCACCTGCCGCAGTTCCCATTCGAGATGGTCCTCGTAAACCCGGAAGACCCGGTAGGCATTGGGCCATTCGCAGAAGGCCGGATTGACGAGATGGGGCCGCCCGGCGCGGACATTCGCCTCGTTCCAGTGGGTGTGGCCGCAGAGGGTGGCCACCACATTGGGGGCCTGCTCCAGCGTGGCGAGGACCTCCGGGCCCATATGCCAATCCCCCAGCCGGTAGCCACAGGAGGAAATGCCCTGACGGTTGTGGAGCGGAAAGTGCCAGACGAAGATGGTGGGGGCGTGCCGATCCGCCGCTAGCGTGTCCTGCAGCCACTGGATCTGCTCGGGCTTGACCCCGATTCCACCGGAATCGGCCGCATCGTAGCGGTCCACAAACCGGCCGTCCTTCGCCTTCCAGTGGGAACCGTCAAGGACCACGAACCGCAACCGCCCCAGCCGGACCGCATAGTCGGTGCTACCGGTGGGGAAGAGCTTGGCGCAGAGTTCCAGGGCATCGGACCGCGAGGAGGCATGATAGGAGTCGTGGTTGCCGATGCAGCCATAGACCGGCAAGTCCGTCCCGGCGCAGGCCTGCGCCAGCAAGGCGAACTGCTCGCGCGTACCGCCGTCGGTCATGTCCCCGGCAAGAAAGGCGTAGTCGATGCCCTCGGCGCGCAAGGCGGCCAGCGTGGTACCCAGTTCGGCGCAGGCTGGACCATCCAGCTTGGCGTTCATCCAGATGGGACGGCCCGAACCGAGATGGGTATCGGAGAGCAGAGCGAACTGCTGGAGCGGCGGACGAACCGGCGTGCCCAAGGTGGTCAGTTCCAGTTCCCGGAACGTACCCCCAGCGCGGCAATGGGGCGAGGCCACGCAGAGGTGGTGGCGACCGGCAGGAAGCAGCCAGGGAGTCAGCCCGATCCGGTCGGGAGGCCGGGTGCCAACGCATTCCGGAGCGGGTCCGGTCAGGGCATTGCCGACTCCCTGCCAGGGGTCGGCGGCGACCATGGGCGCGCCGATCACGGTGGTATCGCAGAGCACGGTGGCGCGCAGACCGGGACGCAGGTCGGAGGATGGTTCGAGGACCAGTACGCCACTGGCCCACATGGCCACTGGCGCATCCACCGCGAAGACGAGCATCCCATCGGGAGGCAGCGGTACCGCTGCTTGGTCGGGACGGACGGCTTCGCCTGGCTGGAAACCCGGCGTCAAGGCCCCCTGGCGACCATCGAGCCGGTAGGTCTCGCCGGGACGCAATGCCGTCGCCCGGCGGTCGGCCAAGCCATGCAGGGAGTGCGCCACCAGCGGGTAGGCTTCGATGGGAGGCGTAGGCAAAACTGTTTCACGCAACACCACATCGTCGAACCAACTCTCCCCGGTGGTGCTCATGGCCAGCATGGTCTCGTGGTCGTCGGCATGCCCTTCCCTGCCCCTCACAGTGCCGGTCAACTGCATCCACTCGCCCGGCTTGCCGCCTGCCGCCTGGCCCCGGATATAGCGGCTCTTGCCGTCGTGCGCGGAGACATAGAGGCGCACGCTGGCAGCGCTGCCGCACCAGACCCAAGCGGAGAACTCGTAGTCCTGGCCCGGCTTCACCAGACCATCGAGCCGGAAGTAGGCCCCGCCGGAGGCCTTGCCCGGTGCGACCGTCACCCGCAGGCTGCGCTGGCCACCGTGGGCGCGCGCGGCATCGGCGGCATAGCTGGCCTGATAGGTATGGAAGTCGGGAATCTCGCCCTCGAATCCCTCGTCGATCAGCAGCCGGTTGTTGTCCTCCTGCCCGAAGAGCGGGGGCAACGCGGCAACCCCGACCGTTCCCAGCAATCCCCGGTTGAAGGTCCGCCGATCCATCTGCCTACTTTCTGATTAGCACCAGGCAATCGAGGTTGAGGCCCATGCCGCTGCGGTTGGTCAGGGAGACGCGGTTGTCCCCCGCCGAGAGAGCAAAAGCACCCGCCCGGTAGGCGCGCCATTCGTACCCCTTCTCCCGCGCCCAACCACCACTGGGGGTAAAGATGACGGGCTGCTCCTCGCCGCCATTCACCTGCAAGCCGCCAACCATGCCGCATTCGGTCGCTCCGGCGAACCAGAGCTCATAGTCGCCAGCGGCAGGCACATCAAGGGTCCAAGTGAGCATGTGGCCAGGAGTGTTCCAAGCCCATAGGTTGGCGTCGCCGGAAGCCTTGTGGTGGCCGCCCTGGCTGACCTTGATCTTGCCGCCGGTCTCCTGCCAGTTGGTCTCGGCTTGGCAGACCAGTTTTTCGGACCATAGGTCACGGGGTTGGGCAGGCAGGGACACGGCCAGCCGAATGGGCACGAACTCCAACCGCTCGGGCAAGCGGCCCCGCAACGTCACCCGGTCCTTGCCGATCAGCCACAGACTGCGATCCTCCTGCACCGTTATGCCACTCATGGTGACGCCAGCGGGAAGCGCCAACCGATAGATTCCCGGCGGCAAATCCAGCTCGCCCTGCGCCAGCCCCTCGCCCCGCCGGTTGCGCAACCCGTGGAGCACGCGGGTCTGATCGCCCGCGACGACGGTCACGTCCACGGGCCCGGTGGCGGCGGAAGTTCCCGGCCACAAGTCCACGCTGGCCTCGCCCTGCACCGGCAACGTCAACCGACCATCCGTTGCCTGGAACCGAGAGGGGACCTGGAGCCGCAGGGATGCGGCGCTGCCGCTGGCATCCACCCGACCGTAGTCGGCGGCAAAACAGGCCGTCGCCGACACCGGCGTGTCCACCGCCAGCAGTTCCTTGCCGTCTACCCGTAAACTGGTGGCCTGGTTTGCCAGCCAACCAGTCACTTCCCCCGTCGCCGTGCGGGTCACCGCGAAAATGCGGGCGTCGGTCTCGATTCCGGACGCACGGGTCGGGCCCGTGGCGAAACCAACCAAGGTGGCGCTGCCATCGGGCCAAATCAACTGCGCCCCCTGCTCCCAGCGGGAGGTCTTGGGCAGGGCCGCCTCCTCACCGGTCTTGGCGGGCAGGAGGACAGTGAGGAATTCGGCGGCCTTGGCGGCGGCGGGCTGCGCCGCCCGGAGATGCCAGTTGTTGACGAAGGTCTGCCCGGCCGGCCAGGCGGGAGCCGGATCGAATTGGTCGGTCTGCATGAACACCGGCTGCTCGGGGGCCAGGAAACGCACCGTCAGGGAAGCCTTGGGCCGCTGGATACGGACCGTGTCGGTGCCGACCTCCATCTGGTCCAGCGCATGGAGCCAGTACTCGAAAACGTGCTCGTCCTTGCTCGCCAGTTGGTCGCGGATGACGAAGATGCCGGGCCGCACCTGGACCACTTCGCGGATAGCCTGGTCGAGCCGCCCGCCATAGGCGGCGGTGGCGTCGCCCCGAACCAGATCAAAACCCTCGCCGTGGAGATAGTCGGTGATCTTGCCCTTCGCCTGCCAGCCCCGGTCCTGCCCCTTCCCGCCGTCGACGGTGATGCCACACTTGGCTTTGGTCTGACGGGTCCAGCCATCGTGGTGGGGGGAGCCGTAGTAGTTGTAGTGCCCGGTGGCGATGGCCAGGGGCTCGCCAAAGGCTTCGAGAACGAAGCAGTTCTGGTCGTTGTGACCGTGGGATACGGCCCCGTAGGGAGTCGAGCGGAGGGCAAAGAAGACGTCCTTGTCCCCGTCGGTCAGGTCCGTATGGAGGGTGACCAGCCCCACTGCCGGGAAGTGGCGGGCCGGGGGCAGATCGAAGGGGGGCAGGGATTGCAGGCTGTCGTCCTTCAGCACCACGCCGAGAATGCTGTTGCCGCCCCCCTGCCCCAGGTAGTCCGCGTACCAGCGGATGCGCGGATCATGATCGAGGGTACTGAACCAGTACATCAGGGAGGCCGGACGGCTGGGCTTGAACTGACCACCATCGCCGAAGGGGGCCATCTCGGAGAACGGCGGCGTCAGATAGAGCCGGTAGTAGGGCGTGCTATGGAAGAAGGGCCGTCGGGAGAGGTCGATGCCGGTGGCCTCGCGCAGGGCGACCACGAAATGGAGGCCGAACTCCATATAGGCACCCCAGTACCCCGGTCCCTCGTTCCAGCCGCCGTCCTCCTTGCCCCAGGCCGGATAGACGCCCCAGTAGATGTGGGTGATGTAGTCCAGCCACGTCCGTGCCTCCTCCTGTTCGGGGGCCAGCGAGATGGCCGCCTCGCCCAGGAAACCGATGATGCGACCCGCATGGCTCTCGAAGGGATTGTTCTCGAAGGGCATGCCGCGCATCTTCTTGTAGAAGTCCCGCGCCCGCTCCATCTGGCTGGCCTCGATCTGCTGGCGTTCCTCGGGGGTGTAGAGATCGTAGGTCCAGTCATAGGCCCGGCAGCCCCGCATCATGATCCACATGGCCGGCTCGTCGTTGTGGAAGACGTTGGTGGGGCCGTGCGGATCCCAGGAGAAGAAATGGAGAACCCGGCGCTTGGCCTCCGCGCCGGACACGGCATCGCCGGTGAGCAGATAGGCCAAGGCCGCCCGTTCCATCTTGTCCATGGGCGGACGGGTCTGCCGGATGACCAGAGTGTAGGCCGGCCCCCGTTCCTTGCCCTGGGGCAGCCAACCCGGTTCGGCAATGAGTTCCTCGCGGGTCCAACGCTGGGCGTCGCGGACCAGGGCTTCAGCCGTGGGCTTGAGGTCACCGTCGGCCGCCCGCTGGCGCAGTTCGGCCAACCGGCCGTCGGCCACGAAGAGGCGGGGACGCTGGGCATGGACCTGGAAGCGGTCGGCAGTCGGATAGGGCCAGGTGCTGGCGGTCTCTGGCACGGTGAACGGCCGGACCCGGCTCCAGATCGTGATGCCATTCCCCCAGACCACGCCATAGCGCCAGTACCAAGTGCCCGCCGACAACGGCTCCGTCAGCATCTCGGCGCACCAGGTCAGCTTGTCGCGCCGGATCACGTCCTGGGTAAAGGCGGCATCCCGCGCCACTTCCAGGGCGTAGACCGCGTTGCTCACCGGCGGCCAGAGAAAAGGGGGCGGATTGGTCGTCACGGTCGCGTCCGCCACCGGCGCACATCCCAGGCTACGGCCAGGCACAGGTTCCCGGTCGAGGCCCAGTTCGGCAGCCAGGGCAGGCAGCACAGCCGCCAGCTCTTCGCCAACCACCGGCCGGACCCAGACATCGTCCCAGAAGGTCTTGCCCGGCGTCAGCCAGTTGAACACCTGTAGTTCGACCCGCTCCGTCCCGGCGGGGACTGGAAAGACCCTCTCCTCGGTGCGGGTCCAGGCGGCATTGGGGGGAAAGAAGGCCTGCTTGAGCCCGATCTCCTTCATCTTGCCATCCACGGTGCCGTGGAAATGCACCCGGAAGCTGACGCCCCGGTTGGCTGCGGCCGCCACGTTCTCCGTGCGGTACCAACCGCCAGCGGCGACAAACTGCACGCCTGCGGGCAGCGGTGCCCCGGCCCGCCAGGCGATCCGCTCCGTGTCGTCGCGGCTCTCCAGGGCCACGCACCGGGTGCCACCGTGGACGTTGGCGGTCTCGGCGGTGGCGACCCCGCCGGTGCCGAAGTTCTGCGAACCCCACCCCGCAGGCTTGTTGTCCTGGAGCTCCTCGAACCCCGCGTTGGGCAGCAGATTGCCGTCCTGGGCGAGAACCAGACAGGAAAAGAGGGAAGAGAGGGCGACGAGACGCTGGTACATGCGTAACCTCCGGAAAGGGACCGACGCGCTACCATAGCGCCCTCTGCCGCGATGTCCTGCCCGGAGAACAAGGTGGGGGCGACGCATCGCGTCGCCCGCTGTTGCCCGTTGCCACGTAAAGACTGCCGGCAAGGATGCCGGCGCTCCCGGTGAACGGCTATCGTAGCTCCCGCTGGCGCGATGTCTTGCCCCAGAAAAGAGCAAGGGCGACGCTTGGCGTCGCCCCTGCCCTGGAAAGATCTGCCGGTAGGCTACTCGACCAGGCGGATGTCGGAGATCTCCACCGTGGCCCCGGCCCGCGAGCAGGGGTCGAAACGGAAGCTGGTCAAGCGACCACGCCAACGGGGATTCTCCGCCACGTTGAAGACGTAGTCGTGGAACTCGCCGTCGCCGACCAACTCGACCTTCGCGCTGGTCGCCTCGCTGACTCCGGCCGTGACCGTGCTCCAGAAGAGCTGCGCGCCATCGCCCGCGCCAGCGGCTGGCGGCGGCGTGATCCTCATCCGCACGACCACCTGCTTGAAGCTCTTGGCGCGGAGCTTGGCCAGCGGGGTGGTGATCGCGGGGTCGGCGGAGCTGGTAACAAGCTGAAGTCTCGCGTCGTTTGCGCCGAACTTGCCCACGCCCATCATGGCCGACCAGCCGGCCGTATCCGTAGCAAAGGTCCAGTCGGTCCGTTCCTTGCGGTCTTCGGGCATGGGCAAATCGTAGGGACCGAGCCCCACATCGGCCGGAGCATAGTTGACGGGCCAGCCCGTGGCGGGCTTCTGGCAGAAGGTGTCGCGGATCGCCTCGTACATACCGAAACCGTACTCGGTGTTCGGTTCCGCATAGGAGCCCTCGCCCCATTCGTTCAGCGGAGCGACGAGCAGGCGCTTGATCCCGGTCTCGTCGGAGAACTTCTTGGCATCCTGGCAGATGCGGCGGAAATCGTCCACGTTCTTGTCGAGAATCCAGGTGCCCCTCTCGCCATGCCAGGGGCGCGAGTGCCAGCCGGTGGAGAGGTTGGGCAGGAAGGGCAGGATGCCGGTCTCCTGGCGCTTCTGCCACCACTCGTAGCTGTAGTCGGCCACCAGCTTGTAGGGGTAGCGGTTCGGGTTCTCGGCCTTGCCGCCGGGCGACATGAAGTGGTAGAGGCTGGTCATGTCGAAGCCTTCGTCCTTCAGCCACTGGATGTCCTTGGCATCGGTGGAGGCCTCGGGCCACTTCATGCAGACGAAGTAGATGCCCTTGTAGCCCGCTTCGCGCGCCATTTCGCGGGAGATATCCAGCAGCTTCTTGGCCCCGCCCGGCTCGCCGCCCATGTCGCGCTTCAAGCCAGCGGGACTCCAGTACATGACCACGGGCATGTCGTCGATCCGGTAGTACTCGGGCATGCCGAAGAAGTTGTCGATCCAGTACTTCGTAACGGCGCGCTGGTCCTCTTCGGAGTGGCTGCCCTTGGGATTGTGGTTCGCATACATCATGCACCACTTGAGGTACTTGCGATAGCGGGCCTGCTCGTAGGCCCGAATCCAGTGCTCCAGGTGCATGCCGCCCTTGTTCCAATACCAGTCCACCATGAAGAACTGGATCCCGTTCTCCACCGCCCACTTGATCTGCCAGTCCACCACCTCGGGGTTGGCCTCGTCGTACCAGCCGAGCACCGGCTTGCGCTGGGGATCGGTGCCCCAGATGCGGGCCCAACGGTCGATGGAAGGCCAGCCGGGGAAGTAGAGCGCACCGACCTCGTAGTCGGATTTCACGGGCTGGGGCTCGGGCACGTAGTCGGCCTTGGCCAGGTTGAGGGCCGGAAGGAACTGGACCTCGCCGCTATACTGGGTGGCTTGGTCGCCGGTGCCGAGAGTCAAGGTGAAGGGACCCTTCACCGGTTGGTCGGCGACCAACTGCAGGCGCTGCTCCCGCCGGTCGAAGGACTCCAGGGCGGGAAGGCTGTCCCAGCCTTGGGGGCCGACCACCCGCACCCCCTTCGGTAGCGAGAGGGAGGAGATACGGCCGTTCACGAGGCTCTCGCCGCCCCGGTTCTCCAGGGAGACCAGGAACGTGGAGGGACGCCCGGCGCGGTTGATGGCATCCTGGAGGCCCGCATAGAGAATGACCGCCGAGGCCGGACCGCCGGGATCATCCTGGACCGTGAGGGAGGCCAGCGTGGTGGTTCCTGCCCCCACCGGCGGCTCGAAGCCCATCAGATACACGTCCCCGCCCCAGCTCTTCGCGTCGGACAGGTCCACGTTGTAGGTGCGCATCTTGCCGTCGGGAATCACGGCAAAGCTCTTTTCCTGGCGTCCCGCTCCCTCGGATGAGATCCAGGAGATGGAGGCCGTAGAACCAGCGGTGGTGGAGAGGTTCAGCACCGCCCAGAACCCGTCGTCCGCCGCGAAACTGAAGAAGGAACTCTCCAGCCCGGCGTCCTTGACCGGAGCGGTCATGACCAGCCCCGCCGCCGTGGTCTTGAGTTCCAGCCCGGAAACCGCCGTCAATTGGGCGGCATCGGCGGGGAAGGTCCAGGCGGGGGGATGGGGCAGCTTCGGCGGGGTGTCGGCCCCCACGATCCGAATCCAGTCCAGAGCGAACTCCGCCTTGCCCTTGGCATCGCCCTCGGCCCGGGCGAAGTCCAGGCGGAACATGATGACCTTCTTCAGGTCGCCCCAGAAGGGATAGATGGTGTAGTCGTGCCACTGCCCGTCGCCGTTGACCCGCCAGGTCACCCGCTTGTCCGGGAAGAAGCCACCGTAGGGCGATTCGGTGGTGTTGGTGAAGAACAACTCGCCGCCGCCGGCGCAGTCGGTCTTCAGCCGGAACTCGATCCGTTGCCAAGTGGCGGCGGGCAGCTCGAACTGGGGGCTGGTCACCCAGGGATCCCAGTCCATGAGACGACCCTTGAGGCAACCATCCTCCACCCGCAGGTCGGAGACGTGGTTGGTCTTGGCCCAGCCAGCGGCATCGCCGGCCTGGTCGAAGGTCCATTCCATGAGGGTGCGGGGAGCCGCACAGGCCACGCAGGCCAACGATACACAGGCCGACAGAACGAGACGTTTCATCGATCGAGTTCCTCTCGATTAGCTGGGGGGAAGAGAACGGCGACCGGTTTCCGGCTCGGGCCGTGCAGGACAGGGTGGCGACGGACGGGGATCAGCCGGGCCCGCCGTGGCAGAAGAGCGTGCTGTTGGTCTGGAACTCACCCTTGCTGAGCGATTCCACATGCCCGTCGAAGAAGAGCACGTTGGCCCCGTTGCCGTGGATCTCGTTGGCCGGGCTGTAGGGGGGCTTGCAGCCGACGGTGCAGCAACCGGAACAGGTGCCGCAGGTGGGGCACCAGTGGCTCCAGGCCCATTCCGAGTCCATGGCCAGCAGCGACTCGGTGGGGCGCTTGAAGGCACCGAGGCTCTTCGGCGTCATGCCGTCCCCGTCCCAGGCATGGCCGCTGCGGTTCAGCAGCGCGTACTGGATCTTGCCGGAGTTCCAGCGGGTGGAGGTATTGGAGGGGCACTTGAAGACATTCGCGTCACCCACGTGGTTGGCCACCAGGTTGAACCACCAGCCCGCAGCAGGCTGCCCGCTCTGATAGATCGTGGGCAGCGTCTCCTTGTTGTCGTCCACGTACATCAGGATGCCGAGACCGAGCTGTTTCATGTTGCTCCGGCAGGAGGTCTGCCGCGCCTTCTCCCGCGCCTGGGCCAAGGCCGGCAGCAGCATGGACGCGAGGATCGCAATGATCGCAATCACCACCAGCAACTCAATCAGGGTGAAGAACCGCCGTTGTTTCATGGAAGGTACCTCCGGTTGGGTTGACACGTGTGGGACAGTCCTATACATGGCAGCCCCCT
>QKCY01000098.1 GCA_003245525.1 Victivallales bacterium | reverse complement strand
CATGTAGACGGCATGGCCAGCCTCGACAAAGGGCCGATAGATGGCGGCGAAGCAGGGTTTGAGGTACTTGCGCCATGTCGTCGGACTGACCGGGAGGGCATTCTGCAAGCCGAGATCGTCGCCGAAGTAGACGATCTGGGGAACGGGCTTCATGCCTGCCAACCGCAGCTCCCCCTGGCGCAGATTGTAGTCCCGCACGACGTCGAGCAATTGCTGGAGTTCGGGCGGCTCCTCGGCGAAGTCGATCATCATTTCCTCGAACCCCCGCAGGTCGGTCAGCCGCAGGAACATGAAGCCGTGCGGAAAGCCGATGTTCTCGACCGGGGCCTGAAGAGTCCGCACATCCTCGCGGCGGGGCAGCGGATGCCCAGTGACGATGGCAGCCATGCCGTGGTGGACGTTCTCCCAGACACAGCCCCAGGCGTCGGTGACCGATCCGGCGATGTACTTCTCGTCATAGACCGCGTCGAAATCCCGTTGGGCAGCGGGGCTGCCGAAGAGGATGGGATGGCGGTTCACGATCTCCTGCAAGGGCTCGCGCCGTTCCATCCAGGCGGCCGGGAGGATACTGACGGAAACCGGGAGGAAAGCGGGTTTCTGGAAATGCGCGGACAGCCAGCGGTCGTCGGCCATGGTTTCTCTCCGTGGATCAGGCGGTGGTATGGGTCAGATACTCGAGCCCCGGCGGCATGGGAAGGTTGCGGCCCCGTTCGTCCTCGCCATAGCCGTGTGCGGCCAGCAGTTGGATGTCGCGGAGCACCCGCTTATCCCCCCGGAAGGTGGCGACCAGATCGGTCTGGACGTCGATCCGGCCCGTGCGCAGGAAATGGAAGACCGCATCGGCCACCAACTCGAAGAGCGTACGGTCCCGGGCGAGCCTGAGCTTGACGAAACTCAGTTCCTCGTGAATCACGATCTTTCTCTCTGCCGCGAGGTCGAGAAGCACCCGCCGGACCTCCTTCTCGAGGTCGGCGTCGGGTGGCAGGCGATGGTCGGTATCCTTGGCGGCGACCATCTCGCAGATGCGTTCGCGCTTGGTCTTCTGGATCTCCTCGTTGGCCCGGAACAGCTCGAAGGGGGAGCCTGGGTTGTAGGTGGTGCCGCACAGGGTCATGGTGGCTTCGGAACCGTAGTGCTTGATGATCTGGGAGACGTAGGTGGACGGCCGCACATGGAAGCCATTGTGGCGGGGAACCGGCACATCCACCTCGGTGATCTCCGCGTAGTGGCGCAGGATGCGGTGGGCCACCGGGACGGCTGCCTGCGAGTACTTCCGGGCGTAGCCGACGCAGTAGTCGAGCAGAACCCAGCGGAAGGTGTCCTCGTAGAGCAGGCAGTCGCGGCAGCAGAACAGGGATTGGCTGTTGCCCACCATGTGGCGCTCGTAGAAATGGGTGAGAACGCTGGCGATCTGGACCAGGTGAAGCACCAGGCTGGTGTGGCCGTGCAGCGCCACCAGATTGGTGTCCACCGCCTCGGTTTCGCTGTCGCTGACGTAGGTGTCGTACTCGGACTGGAGATTATGGAAACTGGACATGACCTTGCGCAGGGACTCCTCGCTCAACGGCTCGGGAATCAGTTCCTGCCAGGGCCGGTCGTCGTTCACGACGGCGTCGAGGTAGCGGGACTCGGCGTCCACTTCCAGATAGCGCGTGGCCAGGGCGACAATCCGCTCGGTGGCCGACTCCGTCTGGCGCTCCTCGCGGTCATGGGCCAGGCGTCCCGGGGGCAGGTTCTCGGCGAAGCGGGAATCCCCGATGGTGCCGGGGGGCGGCGGCGGCAGACCGACGGCAAGGGCGTCCGTCAGGGTCCGCCCCAACACGCAGTGAATCACCAGGTTGAAATAGCTCACGGCGCGTTGGGTATCGGCGGGGAAATTGTCCTCCACCTCCAGCAAGCGGTAGTCGGGCGTGGCATGGAGAACATGCAGCAGCTCATGGGCTGCCATGGTGAGATTGCGCAAAGCGGCCAGCCGGACTCGGAAGGGGTACCACCGCCGGTTCCCCCGCGCACCGCAGGAATCGAGCACTTCGATGGCACGGTTGGTACGGGCGTGGACCGAGTTCAGAAACGGTCGGTTTACCGGCACTTCCAGCCGGTCGCTGGCGAACCGGGCGAGTTCGAGCAGCCCCCGTACGTGGGGTTCGAGAATCTCCACGAACTCCTCGTCACCCAGCACGCGGCGGGGAGAGGCAGGTTCGGACTTGTCAGTATGTCTCATCGGGATATCCTGAAGCACAGAGTGTGCAATGGCCACAGTATGGCTGACCGATGGAACCGATGCAAAGGCGGACCGCTGGGTATTGCCGTCCCCGGCGTGTACGATAGGGGAATTGACCACCGACCGCCCATGGAGTTTCTGCCATGCCGAAATCCCTGCTCTGGTTGTTGTTCTCCGCCACGGTTGCTGCGAGCGAGTGGCAGACCTACCGGTGGTACCAACCCACGGTGGAGCGATCCTTCGTGGTGGATACCGCCGCCTCCCCCTTGCAGTACAACCACGACAGCAGCATCGCCTGGTTCGGCGACCGCTGGTTCTGTCTCTGGAACGCCAACCTCTGCGCCGACGAGGGCAAGCCGGGGCAACTGAACTACCAGGCCACCAGTACCGATGGCCAAACCTGGGCCGAACCGGTGCCTGCGTTCGCCTCGCCGGACCACGCCGAGCCAGCGGTTCCCTGCCCGAAGGGGACGCAGTGGCAGCCGAACCTGATCGTGGTAAACAACGAGCTTTGGGCAGTCTGGTCCCAGAACTCCAAGGACGAGTACAACGGCTGCTATCTCTCCCGCCTGCGGTCGCCCGAGGGGAAATGGGAGAACACCCGCCTCCTCTGGGACGGTTCCCCGGAGCCGTTGCTCGACGGCGTCCGCTGGCGCGTGTTTCCCACCCAGAACCCCTGCATCCTGCGTTCGGGACGGATTCTGGCCCCGGTGACCCTGACCGGTCCCGTCGCCAAGGACGTTCCGGAAGGAATCGGCAGTTGGTGGGCGCGAGAGAAGCGCAACAGCGTGATCTACACCGATGACGGCGGAACCACCTGGCAGGTCTCGCCCGGAACCATCATCCCCGGCAGAAGTTGGGCACAATGGGAGCCGACCGTTTGGGAGGCGGCAGATGGCACGGTACTCATGGTCGGCCGCAACAACGATTTCCGAGCCAACAAGGAGGGAGGTGCCCAACCGACCCAGATGCTGACCTGGTCGGAAAGCCGCGACCGAGGCACCACCTGGGCCCCGCTTCGGTTCGTCCCCCTGGAGACGGTTGCCTCGCGGATGCATGTTCTGCCGCTGCCGGGGGACCGGATGGCCATGATCCACAACGACCACCCGGCTGGCACCTTTGTCCAGGACCGCCAGAACCTGGCGCTGTTCTTCACCCAGGGCAAGGGCGTGGATTTCGTGGCCGGACCCGGCATCTCTGGCTGGGAACCGTGCGTAGCCTATCCCCAAGGCTGGGTCCGGGACAGCGAACTGCTGGTTTCCTACAGCCAAGGCAACCAACCCCGGTCCATCAAGGTTGCTCGGGTTTCGCCCCTGCCCGCACCGGGGACTCTCTCTGTTCTGCCGCGCCACCGGGAAACCCCGCCGGTCCAGCCGCAGGCGGAGAGCGACGGATGGCGGTTTGCGGGCCAGCAGTTCCTCCGGTCCACGTCCCCTGTGGCCCTGGGCAAGGTGGTCACCGTGACTGCCCGGTTCCGCGGGTGCGGGGGCGGTTGCCTGGTGGATACCAGAACCGTCGGCCAGCGGTCGGGATTCGTCGTGGGACTGGCTGGCAAGGGCGGCGAACTCAAGCCCTATGTCTTCGTGAACTCGCCGGAACATAATCTGTTCTCGAATCTCACTCTGGACCGCCTTGGTTGGAACACGCTGACCATACGGATTGACCGCGCCGCAGGACGGATCTTCTTCGAGTTGAACGGCCAAGCGGACGAGGTCGCCTTCCAGGCACAGGATGTGCCCGACTTCAGTGGTCCTGCCACGGTCGGTCTGCCCTTCGCCCCGACGAGCCGGATACCAGGATTCGTGGGCACTCTGGGCATGCTCCAGATCGCCACCGACGGCCAGACGCCCCCCCAATTGCGGATTGCTGCAGGAGAGCCGCTGTCAAACGTGGCCTTGCCGCCGGAGCTAACCGCCAATCACCGTGCCGTGCTAGTGGCAGGGAATGGTCAGCGGCTGGTGCGGATCACAGGCGATGGGTCCGCAGGACTCGAACTGGCCCCCAACGAGCGGAGCCAGGGCGACCGGGTCGAGATCGAAGCCCGCGTGCGGGCGACGGGCCGGGGAGACACGGACATCCTGACCGTGGGTGACGGCGACCGTTGGGTGTGCCTCGGCATCCGCAACGGTGCCTATGCCCTCGTGCAGGGAGGACAGGTGGCTTCCTTCCCGACCCCCGCCACGAATGCCTGGCAGACCGTGTCCATACTCACGGGCCAAGGGGAGACCGCAGTACGGGTGGGTGGGATAAGGCGGACGGTTCCCCATCCATGCCAAGGCACGTGGGTCTACCTCGGCAAGGCATACGGCACTCCGCGCACCCTCGCCGACGCCTGGCCCGAGTTCGAGGTGGACCTCGACCACCTGCGCTCGCGCATCCTGCCGTAAACAAAAACGCCCCCGCTGCCGGAAGACAGCGGGGGCGAAGGGAAACGCGGAACGCAGCCTACAGGAAGATGCGCTTGCCAGTCTTGCCCGACTCGTACATGGCGCAGACCATGCGCTGGGTGCCGATGGCGACCTCGCCGTTGATTTCCGGCTGCTCGCCGTCGGCCAGGGCGTCGTAGAACTGGTCGATCTGCTTCACGTGGCTGGCACCCCAGTAGGAGGGGCCGCCACCGTAGTCGAAGGCTTCGCTGGGGTTCGGCTTGGCGATGAACTCGCGACCGTCGAAGTACTTCACATGCCCCTCTTCGGCAGTCATCTTGATGGTGCCGTTCTCGCAGGAGATGTGAATCTCCACCTGGTCGTCGTGGCTGTAGTAGTTGTTGGCCCAGATGGCGGCCTTGATGCCGTTCTTGAAGGAGATGACGCCATCGACCACGTCCTCGACCTCGATCATGGGATGCTCGCGGTTCGCGATATGGCAGTCCACATAGTCGATCTCGTCGCCCACGAAATAGCGCACGAGGTCGAAGGTGTGGATGGCCTGGTCGATGATGACGCCGCCGCCTTCCTTGTCCCAGGTGCCCTTCCAGTCGCTCTTCGTGTAGTACTCGGGAGCGCGGTACCAGGTGAGCATGGCCTTGACGGCGAGGATGCGGCCGAGACCACCGTGCTCCAGCACGTTCTTGATGAGCACCGAACCGGCATTGTACCGGTTCTGGAAGATCACGCCCAGAGTCTTGCCGGTTTCCTTGGCGGTGGCTACCATGGCCTCGGCATCCGCCAGGGCGATGGACATGGGTTTTTCGGTGAGCACATGGCAACCGGCCTTCAGGGCGGCGATGGCCACGGGGGGATGCAGGTAGTGGGGCAGGCAGATGTGGACCACATCCAACTGCTCGGCCTTGATCATTTCCAGGTAGTCGGTGTAGGTCCGCTCGCAACCGAACAAAGCGGCCTTTTCCTTGGCGCGTTCCTCGACCAGATCGCAGCAGGCAACGACTTTGGCGTTCTCCTGCGAGGAGGCGGGGACCCCGTGGAAGGGAGAGATGCGACCACAACCGATGATGCCAACCTTCAGCTCTGTCATGAGACTCGTCCTCGTTTGGTACCGATATATTCGGGCAGAGTGCCCCTCAAACAGAGAGTCTACGGCAAAAAAAACAGGCGCGACTTTATGGCGAAAACCGCGTTTTTCAAGCGATGGGGGGGCGGATAGGGAGACTGGCAGGGGTACCGGTTGCGGTCGTTCCGTAGCGGGGATATGGTGTGTATCGACCGATCCACTCCCGGAGCTTTTTGCCGATGTTGAGCGACGATCTGCTAGCCATTCTTGCCTGTCCCGCATGCGAGGAGCGCCCTGCTGTGCGCCTGAACGACGCGGGTACGGAGCTGGTGTGCGAGGCCTGTGGTCGCCGCTACCCGGTACGGGACGGCATTCCCGTGATGCTGGTGGACGAAGCCCTGCCCCCGGCCGACAAGCCGGCCGGGGACGCCTAGAACTCCCTCGACATCCCCCACGCTCTCCCGGCCATGCGGCGCAGCAAGCTCCCGCCCGGCAGGGCAGTGGCGGATGCCTCGCTACGGCACTACATTCTCTGGGTTGCTGCCCAGAAACAACCTAGGGTATTGCTCTCTCGTTATGGCTGGATTTCAGCTCAATCAAAGTCTGGTGCAGGCCCTCCGCCAAGAACAGGTCATGGCGCCGCACCAGATCCAGGCGTTGGAGATCCTGCTGGCGACCATCCCGGAGCTCGAACAGCGGATTCACGCCGAACTGGCGGAGAACCCCACGCTCGAACTGGTCGAAAGTCCGGGTCAAAGCCTCTCCGGCAACCCCGTCGAAGGGGAAGCGGGCGAGAACTTCCACGACGCTGCCGCCAACGCCGCCGAACGCGACGAGGCCCTCGCGACCCTGATCACGCTCCAGGAAGACTGGCGCGACTATGCGCCCCTGCGGGCGGCGACTGACACCTATAGCTCCGACGACATCGAGCGACGGCAGCATTTCTTCGACTCCCTCACGGTGGAACCCACCCTGCAGGACGAGTTGATGGACCAGTTGCGCGAGGTGGACGGCCTGGACGAGAAGATGCTGGAGATCTGCACCCAGGTGATCGGCAGCATCGACGAGCGCGGCTATCTGCGAAGCCATCCCTCGGACCTGGCCATCACCGCCGACGCCAGCCTGGACGAGATCCAGCGTGGCATCGAGATCGTGCAAACCTTCGAGCCAGCCGGCATCGGGGCCCGCGATCTGCGCGAGTGCCTACTGCTCCAGTTGGCGCGCCGGGGCGACAGGGGCAGCGCCCTGTGGCGGCTCGTGGACGAATTCCTCGAGGATGTGGGACGCAACCAGATCCCCAAGGTGGCCAAGGCGTTGGACGTGTCCAGCGAGACGGTGTACGAGCTGCTCGACCGGGTCCGTAGCCTCGATCCCTTCCCCGGCAGCCGCCTGGCGAGCGCCCCGACCGACTACGTCTATCCCGAGGTTTTCGTGGAATGGAATGGCGCGGGCGAACTGGTGGTCCGGGGCAACCGGGAGTTCTCGCCCCGGCTGCGGGTTTCGCCCTACTACCTGG
The DNA here is from genome assembly GCA_003245525.1 of Victivallales bacterium. Classification (GTDB taxonomy): domain Bacteria; phylum Verrucomicrobiota; class Lentisphaeria; order Oligosphaerales; family Lenti-02; genus Lenti-02. The sequence goes on along the minus strand of QKCY01000098.1, from coordinate 3,063 downwards.
AACTGCTGGAGGATCCCAGTACCCCGGCGGAGGCCAAGAGGTACATCCGCGAGAAGATCACCGGCAGCCGCCTCCTGTTGCGGGCCATCGACCAGCGCCAGTCCACCATCGAGCGCATTGCCGAGAGCATTCTGGAGCACCAGCGCGACTTCTTCATCAAGGGCAAGGAGTTCCTCCGCCCCATGGTGATGGCCGAGGTGGCCGATGACGTGGGCGTCCACGAGACCACCGTCAGCCGGGCCATTGCCGGCAAGTACATGCAGACTCCCCAGGGACTAGTCACCTTCCGCCAGTTCTTCTCCACCGGCTACCGGGGCGAGGACGGCGAGGAAGTGTCCGCCGTGGGCATCAAGAGCCGTATCCAGACCCTGATCGCGGAAGAGGAGCCCAAGAAGCCGCTCTCGGACCAGAAACTGGCCGATCTGCTCAAGGAGCAGGGCTTCGACGTGGCCCGCCGGACGGTCGCCAAGTACCGCGAGGAACTGGGGGTCGCCCCCTCCCACCTCCGGCGCAGCTACTGAGTGGCCCATGAACGACGCGGAAGGCAACGCCGGGGTCCAGGTCCGAGTCGGCGACCGGCCCATGCCCCGCTTGGCGGAGCAACTGCCCGTGGTCGTGGTGCTTGACCGCCTGCGCAGCGCGCACAATGTGGGCAACATCTTCCGGTTGGTGGAGGCCGTGCGGGGCGAGGGCATCGTCACCTGCGGCTACACGGCCACCCCGCCGCACCCCAAACTGGCCAAGACCGCGCGCGGCTGCGACGAGGTGGTTGCCTGCCGCCATGCCGACACCGGGGCCGAGGCCATCGCGGCTCTCCGGGCCGAGGGACGGCGCGTCTACGCGGTCGAGACCGTCGAGGGAGCCCAGACCGTCTGGGATGTGCAGTTCCAGTTCCCCTGCGTCCTGGTGCTGGGCAACGAGGCCCTAGGGGTCTCCGCCGAGGCGCTGGCCCTCTGCGACGAGCATATCGCCCTCCCCGCTTTGGGCACCAAGAACTCCATCAATGTCGGCAACTGCGCCGCAGTGGCCCTGTTTGCCGCCCTTCGCCAGTGGCTGGAGAAAAGAGCATGAAAAGAAGCGCGTTCTGGCTCGTTCTGGTGGCCTTGGCCCTGCTGGTCCGAGGCGACGACAAGGCCTTGCCGGTACTCAAGGACGTCCCCATCGGCGACGGCTTCTTCCGGCTTGAGGTCGCCGCCACGCCAGCGGCGCGGGAACGTGGCCTCATGGACCGGGACGACGCCGATGTGGAGCTCGACAGCGGCATGCTGTTCGTCTTCCCGGCCACCAAGGAACTGGTGTTCTGGATGTGCCGTACCCGGCTTGATCTGGACATCCTCTTCCTCGACGCCAAGGGCACGGTGGTGGATATCCAGACCATGCCCGCCGAGACCCCCCGCAGGCCCGGCGAGACCCAGATGGACTACGAGGAGCGATTGCCCCGCTACACCTGCAAGGCTCCGGCCCAGTTCGCCATCGAACTGAAGGCGGGGACGGCGGCGGCCATCGGGGTGGCGAAGGGAGACCAGATCGCCCTCGACCTCCCTGCCCTCGTCCGCCTCGTCGCCCAAGAACGCGACGCCGAGGCGGACGACGAAGCAATCACCATCCCGTAGTCGGCTAACGAGTCTCCCCGAGATGGCCGAGAATCGCCGTCGCCACCTCCGACGGCGACATGGCGGTGGTGTCGACATCCGTTCCATGCGGGGAACCTACCCAACTGCCCTGGGTACGGAAATACTCGACACCATCCGGCCCGATCTGCTCTTCCGTCGCCCTCTGCCGGTCCCGGCGGAGGTGTTCCTCGGGAGCGCACAGCAGGTTAAACACCTGGCAATCGTCCAACCGCTGCAAGAGGTCCTGGAGTTCCTCGTCGGCCGGAAAATGCCAGTCCACGACGAGCCGGATGCCCTGTTCCGCAAAGATGCGGGACGTGGCCGCGACCCAGGCATTCAGCAGTTCCGGGAACGCCTCCTTGCCCTGCTTCTGTAGGGCCGCAAGCGTGGCATCCGCCATCCACGGAAGCATCGTGTCACAGCCGACATGGGCGCTGCCGGGCAACCGTTCGACCAGTTCCCGGGCAACGGTCGTCTTCCCCACACTACAAGCACCACGAACAATGATCACCATGGCTGACTCCTCCTCTATCGGGTTGGCGGGACTGCCTCGCGGACGACGGCACCGGCCTCGTCGCTAAGGACCAGAATGGCAAAACGCTCCACTCCCTGCACGTCGCTGGCGCTGGTGCTGGCGTAGTCGAAGCGACCGCGTAGGTCGGTGTAACCGTCCTTGAAGAAGACCACCTTCCCGTCCGTCTGGCGGGCGTAGACCTTCACGTACACAGCGGGCAACGGCTTGCGCGTCTTGCTCTGGACCACCTGGAGTTGGCCATAGGCCTCGATCACCTGCACCGTCAGGTCGTGGGGATAGTAAGGCTTGGCCTTGCGCAGACCTCCAGCCACGATCTCCACCATGGTGTTCGCGCTGGTAAACTCCTTGGGAATGGCGATGGTCCGCGCGGTCTTTCCGGCAGCCAGCTCCACCGTCTCGGTGGCATTGGGGCGAACGATGGAGAACTGGTCGGAAACGTCCATCAGGAAGGGCGTCCGCGAAAAGAGCAGTTCCAGGTCCATCCGATAGAGGTTCACTGCCACCGACTTCAGGTTCTGGTAGTCTAGCCGGATCTCGCCATCCTCCACCGCGAAGTCGAACGCGGGCTGGGTCGCGGCCAGGGCCGTCTGGGTCTGGTCACGGTTCTCGGGATCGACCGCGGCGGCCGCGTCGCCCTCGATCTGGTCGCACTGGGCAAGCACCTCGCCGAACAGATTCCTCCTACGGGGCACCGGGTAGTCGCGGTACTCCCGCGCGATCCGCCGGGCCGACTTGGGATCGGACTGGGAGAAGGCCAGGTAGGCCTTCAGATAGTCGTAGGGCACCCGTTCCGCCACCTGCGCCGGGTCGATCCGGGCGAACGCCTTCAGCGCCGCGTCCACCCGGTCCTGCAGGAGCAGGTAGACCACTAGGGCCAGATTCGCCTCACCGTCCAGCGCGGGCCGGTAGGCAAGC
>QKCY01000272.1 GCA_003245525.1 Victivallales bacterium | reverse complement strand
CGGGCGTTGCCGTGGTGTCTGGCGCACGGGGTGCTGAACAGCATCTTTGCGATCTGGACCTTTGGCAGTTCCCTGTTTGTGCTGTTCCTCGGCGAACTGGGGTTGCCTAAGGGGCAGATCGGGAGCCTGTTGTCGCTGTTCCCCTTCTGCGGCCTGCTGGCGCTGGGATTCGCGCCTGTGGCAGCGCGGTGGGGGCGCAAGCGGGTCTTCCTGCTGGGCTACGGCATCCGCAAGCCAGTGATGGCGCTGTTGTTGCTGTTGCCCTGGGTCGTGTGCACGGCGGGGCGGACGACGGCGGTGGTCTTTCTTTCGGTGGTCATTGCCGTCTTCGCCGTCCTGCGGGCCTTGGCCGAGACCGCCTACTATCCCTGGTCGCAGGAGTTCATTCCCAACCACGTGCGGGGCAAGTTCGCCGCCTGGTCGGCGGTACTGGGGCTGCTGGCTTCCGCCCTGGCTCTGACCGTGGCCGGACACGTGGTAGCCAACGGCACAGGGCTCGGCCGCTATCTGTTGCTGATCGGGGTCGGCTGCGCGGTGGGCGTCGTCGGGGTGCTGGTCATGGTCCGGATTCCCGGTGGCGAGCCCATGCGCGACGGGGCTGGTTTGGGCACCCATTTCCAAGGCATGCGCACGGCTCTGGCCGACCGCAATTTCACCGTCTACCTCGGGGGATTGGCGGGACTGACCGTGGGGACGGCGCTGATGGTCGCCTTCCTGCCGCTCTATCTGCGGGAGGAGTGCGGTCTGCCGGCCGCCACCGTGGTCCGCTTGGACCTGATGCTGATGGTGGGCGGGGGCATCGCCAGCCTGGGGTGCGGCTGGCTTTCCGACCGGGTGGGCAGCCGTCCGGTGCTGATGCCCTCGGTGGGCCTGCTGGTGCTGTTGCCCGTGGGCTGGTTGCTGCTGCCCCGCCATTCGGCGCACCTGGTGGTCTTCGCCGCCGCTCTCTACTTCCTCTATGGCATGGCCAGCAATGGCGTGGCCATCGGGGCGGGGCGGCTGCTCTTCAACGGCGTGATTCCACCGGGCAGCAACACCGCCTACACCGCCGTCTACTACGCCTGGATGGGGCTGACCGGCGGCCTCGCGCCACTGTTGGCCGGGGGCGTCCTGACGTTGACCTCCGGCACGAATCTGCATGGACGGAACAGGTACGCCGTGCTCTTCCTGGCGTCGTTGCCCTGCCTGTTGCTGGGGTGGTACCTCTATGGCCGGGTCCGGGCGGACGACCGGTTCAGCACCCGGATGGTACTCCGCAACTTCATGAGCCGCATCACCCAACGCTAGATGGTGTCGATTTCCTCTCGCCATTCTCTGGAAGTTCAGAACAGAATCTCGAAATCGACGGTGCCGCACGGGGTTGCGTCCAGGTCCACATAGACGGAATCAGCCACTTTGGTGGTCTTGAAAGCGGTCTCGGATCCGTCGATCAGGGCCGTCGTGCAGGTCTTTCCCTTCGGTAACAGGATGTGCGCCTGCACGAGCTTGGCGGGGCTGCGCAGATGATAGCGCATCCCTTGCTCCGTGAGGGTATACCGGCAGTCCACCGTCTTGTGTGTCGCCTCGTAGCCGGTCAGATAGCGTAGCTCCGTGTACGGCGTTACCGGCCACCGCGGCGCGAAGCGTATCGTCCGATAGCCGGTATCCAGGTCCTGGATTCCGGCCAGTCCCTCGTCGATCGCATGGATTATCGCCGCCGCGCCCCAGGCGCTTGGGCCACCTCCCTGGGGTTTGCCTGTAACCGGATGGTAGAGGAAGAAAATCTTGCCGTCGTCGCGAGCGACCATCTCCTCGATCCGCGCGAGGATGTCCCAGCCGTATTCCTCGTACCCGTTCTCGAACGCCCCCCGGGCGAGCTCGCCAGCCGTGAACGGACAGAGCGCGCCATTCACGTACGTGCCTGCGGCATGCGACCCCGCCGCGCCGAAGCCGGGCAGGTACGGCGGATCGATCGTGAACCACTCGCTGAACCCTTTCGTGGTGGCCCGGCGCGCGATGTACTCCTCGATGATGGACCGGTTCTCCGCCAACGAGAGCAGCCCTCGGTTGAGGGCGTAGGCGTCGGACATGGAGAGGCGCTCGTTCTCGTGCGCGTCGAAGTCCTCCGTGCCGTCCACCGGCAACTGATGCCGGAAGAACTTCCCGTTCCACAGGTGCTTCTTCATATTCCCCTTGAGCGCCGCCGCCCGGGTGCCCCATTCCGCCGCTTTTGCATGGTTGCCGAAATGGTCGTTGATCCATGCCAACTGGGTCATTGCCTGCCACACGCCCGAATTGTCGCCGTGCATGATCGCCATCGGCGTCTTCCCAAGCTCGATGCGGCGGTTCTGGCCGGAATCGGGCATGTACGTGAAATCCCAGGTGTCGATGGTGTACGCCCGCTTCACCAGTCCGTGCCGGGAGTCCCAGCGCTTCTCGTCGGAGGTCATGTAGTCGATGGCCTTCTCCAGCTTCGGGAGCGCCTGCGCGAGCCAATCGTCGTCGCCAGTCACGCGCCAGCAGCGGAGACACCCCTCCACCATCAGGTATTCGATATCGGCCTCCAGTTCCAGACGCACCAGCGACTGGTTGTCGTCCGGGTAGAGCACGCGGCAGTCCTCGTTCACAAAGGACCAATGGCGGTCGTCCATCTGCTTTACCAGCTCGTAGAACATGCCGTCCGCGCGCTGCGTATCGAGAATGAAGTCGAGGAAGCTCCTGAGGTCGTA
>QKCY01000173.1 GCA_003245525.1 Victivallales bacterium | reverse complement strand
CGGCGACCGCGAGGCGGCCCTGGCGGAGCTGCTCGCCTTCTGGGGCAGCGGCTGGCGGCTGGGAGCGGCCAGCGCCAATGACCTCGGACTCGAAACCGGCGGCGATCCCGGTGCGACCCAGACCTATGTGCATCCGGCTGCCTTCACGTGGGCCGGCATCCAGGCAGAACTGAAGGCCCGCCGGACCATCGCGGTGGTCGGCGATGCCTTCGCCGTCCTCGACGTCGCTGGCCAAGGGCCCGGCGGCACGGTGGCCCCCGGACGCTACCCGGTCGGTATCCGGGCCGCCTCCCGGCAGGGGCTGGGGGCCGTTCGCCTGTTGGTCAACGGCGTTCCCCAGGACTTCCCCGAGGCCAAAGGCAAGCGCGAATTCGCGGCCAGCCAGGAGGTGGAGCTGGCCAGCGGCGACTGGGTGACGGTGGAAGCGCGGGGGGCCTCGCCGTCCTCGCTGTCCGTGGCGACTCCCGTCTGGTGCGGCGAACCCGTGCGCGGCGAGCGCTCCAGCGCCATCATGGTCGTGGGCAACTTCGACCGCGCCGGCCAACAAGCCAAGACCTTCTGGGCCCACCTTATCGCCACCATCGACGACACCCGCCGGATCGCGACCGTCGCCCTGCTGCGCGACGGCGAACCTCTGGTGACGGCCAAGACGGACGGCGGCAACCGACTGCCCGAGAGCGGACGCTTGCCGCTGGTGGGCAGCGCGCCCAAAGACAAGGGGGAGCACGATCCCTCCTGGGTGTTCTGGCCCGCCCCCGACCAGGCGCAGCACGTACGCCTCTCCTGGCCGACGCCTGAACCGGGCCTCTATGCATTCCGGCTGACGCTCGCCGATGGCACCGAGATCGACACCGGCAGCATCGATCTCGCGGACACCGCCACCTCCGCCTGCTACGGCACCATGCAATTCCGCTCGCCCCGGGCCTCCCTCTGGACCCAGGCCTCCGCCAAAGGCCAGATGAACCAGGACTACCATCACCTCTACTTCTCCATCGAGCCCTACTTCGATGCCGTAAGCACCGTGGACGGACACCCCCGCCGCTGCTCGCGCCAGCCCACTCCCGAGCGCCGCAGCGCCTTCACCCCGCCCGCCTGGGTCGCGTTGCCCGCCGATTGATCCGGGCCGACGCTTGCAGACGGGGACTGTCGGCATATACTTTGTCCGACAAAGGAGACAGTCATGGCCGACACCAGCCTGCTGCAGACCTTCGGAACCTACCTACTGGAAAACGGTTTTGCTCCTGGCGACCAATTGCCGCCAGAGGCAACCCTGGCCGCCCGGTTTGGGGTGTCGCGGGGAACACTGCGCGAGGTCATCATGCACCTCTGCTTCCTGGGGGTGCTGGAGCGGGCCACCAGCCGGGGAACCCATGTCCGGGCGGTGCAACCGGGGACCATCGTGCAAGATCTGGCCTTTCGCCTGCAGATCTCCGGCTACAGCTTTGCGGAACTGAAGGAGACCCGGCTCTGCATGGAGACCGCCGTGCTGCCCCTGGTCATCCGCCGCCTCACCCCGGAGGCCACCGAAGCGCTCCAGGCCAACATTGCCGAGATGGAGGAGCTCGCCCAGGAACCGGAGCGGGCGGATTTGTTGGACAGACAATTCCATCTCCAGTTGTTCGACGTCTGCGGCAACCGCACGTTGCGGATCTTCTCGCAGGTGATCGCCCGGCTGTTCGACCGCACCTTTCGGACCCGTTTTCTGAACCCTGAAGCGGTTCGGAAGTCGGCGACCGACCACCGGGCGTTGCTGGCCGCCATCGTGGCGGGGGAGCGGGCCACCGCCCTACAGATTCTGACCGACCACATCGAGGCGACCTAGCCCAAGGAGTACGGAGCGATGACCCCAACGGTATCCCAGTTGCTCGCCGGATCGGTATCCCTGCTTGTGGCCCAGTCGGCCCTGGGCGCAGGCGGCTTGGTGCTCGAAGGCTACGCCGGACGGACCGCCCCCTTCGCCAAGGGTGAGCTGCTGTTCTCCGACCGCACCTACGCCGTGGCCGAAGTGCCCGAGGCCCTACAGAGCATGGTCTTCCTGCACGGCTCCATCGAGTGGGTCCGGGTCCGTTGTGCCGAGCCGGGCGTGCTCTACGCCCTCACCCCCACCCCGGACATGGACCCCACCTACTCGCGCGAAGCCAACCTGCTGGCCGCCGGGTTCACCGCCACGGACCTGCCGGACTTCCAGCTCTTTGGCACCGGCAAGGAGCACCGCGCGAGGCTCTACCAACGGCCGATGGAGCGCGGCGAGTGGGTGACCCTCCGGAAGCTGGTCCTGCTCCTGGCCCCCGGCCTGGAGATCCGTCCAATGACCCCGCCCAACTGGGCGGAGAACACGGGGCAACGGCTCTACAACGGCATCGTCCTACCGACGGAATGGCCCCCCCAGGAGATGGACCCCGGCTCGGCTGACCCCATGCCGGTGCCCTACCTCGACCAGCCACCCGAGGTGATCCCCATCGACCTGGGCCGCCAGCTTTTTGTGGACGATTTCCTGGTCGAGCAGACGGACCTGACCCGGACCTACCACCAGGCCGAAAAGTACGCGGGCAATCCGGTCATGGTGCCCGAAACCCCGGACGAGATTGGCCGCGACGCCTTCCTCTTCCTCGGCCAGGGCGGCGTGTTCTACGATCCGGCGGACGGGGTGTTCAAGATGTTCTACGTGGCCGGTTGGCGGGGTGGACTGGCCATGGCCACCAGCACCGATCTGATCCACTGGCAACGGCCCGATCTCGGCCTCGCGGGCGGTAATCTCCTGCTGCCGCCGGGCATGAAATGGACGGGACCCGATCTCCAGACCTCGGGTTCGGACAACTGTGTCTGGCTGGATACGGAGGCGGTGGACCCCGCCGAGCGCCTCAAGCTCATGACCTGCTGGATGCATGTGGCTCCCCAGGACCGCCCGCAGGGCTTCAACCACTCGCTCCACACCTCGGCTGATGGTCGGGTCTGGTCGCCGGGCACGCCTACCGGCATGGCGGACGACTACTGCTCCTTCTTCTACAACCCCTTCCGCAAGGTCTGGGCCTTCAGCATCAAGCAGTACGTCGGGCGACGCGGCCGGGCGCGCTACTACGCCGAAAACCGGGACTTCCGGGCTGGAGCCGACTGGTCGAAGGCAGTGTTCTGGACCGGGACCGACCGGCTGGACGAACCGGAACCGGCGGACGGCTACCCCCACGGCGGGGACCAGCCCCAGCTCTACAGCCTGAACGCCGTGGCCTACGAGAGCCTGATGGTGGGCATGCACTACATCCATCGCGGGCCGGACAACGGCATCTGCGACCGGGAGCGCTTCCCCAAGCTCATCGACCTCGAACTGGGGTTCAGCCGCGACGGTTTCCACTGGTCGCGACCGGACCGGCGGCCCTTCATCGCCGCCTCGCGCCAGGAAGGCACCTGGGACCGGGCCTATCTCCATAGCACGGCGGGGGTCTTTCTGGTCATGGGCGACAAGCTGGTCATCCCCTACGTCGGCACCTCGGGCGTCGCGCCCAACGGCGACCGGGGCATCTACACCGGCGGCAGCATCGGTCTGGCCATGCTGCGTCGCGATGGGTTCGCCTCCTTCGACGCGGGCGACACCCCCGGCACGCTGACCACCCCCCCGGTCACCTTCAACGGCCACCATCTCTTCGTGAACGTGGATTGCCCGCGCGGCGAGCTCCGGGTGGAGATCCTGGACCGCGACGGCGAGGTGATCGCCCCCTTCAACCTGGCGAACTGCGTGCCGCTGACCACCGACCGGACGCTGGTCCGGGTCCAATGGCAGAACGCTGCCGATCTCGCCCGACTGGCAGGACAACCGGTCCGGTTCCGCTTCCACCTGCGCCAGGGGTCGCTCTACGCCTTCTGGGTGAGCCGCGACCATACCGGGCGCAGCGAAGGCTACGTGGCCGCTGGCGGGCCGGGCTATCCCGGCCCCCGCGACACGGTGGGGCGTGCGGTGTTTGCCGCCGTGGATTGCGCCAATCCCGAGGCCGCTTTCGAGGGTCTGTCGGCCGACGAGCTCAAGGCCCAAGAGAAGGCCGCCATGCGCGGGGTCGCCAATCTCTCGCTCATGCCGCCGACGGTGAACACGCACCCTCTGCCCAAGTACGACTACGACCAGCTCGACTACGGCATGACCATCGGCATCGCCCAAACCCCCAAGGGACGGCTCTGGGCGGCCTGGGTGGGCGGCGAGGACGGTCCGAAGTCCTTCATGGTCGCCGCCACCAGCGACGACAACGGCGAAACGTGGTCCAAGCCCCGGCTAGCCATCGATTGCCTGTCGCCGACGCTGCCCCTGCCCCGCAGCGTCATCGTGGGCAACCTCTGGACCGATCCCACCGGCAAGCTCTGGTTCTTCTTCGACCAGACCATGAACCACTATGACGAACGCCAGGGGCTCTGGGCCACGACCTGCGCGGACCCGGACGCGGAGGAGCCGGTGTGGTCCGCACCGCAACGCATCTGGCACGGCGCGGTGCTGAACAAGCCCATCGTCCTGGCCAACGGCGAGTGGTTGCTGCCGGTGGAGTTCCCCAACTTCGCCGGGATCGGCCCCATGCGCGGCGCGCACCCCGAACTGCACGATCTGCGCGGCTCGAACGTCTTCGCCTCCATCGACCAGGGGCAGACCTGGGAACGGCGCGGGCTGGTCCGCTTCCCGAAGCCGAACTGGCCGGAACACATGTTCGTGGAACTCAAGGACGGGCGCATTTGGATGCTCGCCCGGACGGGCAACGGGATCATGCAGAGCTTCTCCGCCGACGGCGGTCGGACCTGGACGGACCCCTCGCTCCCGCCCGGCATCAAGCAGCCCGTGGCCCGGTTCCATGTCCGCCGCCTCGCCTCGGGGCGCATCCTGCTCGTGAAGCACGGGGCCACCATCGACTCCCACGAGGGCCGCAGCCAGCTCACCGCCTGGTTGTCGGACGACGAGGGCGCGACCTGGCAAGGAGGCCTAATGCTCGACGAGCGGACCGGCGTCTCCTACCCCGATGGCTTCCAGGCTCCCGATGGCACGATCTACATCAGCTACGACCGCAACCGCTCCACCGATGGCGAGATTCTCCTGGCCCGCTTCACCGAAGCCGACATCCTCGCCGGGAAGCTGGTGGACGAGAACTCGCGCCTCCGTCTGCTGATCAGCCGTCCGCTCAAGGGCCGGTAGGCCAAACGTAGCACGGGCGTCCCGCCTGCTGCCGAGGCTAGCCCGGGCAGAATGCCGGGGCACTGCCCCAAAGCCCCGCCGGGGAGGCGTGCCTCCCCGGACCCCTCGGAGAATGCCTGGCGGTACGGTTGCCGTTCCGGCCAACCGTCCCGCCAGGCGGTCGCCGCTGCTCGCGCACCACTCCCAGACGTGGGATAGGCAGAACCTCCTCTGGGAACGCCGAGCACCAGCTCGGCGACGCATTTCCAGTCCGACTGGTCAGACTCGTCGGACTGGTCCGACTGGTCCGACAGAAGCCCCAGCGCTTGCCACTCGCCTCCCAGGCCCCATATTGCACGCCGTCGGTTGCGTCGCCCAAACGCGGTCTGCCAGGAGAGGCTCCCATGCAAGTCGTGATGCACAGCTACACCTTCCGCACCTATGGTCTGGAAGAGGCTTTCCGTAACGCCAAACGCTTCGGCTGGGATGGGATCGAACTCCAGCCCTGCCACTTCGACCGGGCCAAGATCGCGACGGAGCTACCGGCCGCCGTGGCTCTGGGCCACTCCTACGGCATCCCCATCGTCTGCGTGGACTCCGGCGGCGATGTGATTAGCGACGACACCAAGGCGGTCGAAGCCACGGTGGCGCGAGTGGAGCAGGAACTCGCCGTCTGCGCCGCGAACGGGGTCAAGCTGGTCAACGGCAGCGTCGGCACGCTACGCGGGCAGGACCCCGCCTATGGGGCCAACGGCTCGGCTCTGGCCACGGACACCCATTTCGCGCGGGCGGCCGAGGCCTACCGGCATCTCGGCGCGGTGGCCGCCAAGCTGGGGATCACGCTGGTCTTCGAGATCCACATGTTCACGCTGCACGACACCATCGCCTCCACCGCCCGGCTGCTCGACCTGATCGGCCTGGACAACGTGAAGGCCAATCCCGACCCCGGCAACATGTTCTCCACCTCCACGGCCGAACGCAACCCGGCGGCGCTGGAGCAGTTGGCGGGCCGGATCGGCTACTTCCACTTCAAGAACTGCCAGGCCCTGCCCGGCGGCAACTGGAACTACAGCGTGAAGCTCGCCGACGGCCATATCGACTACTACAAGTGGATCGAGCAACTGGTCAAACTGGGCTTCCACGGACCGGTCTGCGTCGAATACTGCGGCGCGGGCGATCCCCACGTGGCGGCCGAAGCGGACCGCCAGTACATGGCCAAACTGCTGAACTGGATCGCCGGATGAAGCTGACCCGCCTTGCCACCGCCGCCGCTCTGGCCCTGACCATCGAGGGATTCGCCATGCCTACGACCCTTTTCGTCGCCCCCCAGGGAGCCATCGGGAATCCGGGAACGGAAGCTCTACCTTTGCCGAGCCTTGCAGCGGCCCGGGACGCGATCCGCGCCCAGCGCCAAGGTCAGGACGAAGCGATCACGGTCGTGGTCGCGGGCGGCACCTACGCCGTGACCGACCCCATCGCCTTCGGACCGGAGGAAGGGAACGTCCGCTATGTGGCGGCCAAGGGGCAGACGCCGACCATCAGCGGGGCGCGGGAGATCGCGGGATTCGCCGCCCGACCGGACGGCCTATGGGAGGCGCGGATTCCCGACGTGGCAGCGGGAACGTGGTACTTCGAGCAGTTCTTCGTCAACGGTCGCCGCGCCGTGCGCGCCCGCTATCCCGACGGGGCGAATCTGGCCGCCATCAAGTCCATCCGCGAGGAGGTCATCGTCCAGGGCAAGAACGCGAGGATGGCCCAGGAGGCGCGCCAGTACATCGAGCTGCACGAGGCGGACTTCGCCCTGCTCGCCAAGCTAACGCCCGAGCAGGCGCGGGATGTCCAGATCATCGCCTTCCACAAGTGGGACAACACCCGCCGCTTCGTCGAGTCCATCGACCACGGGAAGCGTCAGATCGTGATCCACGGCGCGGGCATGAAGGCGTGGAATCCGTTAAAGGAAGGCACCCGGTTCTACCTGGAAAACACGCCCGCAGCGCTAGACCAACCCGGTGAATGGTTCCTGGGGCGGGATGGGGTACTGCTCTACAAACCGCTGCCCGGCGAGACCCTCGCCACCACCACCTTCTGCGCCCCGGTCACCGAGCATTTGGTCCGGATCGAGGGAACGCCCGAACAGCCGGTGCGTGACCTCGTCTTCGACGGCCTGGAATTCGCCTTCACCGGCTACCAGACCCCGCCCGAGGGCTTTGGCCCCATCCAGGCCGCGCAGTCCATCGACGCCGTGATTCTGGCCGACCATGCCGAGGGTCTGCGGCTGGAGAACTGCACTCTGCGCGGGCTGTCCCGCTACGCCGTCTGGTTCCGCGAGGGCTGTCACCAATGTGCCGTGGTCTCGTCCAAGATTCTGGACGGCGGCGCGGGCGGCGTCCGTATCGGCACGGCAGGCATCCCGGAAGACCGGGGGAACGTCACCGGCGAGTGCCTGGTTGACAACACCCTGATGCAAAGCCTCGGCCACATCTTCCCCTGCGCGGTGGGCGTCTGGATCGGGCACAGCCCCGACAACACGGTCAGCCACAACGAAATCTGCGACCTCTACTACACCGCCATTTCGGTCGGCTGGCGCTGGGGCTACGGGGAAAGCCTGGCCAAGCGCAACCGGATCGTCTTCAACCACCTGCACGACCTCTTCGGCCAGCTCAGCGACATGGGCGGCGTCTACACCCTCGGCCCCAGCGAGGGCACCGTCATCGCCAACAACGTCATCCACGACGTGGACTGCCACTCCTACGGCGGCTGGGGCCTCTACACCGACGAGGGAACCAGCCATCTGGTGATGGAGAACAACCTTGTCTACCGCACCAAGACCGGCGCCTTCCACCAGCACTACGGCAAAGAGAACATCATCCGCAACAACATCTTCGCCTACTCCCGCCTTCAGCAGATCCAGGCCACGCGGGTGGAGGAGCACACCTCCTTCACCCTGGAACGGAACATCGTCATCTTCAACGAAGGCGTCCTCCTCCGCGGTCCCTGGCAGAAGCTCCACACCGTCATGCGCAACAACTGCTACTGGCAGGACGGCGGCGCCGCCTTCGAGATCGACGGCCTCTCCTTCGCGGACTGGCAGAAAGCGGGCCACGACGAAGGCTCCATCATCGCCGACCCTCAATTCGCCGATCCCAAGCAGCTCGACTTCACCCTCTCTCCAGACTCCCCCGTCCGCGCCCTGGGCTTCCAGCCCTTTGACCCCAGCCAAGCCGGCCTGCGCCACTAACCGGGAGCGCCAGCATCTTACTGGGAGCGCCGGCATCCTTGCCGGCATCTTCCGTCTTCCGCCGCCAGGGATGCCGGCGCTCCCAGTAAGCATCCTTCCATTTCCCGCTTTCCCACAGTATCTTGGCCTGTGCCCTTGGCCAAGGAACCACCTGGGAGCAGAGAGATGAAAACGATCCTTCGCCTGACCGTCCCGGCCCTCCTCGTCCTCCTCGCCTCCGCCTGCCCGGCGCAGCCTGCCCCGGGAACGCCGATCTCCCGATCGGCTCCTTCCTCTGCGGAGCCGGAGATGGAATCCCTGCTACTGGACGAAGGCTTTCAGGAGGTCGTCTGGCGGTGGGACACGCCCGAGGGCAAACTGCCGGAGAAACCAGAACAGCCCGTCGACCAAGTGGCCGAGTTCCGCCGCCGGTTCGCGAAGTTCTGCACGGATGTGGGCATCGTGAAACCCGATGGCAACCCCCTGCCCATGGAGGGCGACGTCCCGAACAGACAGTACGTCCAGGTCGCCGTGGGGAGCCGGGAGTGGCAACGCATCCGGGAACTGAACCACGCCCTCGCCAGACAGACGGTTCCCCAACCGGTTACGGTGGACCTGCTGGTGCTAGAGGTTCCCGCCAAGCTGGCCCGGCAATGGGGACTGGATGGCCTTCCCCCCGGCAGCAGGACCCCGTCGCTCTTTGCCGACGGGGTACCTGCCATGCTGGAGCCAGAAGACTACGCCGTCCTGCGCAGACTGATTCTTGGCCAACCAGGAGCCCGCGTCTTCGCCGCAGCCAGTGCGACCGTGCTGCCGGGAGTAACGGCTCTTGTGCGGCGAGTGACCGAGTTATCGTATAGCGAAGGGGTTGCGGAGCTGGCAACGAAGGACGACGGCGGGACGGTGAACGCGGGTCGGGCCAGCGAGTACTGTGTCTCCGAGCCGCGCGATGTGGGCGTGGTACTCGAAACAACGGTTACTCCATCATGCGTCGGTGATCGTCACTACACAGTCGAGGCGAGCATCGTGATCACCGGCGTGAAATCCTGGTTGGAGTTCGGCAAGGGGACCGAGGTCCGCGTACCGTCCGTGTGGCGGTACTCGGTGGAAACGCTAGTGACCTGCCGGATGGGGCAGACCCTTCTCCTCAGCAGCGCAAGTCAGAACGGCGAAGCCCGTACCCAACCCCCGGAGACAACGCCGCGCGACACGTGCCTGCTGTCCTTCCTCACTCCCCGCCAAGCTCCCGCTCTGCCACAATGGCCCCGGCCGGAGGACTACACGTCCCCCGCTGGATGTATGCTACTACCGCCAAGCGGCGTAATCCCAGTCCTTCGGAACGGCAGGGTCTCGAGACTACGTGCGGGGGCGGACGTCGATTGGGGAGACGACGACGATGACGACGGGGGAGACTCCGATGCCGCTGGTTCTCCCGATGCCAAGGAATCCCGCGATTCCTTCTGCCTCGTGCTTGGCCCCAACGACAAGGTTATCCGTGGCGGGAAGGCTGTGGTCCTCTTCGGTTCGAACGCCAGCATGGGACGTCTTCAGGAGTTCCTCGATGAAGAGCGCAATGGGAACTCCCGCCCGGTGCTCTGCCAGGCAGCGGCCATCGAGGTAAGCCCCGCACTCTGGCTGAAGCTGTCGCAGGAGCTGGGTACGGACCTCATGAACTCCCGCCAGTCGCTCGATGCCAAGGGCGTGCAGGCGATCCTGCGGGCCGTGGCGCAAGACCACGACTCCAGCATCATTGCCACGACGGCAGTCTGCACGCTCTCAGGAAGGACAGCAATCCTCGGGGATGTCGTGGAACTGCTCGCCCCGTACAGCTACAGACAGCAGCGGGTGGGCGGGCAACTCGCCTGGTTCCCTGAGTTCGGCGACGCGAAAGATGTCGGAACCATTATTGAGGTGACACCATACTT
>QKCY01000223.1 GCA_003245525.1 Victivallales bacterium | reverse complement strand
CCAGCGTGTGACCCCATTCGCGCCGCACTAGGCGCTTGTAGAGGACCGCCCGGATGTCCCGCTCCGTCTCGATGGCGTACCGCGCGCAGATCCGGCCCGCCATCCCCATGGGACGGGGTATCCGGAAATGGGGCGGCTCGGCCGGGGCCTTGGGCAGACAGAGCAATCGCCGCACAGCGCGTTTGAGTTCGTCTCCCGCCAACGGCCGCCGCTGCTGCTCCAATTGCGCCGCACGCCGGTCGATCAGTTCGTAGATCGGGACCGAACCGGCGGCCAGCACATCCCCGTTCGGGACCACCCGCAGATTCTCCTCGTTCAGGTCGTCCTGCTCTTCCACCTTCACTGCGGGACCCGTCATGCCGGCGTGGACACGGAAGAAATCCACCATCGCCTCCTGGCTGGGCTGCCAGTAGCCATGGGTGCTGTCGCCCATGGCCAGGGACACCTGCTGTTCGGCACCCAGGAGACGGTAGAACCGCTGCAGTTCCGCAAAGGCCTCGTCCACGCCCCGGCGCTCGAAGAAATCGTAGCGTTCGGCCAGCATCAGCGCCGGTTTGGGCGCGCGGGCGAGCAGGAAATCGATCATCTCCAGCCCCGCCCCGATGACTCCCGGCGGGTACTGCTCGCAGTCGGCGGGCAGCTCGTTTTCCAGGTTGGTCAGGAAGGTCGTCACGAAACAGTTCGGCGCGACCATGGCAAACCGCTCCTCGCAGCCCCACAGCCACGTGGTCATGGTGCCACCGCCCGAGTTGCCGGTCACCCCGATCCGGGCGGGGTCCACCTCGGGCATCTCCAGCAGCAAATCCAGCGCCCGGATGCCATCCCAGGCGCGCCACATGCCGAAGAACTCGCCCACCAGCTCCAACTGCTTGCCCATCATGTTGTGAGCGGCGCAGCACCCCGCCACGCACTGGCGTTCGGCCAGACGGGCGTACTGGTCCCGTTCGCCCTGGTTGAAGGGATCGTAGATCAGCACCACGAACCCGTTCCGCGCCAGCCGTTGGGAGAAGCCCGTGTACTGCTCGCAGGCTTTGCCGTCGGGTGCGTGGCCGCAGGCCGCGACCACCGCCGGAGCCAGGCCGTCGATCCGGTTCGGCACATAGCGGTTCGCCGTCACCCACACCCCCGGACGGCTCTGGTACATGAGCTTGTCCACCCGGTAGGCATCCCGTTCGATGGTGCCCGTCACGATGGGTTTGAGGGGACACTTGGGCGGACGGGGCGAGAAGGCCCGCTGGATTGCCGCCAGCGCCTCCTCCTGGTAGGCCCGGGCCTGGGCCCGCGTGCGCAGGGCTTTCAGTCTGGCCAGCCGTTCCGCGCGCATCTGGCGCAATTGCCCGACGTAATCGTCCAACACCATGTGCTGATAGCCATTGCGACTCATGGGAGGCCTCCTGCTGGGGAATGGGGGAATCTAGCCGCAGGAGGCGGGCTGTGGCAAGACACATTCCGCCTTCCAGAAGGAATGTCTCCCCTTGACACCGGCGCGGGAACGGATAGCGTCTGGCGGTTGCCATTCCGTGAGAGGTCCCCTATGCACCCCTTTCTGCACGAAGCGCTTGCCGCTGCCGAGGCCCATTTCCGGGAAGACCCGCGTTGCGTCGGCATGTACCTGCACGGTTCCATCGGTCGCGGAGATACGGACGCCTATTCGGACATCGATGTCTGCGCCGTAATCGAGGACGCGCACTACCAGGCCGTGAAGGAGGAGATGCGGGACCTCTGTGGCAAGCTGTTTGGCCCCATTGTCGCCTGGCTCCCGGAAGGGGAACGGCCCAACTACTGCAACTTCGCCTTTCTCTTCGAGCACGGCGACGAGCTGTTGCTCACGGATTTCGACCTTGTCTCCCGCTCCCTCTTCGTCGAGCGGAACCAGCCGCCCGACCGTATCACCTGGGACCCGACCGGCATCCTGCACGAGGTGGCGGCGAAGGCCCGGCCCCGGCCCACCGTGGGCCCGGAACGGGTGCTGCGGCTGATCGACACCTTCTGGGTCTACGCCTATCTCGACGGCAAGTACTGGTGCCGCCAGGACCTGTTCAAGCTGCTGTACGTCCAGGAAACGCTCTTCCGGACTCACGTGCGGGTGCTCAACATCCTGCACCACGAGACCGAGGGCTTCTGGTGGGCGGGCGAGATGGCCAAGCTGCCCGCCAAGCACCGGCGGCGGATGCGGGCCTATTTCTCGGCGGCAACGTTCGGTGCCGTGGCCCGGTCCCTCGCCAAGTCGCTGGACCTCTTCGCGGAGGACGCGCGGTTGCTGTGCCTCCAGAAAAACACCGCCTATCCCGCCGAACGCGAAGCCGCCGTGCGCCGGCACCTCCAAGCCATGGGACTCCCCAACGTGGCCCAGTAACCGTCGGCCCCACGGCCATATCCCCGATCAACCCCACGCTGCAGGAGACGAGATGGACAAGGTACCGGAAGCCGTGCAGAAGTTCCGCGATGGCTGCGCCTGTTCGCAGGCGATTCTCGCGACCTACGGGCCCTCCTTCGGTCTGCCCCAGGAGCTGGCGATGCAGGTTGCCGCTGGCTTTGCCGGGGGCATGCGCATGGCCGAGACCTGCGGCGCGGTGACGGGGGCCTTCATGGTGCTGGGACTGCGGCACTGTCCGGGCGATTGCAGCACGGCGGCGGGCCGCAAGGAGGCCTATGGCCGGGTTATCGAGTTCGCGAACCGGTTCAGGAGCCGCAACGGGGCGCTGACCTGCCGGGAT
>QKCY01000139.1 GCA_003245525.1 Victivallales bacterium | reverse complement strand
CGGCGACCGCCATCATGGCCAACTGCGGCATCCGGGTGCTCTGACCCCAGTTCGGCCAGCCGGGTTGGGTAGTCGCGGGCCTTTTCTTCCTAGGAACGCCGTGCACCAGCTCGGCGATTGGGGACGCTACGGTAGCCAAAATGCCGCCGAGCTGGTGTTCGACGCTCTCAGGCGCGCCCCGCCCTTGCCGGATGCTGGGAAAATGGCCTGGAGGCACGAGGAGGACGGGCGATGGGTTCCCTACCCCCAGACCCCATGCCGACCGGGCAGCCGCGCGGTCGATGAACGCGCGGGCTTTGGTTGCCGACCATTGGTTCCCCGCCCGCGTCAGGCACCCCTCGCGGGCTCGTCGATCCCGCGACTACCCGTCCGTGAGCATGCTGGACGAAGGGATGGTAGGCACGGTACGAGCTCTTTCCGTCGGCTCCGCCCACCTGGGAGCGCCCCGCCTGTCCATGACGCCGACGGAATGGCCTGGAGGCACGGGGAAGACGGTCGACGGGTTCCCTACCCCCAGACTCCATGCCGACCGGGTAGCCGCGCGGTCGACGAGCGCTCGGGCTTTGGTTGCCGACCGTCGGCTCCTGCCCTTGCCAGGCCCCTTCGCGGGCCGCGACAGGCAGGTTCCTTGGGATCAGAGGGTGCCCTTGTCGCGGGCCACGATACCGTCCTGTAGGGTTCTCGCGAAGGTGGCCATGCCCATGAGAAGGAGCGAGAGCTTCAGGACGGTCCCGCTCCGGGAACGGAAGTGGCAGTACCCGCCGGCTTCGCGGACGCTGTCGATCTCGCTGAGCAGCATTTCCCGATGCCGTCCGAACAGTAGCTCTGCCACGATCCTCCCATCCTTGACGGTCACCACCGGCGCGGACAGGCAGTACGCGACGAAGCCGAAGAACGCAAGGGAAACGGCTCCCGCCGCCAGCAATCCCCAGTTCTCATCCGGCGGTGTCCCCTGGAAGGTGGGGATGGTGCAGGCGATTGGCAGCGCAAAGGCCAGCAGCGCACTCAGCGCCCGCGCCAGGGGAGAGAACCTCATCTCCAACTCGCCGTCGGGGCCGACGGTCGGGGCCGCCCTCTTTGCTTGTTGCGTGACCGCGACTAGGAGGAACAACACGAGAATGCCGCCCCCAACACTCTGCCATGTCGTATCCATGTCAGCTTCTCCGTTGCCCTGTGTCCAGACAGGTAGGCGGTTCAGGCACCAGGGGTCAGTACGACGGAACGAAGGGCGCCGCCGAGACTGTGACCGTGGTGGAGTTCCTCGGGCTGGAGAACCAGCGTATGCTCGCCGACCGTAAGCCGGACGGTGCCCAGCTCGGTGGTGTGCAAGCCGTCCGGCTCCCCGGCATTGGCTTCGGTGGGACCGGCAACGGTCTGGTCCGCGACACGCACGGCCAGACGGGCACCGGCGGTACTCTGGCCAATCCGGGTGCGAATGGCGACCCGATAGCTGCCGGGCTGGGTGCAACGGATGGTCCAGGTCACCGTCTGGTTCAGCGCCCAGGAGCCCGTGGCGATGACCGGCGGGGTACCGCTGACCGTCAGTTCTTGGCCCTTGACCGCGTAGCCGTCCAGCCGGGCAAGCTCCACCCCGAGCTCCGTGGGCGCGCCGGGAGCGATGTCGACGGTTGTCACGACCGGTTCGGGACGCTGGTAGAGGCGCAGTTCGGGGGGCGCGGCGAAGTCGAGGGCAATCACCTGAGGCAGCGGGGTCGGCGGGATGGAGGGGAGAGGTCCGACCTGGAGGTAGCCGTTCCCGCGCGGGCGACCGGGGGCCTTGCCGTTGCCGTCAACCTTGTACTCCGGCCCCTCCTCGCCCTTGCGGACCTCCAAAGCATGGGGTTGGCCCAGCAGGCGGACCGCCGTGGGATAGGAACCGAGGCCCGGCAGGTCCAGCCAGTCGCTGTCCGGCCAACGCAGGAGATGCAGATAGAGCGTCTGGTCGCGCCGGGTGGCCTTGACCCCGGGAATGGGGTCAGCGAAGACGCAGCCTTGGGTGCTGTATACCGCTTCGCCGTTGGTTTGGAGCCAACGGCCGATCTCCCGTAGGCGGGCCTGCTGCCCCTCGGCGATGGTGCCGTCAGGCAGGGGACCCACGTTCAGCAGATAGTTCGCGCCGAGGGAGCTGACGCTGATGAAGTCCTGCAGCAGGCGGGGCACCGAATAGAGCGGGGAACCGGCCCGGTAGCCCCAGCCCTTGACCGTGGTCGAGTCGCAGCACTCGCAGGGCACCCCGACCGGCAGGGCGGGAATCTGGCGCTCGGGGGTGAAGAAATCGCCGTAGCGGGCGCGGTCGTTCACCACCGCGTGGGGCTGGTAGGACTTGATCATCTCGTACAGCCGCCGTCCGCGCCAGTCGGCCTCGCTACGGTGGGTGCCGTCCCACCAGATGCCGTCGATGCGGCCGTAGTTGGTGCAAAGCTCGCGGACCTGGCCTTCGAGATAGTCCTGGTACTTGGGCCAATCGGGCTGGGCACCGGGGGGCTCCTCGGGCCATTCCTTGAAGGCCCCGGGCCGGTTCACGAAGTTGGGATGGTGCCAGTCCGGCTGGGAGTAGTAGAGCACGATCCGCATCCCATGCCTCTGGCAGGCGGCGACCAACTCGCCGGTCAGGTCCCGGCGGAAGGGGGTGTTGGTGATCTTGAAGTCGGTGAGGGCACTGTCGAAGAGGCAGAAGCCGTCATGGTGCTTGGTGGTGAGCGCGATGTAGCGCGCTCC
>QKCY01000185.1 GCA_003245525.1 Victivallales bacterium | reverse complement strand
ATTGGCGGAGACTCTCCGCGCCCTCGACCCCACCCGGCTGGTCACCTATGCCAGCATGCATCCCTTCGACGACGTCAACCTCGATCTGGTGGACGTGGTCAGCATCAACTGCTACCCCGGCTGGTACGCCCAGGACAAGGAACTGGTGGCTCCGGCCAGCGAGATCGTGCCCCGGCTCGACGCGATCCGAATCTCCCTGGCGGAGCGGGGGCTCGGCGACAAGCCGTTCATCGTCAGCGAAATCGGGGCGGGAGCCATCTATGGGTGGCGCGACCCGCTCCACGCCCACTGGTCCGAAGAGTACCAGGAAGAGTACCTGCGCACCATCTGCCAGGAGGCGAAGAGGAATCCCGCCATCGCCGGCCTCGCCCTCTGGCAGTTCTGCGACTGCCGCACCTACGCCAGCGCCCGCGCCCTCATGCGGCCGCGCGCGTTCAACAACAAGGGGACGCTGGACGAATACCGCCGTCCCAAGCTCGCCTACCGCGCCGTCCGGGACATCTTCCGGGGCGAGTAGCCGAGCCATCCAAGGGAGAGGTCCGATGTCGGTCGATGCCTTCGCCCTGGCCAAGCAGCGCTTTTTCCGCTACACCGAGAAAATGGATCTGGATGGCCGCTACCCCGGCCAGAACATGCCGGAACACTTGACCGAGCCCGACCGCTCGGTCGAGTTCCGGCTCAGCCTCAAGCGGGACGATGGCTCCATCCTCGTCTGCCGGGGCTACCGGGTGCAGTTCAACGACGACCGGGGCCCCTACAAGGGCGGCATCCGTTTCCATCCGGTGGTGGACCTCTCCGAGGTGAAGGCCCTGGCCTTCTGGATGTACATGAAAACCGCCCTCGTGGACATCCCCTTCGGCGGGGCCAAGGGGGGCGTGACCGTGGACTACCCGGCCCTCTCGCTGGCGGAGAAGGAACGCCTCACCAAACGCTACGCCATGGTGCTGGTGGACGAACTGGGCAGCGAGCGCGACATCCCCGCGCCCGACGTGAACACCTCCGCCCGCGAGATGGCCTGGATCATGGACACCTGGCGGATGATCCACGGCCGCTACCAGCGCGGTATTGTCACCGGCAAGCCCATCGACATGGGCGGCTCCTTGGGCCGGGAGGCCGCCACCGGCCGGGGCGTGGTCTTCGCCATCGAGGAGGCCGCCCAGCAGATGGAGTTCGCCCTGCCCGGCGCCACCGCCGCCATTCAGGGCTTCGGCAACGTGGGCAGCGCCACCGCCCGCTTCCTGGCCGAAGCCGGCGTGCGGGTGACCGCCGTGTCCGATTCGCAAGGCGCAATCCGCGATCCCCGGGGGCTCGACATCGCCGCCCTGCGCCGCCATGCGTCCGAAGCAGGCACGGTGACGGGGTTTCCCGGAGCCGAACCCTTTGCCCGCGACGATCTCTTCGCCGAACCGGTCGACATCCTCGTTCCTGCCGCCCTCGAACACGCCATCGATGCCGACAACGCCGACCGCATCCAGGCCCGGCTGGTGGCCGAAGGCGCCAATGGCCCCACCACCATGGAAGCCGCCCATATCCTCCAGGAAAAGGGCAAAGTGGTCATCCCCGACATCCTCTGCAACGCGGGCGGGGTGACGGTCAGCTACTTCGAGTGGGTCCAGAACCGCCAGGAGTTCTATTGGACGGCGGAGAAGGTGGACGAGGAACTCCGCCGGGTCATGGTCCGGGCCAGCCGCGCGGTCTTCGCCGAGGCGGGCAAGCACGCCTGCTGCCTGCGCGAGGCCGCCTACCGCATCGCCATCGACCGGGTGGCGGCGGCCGCATCCGCGCGCGGGGTCCAGTAGTGGTTCACCGTTTTTTCACATTCCCGTCATCCTCTCCGCACACCTGCTTTGGGGACCCATCCGGGTGTCTGGTTTGGGTTCCCCCTTTCGGTGCGCTAGAATACGGTAACTTCACGACGTCCTGCGACGCGGGCGGGTTCCGAGGTAACGCAACGTGACCGAATCGCGCAAACCCTTTCCCGAACTGATCCACCTCGAGTGCAAGGCCTGTGGCCGGTGCATCGATGCCTGTCCCAAGAAGGTGCTGTTCATGGGCGACGAACTGAATGCCCGGGGCTACCACTTTTCGGTGTACCAGGGCGAAGGCTGCACGGGCTGCGGGAATTGCTTCTACGTCTGCCCGGAACCGCACGCCATCCGCGTCCACACCGGCCGGGACGACGACGATCAAGCCTAGCCGCAGGAGACTGCTGCACATGTCAACCAAGCTCATGAAGGGCAACGACGCAGTGGTCGTCGGCGCGCTCTATGCGGGTTGCGACTGCTTCTTCGGATACCCGATCACGCCTGCCAGCGAAGTGCTGCATGCGGCCTCCGACTGGTTCCCCCGCCTCGGACGCCATTTCGTGCAGGCCGAATCCGAGGAGGCGGCCATCAACATGGTCTACGGGGCCGCCTCCGCCGGGCACCGGGTGATGACCGCGTCCAGCGGTCCCGGCATCAGCCTCAAGCAGGAGGGCATCTCCTACTGCGCCGGAGCCGAACTGCCCTGCGTGGTGGTGGACATCATGCGGGCCGGACCGGGGCTCGGCAACATCGGCCCCGAACAGGGCGACTACAACCAGATCGTCAAGGGCGGCGGGCACGGCAACTACCGCAACATCGTCCTCGCCCCCAATTCCGTGCAGGAGATGTGCGATCTGACCATCCTGGCCTTCGATCTGGCCCACCGCTACCGGGGACCCGCCTTCGTGCTGGCCGATGGCACACTGGGACAGATGATCGAGCCCCTCGCCTTCCCCGCCACCAACCTCGTCCCCACCATCGACGAGTCCTGGGCCGTGGCCGGCACCCACGGCAGCCGCGGCAACTTCATCACCTCCATCATCCTCGACTTCGACGAACTGGAGACCTTCAACACCAAGCTCCAGGCGAAGTACGCCGAGATCGCCGCCAAGGAAGCCCGGGTCGAGCTGACCGCCTGCGAGGACGCGGACATCGTCCTGATCTCCTACGGCATCAGCAGCCGGGTCGCCCAATCGGCCGTGGAGGAAGCCCGCAGCCAGGGCTACCGCGTGGGCCTGTTCCGGCCCCAGACCCTTTTCCCGCTGGCCACCGCCGAGTTGCGTGCGCTGGCCGGGCGCAACGTCACCTTCATCTCGGTCGAGATGAGCAACGGCCAACTGCGCGACGATGTCCGCCTCGCCATCGATTGCTCCCGGCCGGTCGAACTGGTGAGCCGCTACGGCGGCAACCTCGTCACCCTCGACGAGATCATGGCCAAGGTGCGCGAAGTCGCCGCTCGGGAGGCAGTGCAATGAGCGAACGGATTCTGGCCTCCAAAGGCCTCTACGAGACCTATCCCCGCAAGGGCGGCACCGCCCTTACTGCCACCCACTACTGCCCCGGTTGCGGGCACGGTGTGCTGCACAAGCTGATTGCCGAAGGCCTGGCCGATTTTGGCCTCCAGGACCGGGCCGTGATGATCAGCCCCGTGGGTTGCGCCGTCTTCGCCTACTACTACTTCGACTGCGGCAACGTCCAGGTGGCCCATGGCCGCGCCCCCGCCGTGGCCACGGGCATCTCCCGCGCCCAGGACGACGCGGTCGTCCTCTCCTACCAGGGCGATGGCGACCTCGCCTCCATCGGCCTGAACGAGACCCTCCAGGCCGCTAACCGGGGGGAGAAACTGGCCGTCTTCTTCGTCAACAACACCGTCTACGGCATGACCGGCGGCCAGATGGCACCCACGACCCTGGTGGGCGAAAAGACGATCACCTGCCTCGATGGCCGCGATCCCCGGTTCGCGGGCTACCCGATCCACATGTGCGAACTGATCAACAACCTCCAGGCCCCGGTCTTCATCGCCCGCGTGGCCGTCAGCGACATCCGCAACATCCGCAAGGCCCGGACCGCCATCCGCAGAGCCCTGGAAATCCAGCGCGACAACAAGGGCTACGCTTTCGTCGAGATTCTGGCCGCTTGCCCCACCAACCTCCACCGCAGCGCGGTGGAGACCAACCGCTTCGTCAACGAGGAGATGACCAAGGAATTCCCCCTCGGCACCTTCCGCGACCGTAGCGCCGAGGTCGAACCCCTGTCCCGTCCAATCAGCGACTTCAGCCAGGGAGCCCTCACCTCGCTGTTTGGCCTGGACGAGATCCGCACGGTCGGAACCAAGGCCAAGCCCCTGGCGGGCGAGGTGCAGGTCAAGTGTTCCGGTTTCGGTGGCCAGGGCGTGCTCAGCCTCGGCATCATGCTGGCCCAGGCCGCCCAACTGAGCGGTCGCCAGGTCTCCTGGTACCCCTCCTACGGCCCCGAGCAGCGCGGCGGTACCGCCAACTGTTCGGTGGTGGTCTCCGACCATGCCATCGGCTCGCCGGTGGTGAACCAACCGGACTTGCTCATGGCCATGAACCAGCCCTCCTTCGAGCGGTTCGCGGACACGGTGAAGCCGGGCGGCACCATCCTCTACGACTCCAGCATGGGCGAGATGGCCCCGCCTGCCAACGTGCGCACCATCCCGGTCCCCGCCCTGGCCCTCGCCGAAGAGGCCGGCGCCGCCAAGGCCGCCAACACCATCATGTTCGGCGCCATGATGGAACTCGGCCTGGCCGAGCTGCCCGCCGAAGCCTTCGAACTGGCCTTGGCGGAGAGCTTCGCCAAGAAACCCAAGCTCGTCCCCATGAACCTGGAGATCCTCCGCAAGGGCGCGGCCTGGACCCGGGAGAAGTTGGGGAGTTAGTAGCTCCCTTCCCTCACCTGCTTGGCATAGGTCGAGGCGGCTTCGACGATGGTCCGGCTCATATAGGCGTACTGCCGGGAAAAAGGCGGCCAGCGGTCGCCCAGGCCAATCGCGTCGTTGATGACGAGAACCTGTCCGTCGCAGGCCGGCCCCGCGCCAATGCCGATGGTCGGAATCGGGAGCGTGCCCGTGATCGTCTCCGCAAGGGTCGTGGGGATGTGCTCCAAGACGATCAGGAAGGCCCCCGCCTCGGCAATGCCGACCGCTTCGGCACGGACTCGCTCAGCATCCGCAGCTTCCCGCCCCACCTGCCTGAAGTTGGCGGCGGTCTGGGGCGTCAGTCCCGTGTGACCAACCACCTCGATGCCATGGGCCACCAGATGGCGGATCACCTCGTACTTCGGACCCTCCAGTTTGACGCTGTCGGCTCCCGCTTCCAGCAGCCGCCGGGCACTGCGCAAGGCCGTCTCCGGATCGCGGTCGCTATCGTACGGGAGATCGCCGATGATGTGCGTGTCGCCCGCCCCCCGCCGAACCGCCCCGATGTGGTAGCACATGTGGTCAAGGGTGACCTCGCGGGTACTGGCGAAGCCCATCTCCACCATCCCCACCGTGTCGCCCACGAGGATCACGGGAATGCCCGCCCGCTCCAGACAGCGGGCGACGGGCGTCGTATAGGCCGTTAGCATGGGAATGGGACTGACGGACTTGCGTTGGCGAAGCGATGCCGCGCTGAGTTTCACGACCGGTATCTCGCATGCATGGGTGGAAACAGACCCCGCCTGCCCTCCGTCGGCGAAGGTATCCGGGCATCCGCCCCTGTCAAACCACAGGGGCTACTTCCCCCGGCTAGCGGCGGCAAGATCTTCGATGGTGGCGCTGTTCCAGCCGGGCTGGGCGAGGAGATGCGCGAAAAGCACGGCCGCGGCGACCGCGTCGTAGAGGGCATCGTGGGGAGCAAGACCGGGACAGAGCTCGCTCACCTGGCCCTCCAGGTGCAGGACCGGGATCAGGTCGTCCAGCCGGTGGCTACCCAGCCGGGGGTAGGCCAACCGGGCCAGGGCCAAAGTGTCGATCCAGGGACCGAAATGGTGGATCGGGAAGGCCTCGGCCAGCAAGGTCCGTTCCGTGGCCACGTTGTGGGCCAGGAGGGGCCGTCCCCCCAGCCAGGAGGCCAGTTGCGGCCAGAGATCGGGCAAAGACGGAGCCGCTGCCAGTTCATCGCGCAACAGAGCATGACGCCCCGGGGCGTAGGGGCTAAAGGGACGGGGACCGGGGTTGAGCAGACTGGTGAAGCGGTAGTCGCCCGCCACCTTGCCCCGGTCGACAAAGGCGAGGCCAATCTGCCAGGGAACGCTGGGGTGGTCGTTCACCACCCCGGTCGTCTCGAAATCCAGCGCGACAATCTGCGCGTCCGCCGCCAGGGTCATGGTGTCTCCGGGAAGAGTTTGACGGCCAAGTCCTTAGCGAAGGCGGGCAGAGGAATCCGGACGGTACCGTCGCCAGTCTTGACCGTGCCGCCAGGACGGCTCTCGCCGGTGAAGGTGTCCCACAGTTCCAACCGGTACGTGCCTGCCGGGACACCGGCCACCGCGACTTCCGTCTCGCCGACGGGCCACTCGGACATGCCCAGGCTATGGCGGTACCAGGTGAAGGCCTCGTGCCGCGCCCAAAGCAGCACCGTGGGCTCCCCGGGACGGGCAACCGGGGCGGACAGGGCATAGAGGACGACGGGCGGGTCGGTGCGCACGGTGTAGTCCGACAGGATGTAGTCCAGGTAGACCCAGTCCCGCCCCACGTTCTCCACCACCACCGTATGGGGTCCGGCGGGCACCTCGATCGCGTAGTTTCCGGCAAAGGCGGTGATGTCCTTGTTGCCTTCGTCCTCGTCGGGGAAGAGCTGCTCCAGCTTCGTCTCACCGTCCAGGGCGATCCGCAACCCGGCGCCGCCGTAGCCCGAGACATTGCCCACCTTCACCACGAAGCGACCGGCGGTCGCGTAATCCACCTGGAAAGTGACCGGATTGTGCAGGTCGGGATGGTTCCTCAGCCCATGCTGGAGGCGGGCCAACTGGTCGATGCCCTCGACCTTGCCATCGCGCTTGCAGACCACGGTACGGGGCTGGTTGAAGGGAGCGGGCGACCAGGAGGCATGCCGCCCCTGCACCAGCAAGTCCTCGCGACGCGGCGGCGGCGGGGTGCCACGCCACGCCACCTGGAGGTCGGTAAGCGGCGCGTAGCGGACCGTGTTGTAGGGGATGCCCTGGACGAACTTGGCCACCGGCGTGAAGAGGTGGTAGAGGTCGCGTGGCTCCACGTAGTTGTCCCACCACCAGAGCATACCGGTGCCTGCCGCCGGAGCGAAGACCCCGCTCCACAGACCGTTGTGCAGGTGGATGCCCTCCACATCCTCGCGCGTGCCTTCCGCGCGGGTGCCGGTACCGAACTCGCCGAAGTAGTGGGGCTTGCCAAAGGTGGCGTTCTTCTCGCGGCTCACCTTCATCAAGTACCAGGCCGCATCGTGCGCGCCGTACTGGTGGCTCTGGATGTAGTCCAATTCGGGCAGGGCATCCACGTTGGGATCGCCCGCCGTCCGTGCCCAACTGGTGGTGATCAGGTGGTCGTAGGGATCGAGGCTGCGGAGATAGCGGGCCATGTCCCGATGCCAATCGCGCACCTCGTCGCTGACGTAGGTCTCGATGATGTCCACCTCGTTCCAGAACTCCCAGGACATCACGTGGGGATTGTCGCCCCAGCGGGCCACGATATAGCGCAACCGCCGCTCGAACAGCTTGCGGGCCTCGGCATTGGTGAAGAACTCCTGGGGCTTGGCGAGCGGCCCGCCATTGGCCTCGCTGTAGGGACAGCGACTCCAGATGGCATGGGGCTCCTTGATCCGCAAGGAATTGAAGGAGTCGATGCAGAACATCACCTCGATGCCCCGTTTGGCGGCCTCGTCGAGCACATAGTCCAACCGCCAAGCGTTCTCCAGATCGATGCGCCCCAGGCCAGCGGGATCGTCCGCATCCCGCTTTACCCGTTCCAACGTGAAGCAGTCGAAGGGACCGACCCAGATGCGCGCGTAATTGGCCCCCGCCTCGGCCAGCCGCTGCCAGTAGTTGTCGTAGTCGTAGGTTCCGGCGGAACTGGGCCAGCAGACATTCTCGCCGATAGCGAAATAGGGGCTGCCATCCTCGAACTCGAAAGCCAGGGGATTCGCCTTGGCCACCCGTACCAGACCGTGGTGGGCGGCTACCGTCGCCGTGAAGGCGAAGGGGAATTCGGCGGTGCGGTCGCCATCGGTCAAGACCACGCGGCCCCGGTAGTTGCCCGGCTTCCGGGGAGCGAACCGGATACGCCAGCCAGCCCCGTCCACCGGCACCAGCCGCTCGCTCTTGGTGCCCACCAGATTGCGCTGGTAGGGACAGGAGAAGAACCCGGGAACCGTGGTCTCCTGGCCGTCGGGATCGGTGATGACCGCATCCAGACGCACGTCCTCCGGATCGAAGGGATTGTCGTAGGTGGCCGTGAGCCCGACCGCCAGTTCCAGCCGACCATAGACCGGCACGCTCGTCGCACTGAGGGCAACCGACTGAATCGCCGTCTCCCCCTGCTGGCTCAGGGCTTCGCGCAGCCGCCGCCGGGGAGCCAACTGGCTCTCGATCCGCGCGCGCAGTTCCTTGCCGCTCACTTCGCGCAGGGTCAAGCGGGCCTGCATGGTCTTCCCCTGGCGCAGGTCGCGGCCGTGGAGCAGATAGAGCTGGATCTCGTACTCGGTCCCCTTGAAGTACCGGTTGTCCTGCACGTTCACGCCGGAGAAGCACTGCCAATCGGGTTCCAGCGCCAGATACGTATCCCCGCCCACCGGCCACGCGAACTGGTCGAAACCGGCGTCGTGGAAGAAGGTGTAGGGGGTCGGCAATTCCTGGGGAAAATGCCCTTCGCGCGACGCGGCGCTATTGAGCAGGAGATAGGGCTGACCGACCAACGACGGGATCGGCAACCGCACGCGCACCACCGTATCCTGGGCGGCAAGCGTCTCGCGCGGAGTGAACTCGTAGACCAACTCCACCGATTGGCCCTTGGCCGTGCAGCGCACCGTCACGTCCGCCACCGGCTGGTCGGCCGGACCGGCCGTTCCGCGAATGACCTGCGTCGCCCCGCTAGCCGTTCCCTGGGGCGTGTCCAGGCCATCGGAGGTGAACCAGTTGCCCTGCCAGCCCGGTTTCGCCACATAGAGGCCGACCGCGCCTGCTGCCTGCTTGCCCCCTACGGCAACGGACTTCACCTCCCCGTTCGCGGCCAGATCCACGGCAAGGTCGGCATGGGCCATCATGGCAACCCCCATCAGCGCAAGCGTCCACCGCACGGTCGTTCTCCTCGGTGTGTCAGGATCTAGGGCGCAAAGTCCCGGAATGCGGCTCCGAAATCCACCTTCCCGACCTGCCGGTCCCGGTAGCTCTTCATCAACCGCTCCAACCCTTCGGTGAGGTGCTTGGAGGTGATGCCGTGCTGGATCGAGAGGCTGGCCTCGATGAAGGCGGCCAAATGGTCGCAACAGCGGATCGTCTCGCCGTCCACGGGCTGGAATCGGGGATCGCTGTACTCGTCGCCCAGTTGCTCCACCGCCAAGCCGGTCCGCACCTCGCCATCGACCAGCACCCGGTTCTCGAACTCGTCCTCGGTGAAGTAGCGGATCTGCTGGTGCCAGCCATGGGGCAGGAGGGGCAGCAGCCGGTCTTCCACCTGCTGCTTCTCGTAGTCCTTGATGATGTCTTCCAGTCCCTCGACAGCCGCCTTCACCGGGCTGGTGATGTCGCGGGTAAGCACCTCGGGCAGATCGTGGAACAGAGCCGCGAGGAAGCCGGTCACCACGCGATGATCCTCGGCCTCCTGGTCGCGCAGGGCCAGATAGGTGAGCACCGCCACCACCAGCATGTGCCCCAACACCGAAGTCTCGGGGATGCGCGGCGACTGGGACCAGCGCCGCTGGAAGCGCAGTTGCCCGCAGAGGTCCACGAACCCCGAGGTCTTGCGGCCCAGGGACAGCCGCTGCACCCCGTAGAGGTCGTAGTGGTCCTCGATCTGGTCCTCGATCTCCGCCTTGATCTTCTCGATCCCGTAGACGAAGGGGCAGACCCGGTAGATGATGTTGAACTCCCACTGGGTGGCCAGAAAATGGGCCGCCTTGAGAATCCGCTTCTCCCGCCGGGCGTAGCCCTCGTCGAAGAGATGCTGCCGGAAACGCTCGCGGAAGCCACCCTTGACCGCCCCCACCTCCGCGTCGAGCCGCTGGAGCACGTACTCGTTCAGCTCCGGCCCCTTCTCGGCCATCATCTTGTAGAAGACCGGCGGCTTGATGTCGGTCAGGATAATGCGGTGCAGCATCTCGAACATGCCGCCCTCGATCAGCTTCAGCCAATCGATGGCGGGCCGCCCGGCCACCTCGTCCTCGAAACGGGCGAGGACATAGGCGATGATCATCTTGTGCGCCTGCTTGTCCAGCTCGCTGAAGTCCATCGGCCGGACCTGGTCGTTCCAGCGGCGGATGCTCGCGCTGTCGTAGAGATGCTCGATCAGACCCCGGTT
>QKCY01000280.1 GCA_003245525.1 Victivallales bacterium | reverse complement strand
GGATGCAATCGTGATCTTCATCTGACGGACTCCTGCTGTTCGTTGGACCAATGCCTGGCTCTCGTTAGGTCACCAGGGCTTGTCCTGAACTGTAGGGGTCCGTTCCCGTATCGAGACTCGTACTACGGTATGGTCCCGCCTGCTGCCAGATCATGGTGAACAGCATCGCCTCGCTACGAAAGATCGCGGTACTGGGCTGAGGCCCAGGCAGCAGGCGAGGACGCCTGCGCTACGATTCGAACCGAAAACCGGGGAACAGGGCGGCCATGTCCGCAGGCGGGGGACAGGTCCATACCTGGGTGTCCCCCGAGGGCAGACGTACAGCCAGTTTCCAGGCATGGAGGGCTTGGTGGGGCAGACGCAGCCCCGCCTCGTCGACGGCGGTGAGCTCCCCGTCCCGGAAACGCAGAAACCAGGTCTCGTCCCGCCCGTAGATCTTGTCACCCACCACGGGAAAGCCGAGACTGCACAGGGTCGCCCGAATCTGGTGGGTGCGACCGGTCACCAGTTCCGCCTGCACGAGGCTCAAACCACTATGGCAGGCAAGACGCCGGAAATGGGTCTCGGCGGACTGGGCATCGCCAGTCGCTGTCTGCTCGAACGTGAACCGCCGCTTCTTGCGGATGACGCTGGCCGGGTCCGCCGTCAGCCAACCGCAGGCGGAGAGGGTGTCGGGGAACTCCCCTTCCACCGCCACCAGATAGGTCTTGTCCAGTTTGCCGACGGTGGCAAGCTGCTGGTAGCGGGCGGCGGCTTCGCTGGTCTTCGCGGCCAGGAGCAACCCCGAAGTCTCCCGGTCGAGACGACTGAGAAAGTGGAGTTGGTCGTAGCCCCGTTCGCGCAGCAAAGCCCACAGGGTATGGGCGAAGTAGTGCCCGGCGGGATGGATCGGCAGTCCGGGCGGCTTGGCCACGACGAGCAAGTCCTCGTCCTCGTGGACCAGCGCGATGTCGCGCGGCACCGGCGGCTCGGGCAGATCGCCGCAGTGGTACTCCAGAACGGTTCCTGCCGCCAACCGGGTTCCGGCTGCCGCCACCTGGCCAGCAAGCGTCACCCGTCCGGCGGCCAGCAAGTCGGCCCAGGCCTCCCGGCTGTGGTAGGTAAACCGTTCGGCCAGGAAGTCGAGGATGTCCCTGCCCTCGGCCTCGCGGCCCAGGCGGCAGCGCACTACGCGGGGGCCGACGGCCCCGCTCACACCCGAACCGTGGTCAGCGCCCGCTGGACCCGCGACGGCATGGTCACCTCCAGGAGCCGCTTGACCCGCACCGGGTTCCGGGCGAACTCGGCCAGGGCTTGCAGCAACTTGAGGTGGGCGGTCGGGGCCGCAGCTGGCACCGCGATGCAGAAGAACAGGCGGCAGGTCGCGCCATCGTCGGCGAAGGGGATGCCGGGTTCGGGGGCCGTGGCCAGGACCAAGCCCAGGCGCTTCACCACCGGCGACCGTGCGTGGGGCAACGCGATCCCGGCATCGAGCCGGGTTGTCACCTGCTGTTCCCGCGCTTCGAGAGCCGCCACGAATTCCGCCCCATCGGTCACGATACCGGAGGCGACCAGCGGCTCGGTCATCGCCGCGAACAACTCGCGCCGGGTCGGGCACGTGGTCTGGAGCAGGATATGCTCCTTGGGCAGCATGGTGTTCAGGTCCATTCGGAAGCTCCGCGCGGAATTACTTGGACAGCACCAGGAACCGACCGCAGTTGGGACACTGCCATTCCATGTCCCCACGCCGCATCCGGTTCAGATCGCCCACCGGCACATTCAGGTGGCAGCCAAGGCAGACACCGTCAACCTCTCGCACCACGGCAACTCCGTGCTGCCGACGCCAGTTGGTGTACCGCTTCAGGACTGCGGGCGGGATCTGAGCCCTCAGACGCTGAATTTCGGGGTCGAGTTCCGCCGTCTTCGCCGCCGCATCGCGGCCATGGACGATGGACGACTCCTGCTGGACGATTTCCAGCTCCTGCAACGCCATCAAGGCCTGCGCAAGCTCGCGCATGGTACCAAGGCTCCAACTGTTTCTAGCGGTAGGCTATGTCCGAACGAACCACAGCGAAACATAGTATCTCACTACCTTCCAGACAACAGGCTAGCACGCCTTCGCGCAGGCAGATTGCACAATTCCCGCCGGTTCGCCCCGTCCCTGCCCGAGCCAGCCTAGCGGACCACCCGCTGGCACAGCCCGGCAAAGATGTCCGCCACCCGGTCCCACCCAAACTCCTCGCGGACCAGCTTGGCGGCCGTGTCGGCCATGGCCCGGGCCGTCGGGGGGGCCTTCAGGAGCTGCACGACCCGGTCCGCGAACACGTCGGGCTCGTCGGCCAGGAAGCAATGGGTGCCATCCGTAACCGGCAGGCCTTCCGCGCCGATCCGGGTGGAGACCACCGGAATCCCGGCCGCCATCGCCTCGAAGATCTTGATCCGGGTACCGCCGCCAGCCCGCAAGGGCACGATGCAGACGCTGCCTTCGGCCAGATAGGGGCGGACATCCGGCACCGTGCCGGTCACCTCGATGCTGGCGTCTTCCTTGGCGAAGGCCTCGATCCGGGCGGGGGGGCGCCGCCCGACGATGTGGAGGGTGGCGTCGGGGCAGGCCTCGGCGATCCGGGGATAGATGGCCTCCACAAACCACTCGACGGCGTCGATGTTCGGCATCCAGTCCATGGACCCCAGGAAGACGATGCTGCCGGGCTTCCGCTCCCGCTGGACCTCGCGGAAGTAGTCCGCATCGACGCCGGTGGGCACATCGCCCAGCACGTTCTCCAGGCCGTATTCGCGGCGCATGGTCTCGGCATCCTCCGGCGAGACGGCGATCACGCCGTCGCAGAACTCGCAGATCTGCCGTTCGTAGCGCACCATGCGCTGCCACTGGTTCTCGAAGTAGGCCCGTTTCAGGGGATTGCCCGCCGCTTCGGCCAGGCGCTGCCAGATCATAGCCTCCACGTTGTGCTGGAAGAGAACCACCGGAATCTTGATGGACTCCCGCTCCAGCCGCAGCAGGTTCAGCGACGGGGCGGGGAAGTCGCAGACCACCAGATCATGGCCGCCATGCTCGATCTCATGCCGCAGGGCATCGACATAGCGCTCGCTGTAGTACTTGTCGATGATGTAGGGCCGCGAGGAGAAGAACAGATTGCGGGCCAGTTCCCAGGCAAAGGCGGGGGAACGCTTGCTGGTCTCCCGCCAACGCACCCAGATGTGGTGCGAGGAGTACTCGTCGGCCTGGACCTGGACCGCGTCGTCGCTGCCTTCGGGGAAATGGGACAGATAGGTGACCTGATGCCCCTTGTGCAACTGGCGCAGCATGTTGTAGGTGCGCAGCTTGCCCCCGCTGTCGAGGGGATGCAAGGGCCCGGTCTTGAGCCAGAGAATATCCATGCGTGCTCCGGTCGGGGGATGAAGGGCAGCTTTCCGGACTGCCTGGCAGGTAGTCGGAATGTAATCCCCAGGCTGCATTCCGGCAACCGCAGCCCGGCTTGCAGGCGGGACGGGCTGCGCCTACACTTCCCCGGTGAACCCGAACCGGAGAATCCCATGCCTCTTGCCCTGCCCTTGCGCGCTCCTTGGCAATGCCTGCTGCTTGCCGCCCTTGCCCTCGGCCTCGCCATACCCGCGCTGTCGGAGGATCCCATGCCTGCCCCGCTATTCCCCTTCCTGATCTCCTACGACGGCCCCGACAACGCCTCCAGTGTGGCCCATCTGCTGGACGCGCCCGCCGGGAAGCACGGCTTTGTCCGGGTCGAGAACGGTCGGTTCGTGAACGATGCCGGACCAGTGCGCCTGCACGGGACCAACCTGACCGGACCGGCCAACTTCCCCACCCACGAACAGGCGGACAAGCTGGCCGCCCGGCTCGCCCGCTTCGGGCTGAACTGCGTGCGCCTGCACTACATGGACGCGGACTACGGCAACTTCCGCAACCCGGCCGAACCCGGCATCCTCGCCGCCAATGCCACGACCCAGCGGCGGCTGGCTCCGGAACAGATCGACCGCCTCGACTACCTCATCGCCGCCCTCAAGCGCCGGGGCATCTATGTGGACGTCAATCTCCATGTGGCCCGTTACTGGGACGACCGCGACGGTTTTCCGGACCGCAACCGGCGACCATGGGCGGACAAGGGCCTCGACAACTTCGAGCCGCGCATGATCGCCCTCCAGAAGGAGTACGCCCGCGACTTGCTGACCCACGTCAACCCCTACACGGAACTGACCTACGCGAACGACCCCGCAGTGGCCGTGATCGAACTGAACAACGAGAATGCCCTCTTCAACCAGTACTTCGGCGGCGGCATCGACCGCCTCTCGGAACCCTATATGGGCGAACTCGGGCAGCAGTGGAACGCCTGGCTACGGCGGCAGTACGAGTCAACCGAGGCCCTGCGGGCGGCTTGGCGCTGGGAAGCGGTACCGCTGGGCGACGAACAGATTCCCGATGGTACGTTCACCGCCCCCGTGGCCATGGACGGCAAGGCGTGGACCTTCTCCCTCGGCACCGCCCAAGCCGCCGCCGAGAGTGGTGACGGGGTTCTGAAGATCGCCGTCACGCGCGACGGCAACGAGTACTTCCCCAAGCTGTTCCGCCATTTGGAGGTCAAGCGGGACGAGCCCTACACCCTCTCCTTCCGCATTCGGCGGACCGACGCCAAAAGCAAGGTCCGGCTGGGCCTGGCCGTGGCGGACACCACCGACGGTTGGCGCTCGCTGGGCATCTTCCAGACCATCCTGGTCGGCGATGCCTGGCAGGAGGTCTCCCTGGCCTTCGTGGCGGGAGACGATTCGCCCCAGGCCCAACTCCAGATCACCCGGTTCAAGACCGGCACCTACGAGATCGCCGATCTCTCCTTCCAGCATGGCATCGCCCAGGGCCTCGACCCCGCCAGCCGCATCGAGGACGGTACGGTTCCCACGCTCAAAAGCACCGCTGCCCCCTCCCGCCAGGCCCGGCTCGATTTCTGCCGGTTTCTCTGCGAGACCGAGCGGACCTACTGGACCGAACTGGCCGACTACCTGCGCCAGGAACTGGGCGTGCGGGTGCCCATCTCGGGGACCCAACTCGGCTACAGCCCCCCCGCCATCCAGGCGGAATTGGACTACGTGGACAACCACTCCTACTGGTGCCATCCCAGTCCGGTAAGTCCGACGTGGGGCGTCGCCAACGTGTCCATGGTCTCCTCGCTCTCCTGTATTCGCGGATTGGCCGCCCAGCGGGTACTGGACAAACCCTACACGGTCAGCGAGTACAACCACCCCTTCCCCAACCAGTACGGGGCCGAAGCCCAGCCCATGCTCCGCGCCTACGGGAGCTTCCAGGGCTGGGATGGCGTGTTCGAGTACACCTACAACCACCGCAGCGACTTCGAGCCCACCGCCAACACCTACTTCTTCAGCATGATCGCCCGGACGGACGTGCTGGCCCACATCCCCGCCTGCGCTGCCATCTATCTGCGCGGCGATGTGCGCGAAGCCACGACCACCGTGGTCGGTTCGCTGAGTCCCAAGACCTATCTCGACCGCCTGGCAGCCCGCAAAGCCATCCGGGCCGAACTGGGCTCGGTGGGCCTCGATTCGCGTCTTGCCCTGCTCCACAAGACAGCCATGGATCTGACCGGCAGCTTCGGCACGAGGGACGTCCCGGCCGTTGCCGACGGCCAGAAGGTCTTCGTCAGCGATACCGGCGAGCTAACCTGGAACGTGGAGGAATCCGGTGCAGGCTACTTCGTGGTGGACACGCCGAATACCAAGCTCTTCACCGGCTTCCCCAAGGGACGGACCATCGCCCTAGGCAACGTCACCCTCGCGGTGGGCGAGACGCGGCTGGGTTGGGCCACCGTCTCGCTGGTTTCGCGGCAGGCCAGCGGCTTTGGGGAACGTCCCGCCAGCATCCTCCTGGCCGCAACCGGACTGGCCGAGAACCACAACATGGTCGCCGAGGATCTCGGCGGGCACCGCATCCGTCTGCGCGAGCCCTGGGGCGAACCCAGCGTCTGGGTGGAAGGGGTGCCTGCCACCGTCCAGTTGCCCGCACCGCCGACTCGGGTCCGCTGGTTCGCCCTCGACCCGGCGGGGGAGCGCAAGCAGGAACTGCCGGTGGAAGCAGCAGACGGCGGCAGCCGTCTCGTGCTCAAGCCCGAATACCAGACCGTGTGGTACGAGATCGCGATCCAGTAGGGATTCATGTCAGTCCGGGGTCACGTGCCGAGTTCTGGAAGAGCGGTTGCCATCGGGAAGAGGACGTTGCGCCCCGACCGGGGCGCTGTGGAGTGCGGCGCTCTGCGCCGCTTTGGATTCTCCCAGGCACTGCCCGCGTCCAGTTTCCATATGAACCTGAAGACACCGGATGCAGCAACATCAGGCCTGAGTGGAAAGCGGCGCAGAGCGCTGCACTCCACAGCGGCCGTTGGCCGCAGGCCGGGGAAGACCCCCAAAACCAGTGTTGCGCAGAAGGCGATGTGAAACCGGTATCAGCCCTCGCTGGCGCGGATGCGTTGGACGCCTTCGACCATCGCCAGGTAGCCAGCCGGGGGCACGTATTCGGGGATCGAGTTGCCGGAACCGAGGGCAAAGCCCCGGGCCTGATGGCGGAAGCGGGTGCCCTGCTCCACCGTGAAGGCCACAATCTCGTCCGGGGCCATCCGGCAGAGCCGGTCGGTGTCGATCCCTCCCACCAGCGCGATGCGGTCGCCGTAGCGCGCGATCCACTCCTCGAAGGGAGCGATGGCGTCCTCGTTCGAGTGCTTGGCATTGATCCCGGCGGCGATCCAGTCGTCCATCACCTCGAAGATGCAGCCACAGGAATGCTGGAGGTAGGAATGCCCGGCGGCATGGATCGCCTGGATGATGCGCCGATATTGGGGAATGACATGCTGGCGGACGGCATCCGGCGACAGGAGCGTGCCGGTCTTGTAGCCCAGATCGTCGCCGATCCGGCAGGCCGCGAAGAGCTCGCCATAGCGGGGCAGGAACTCGCTCCAGATGGCCAGCAGCAGATCGCCGATCTTGCGATAGAGGTCGGCGAAGAGCTCGGGATCGTCCGCCTGCATGTAGCAGAGCCACTGGAAGCCGACTAGATCCTCGCTGATCTCGAACACCCCGTTGCCCACACCGCCGACCGCCTTCATCCCGGCCGGCATGGTCTCCCGCAGGCGGTCGAACAGGGGATAGGCCCGCTCCCGGTAGATGCGCGGCAAGTCGTCCCATGGATAGGCCGCAAAGTCCGCCCGGTTCTGGATGGGACCGGGATGCTCGCCCAGCAACGCCCCGCCGCCGGGGAGGATGGCGTTGACACAGAACTCGATGGAGACCGTGTCGTAGGTCATCTCCCGGAAGAACTCGCAGTAGCGCCGCACGTACTCCTTCCGGTCCGCCGCGTCGCCGCCCGCCAGCGCCGCGAACGGTCGGCCGGTGATCTGATCCATGGACCCGGCGTTGACCATGTGCTCGTAAAGCGGTAGCCGGGCCGGACGCCGGTTGCGCATCACCTGCTCGAAGTGGCGGTAGTCGGGTTGCCAAGTCACCATTGCATCCCCCTGTCGGTTAGGGAAAGGACCCGGAAGCCAACCCCGTACCGTAGGACGGCATCCAACCGGGGGAAAGCCAGCCTACGCAATTTCAATACCGACGACGCATTGGTCGTCGGTGGGGCCACGCCCCCCCCGCCAGGCATTGGCGGCATCGATCAACTGGCAAACACTGGCATCCAGTTCGGTCCCGCGCAAGCGGGCCGCCGTCTGGAGGATGCGATCCTCGCCGAACTCCTCCTGGGT
Organism: Victivallales bacterium; assembly: GCA_003245525.1. Lineage (GTDB taxonomy): Bacteria > Verrucomicrobiota > Lentisphaeria > Oligosphaerales > Lenti-02 > Lenti-02. Next base: position 2,535 of record QKCY01000280.1, on the reverse strand, counting down.
CGGGCTCAGGGCTTCCACCAGGCCGTCGGTGAAGGCGTAGAGACGGTCGCCGCTATGCAGTTGGAGGCAGTGCTCGGGGAACTCGGCGTCGGGCAGCAGACCGACGGCGGGCGGGTCGCTGCACAGGGGTTCGGCAGTGCCGGCGGCAGTGACCAGCGCCGGGGGGGGATGCCCGGCGCAGACGTAGCGCAGTTCCTGGCTCCGCCGGTCGTAGACCCCGTAGAACAGGGTGAAGTACTCCATCGCTTCGGGGTTCCAGGGAAACCGCTCGTTGAGGTGCTGCGCCACGGCTGCGGGAGCCATGACCGCACACCCATCGGCCCCGTGGCAGACCAGAATCCCCTCCCCGCCCGCGCCTTGGCAGAGAAGGCGGCTGAGCGTGACGGAGAGCAGAGAGGCCGCTACCCCATGGCCGCAGACGTCGGCCACGTAGAATCCGACCCGATCCTCGTCGAGACGCAGGATGCTCAGCGTGTCTCCCGCCAACTCGTCGCAGGGCAGGTAGCGCCAGGCGGCCCGGATTCCCGGCAGCCCATCGCCGCGCTTCGGGAGGAATGCGCTCTGGATTCGGGAGGCAGTGGACAGGTCCTGGCGCATGCGCTCGTTCACGGCACTCAGCGCGCGGTTGCGCTCGGCCAGTGCCTGCTCCAACTGGACGAGCCGCTCCCCTGCCCGGAGGCGAACCCGCAGTTCCTCCTTGTCGAATGGCTTGGCCACGAAATCGTCCGCCCCGGCCTCCATCCCCTCGATCAGGTCGGATTTCTCGGACCGGGAGGTGAGCAGGATCACATACACATAGCCGCCCAACATGGCACCGTCGCGAATCCGCCGGACCAGTTCCACGCCGTTCATCCCCGGCATCTGCCAGTCGCTGACCACCAGTCGCGGGGACTCCCGTTGAAACACCTCCCAGGCCTCCAGCCCGTCCGCCGCCGCCAGGACCTCGTGCCCCCATTCCCGCAGATAGGCGGTCAAACGGACCCGGGTGATGCGGTCATCGTCTGCCAGCAGGATTCTCACGTGGTACCGTCTCCCGAAGAGGATGGCATGCCGTTCAGATAGCGGTCGATCTCCTCCATCAGGACCGGCAATTGGCGGGCCAGTTCCTCGACCAGGGGCGGCGCTTCCGCCAGTTGCTCCTTCTCCCCGAGCATCTCCAGTTGCCGGGCGGTATCCACCACCGGCATGGCGAAGAAATTGCCCACCGCGCCCTTGAGCGCATGGGCCGCACGGTTCACCTGGCGGGCGTCACCGACCGCCAGGGCCTGCCGCAGCCGTTCCATGAGCTCCGGGCCCTCCTCGCGCAGGCAGTCCAGCAACTCCCTCCCGAGGCCTCGGTCATGATCGATGTTGTTCGCGAAAGTCATGGCCGAGAACAGCGTGGTGTCCGGAGGCTCCTCCGCAGCCGTCGGCGGTTCGCTGGCCCCGTCCTCGAGCAATGCCAGCAGTTCGCTTTGGCGAATTGGCTTCGAGATATAGGCGTCCATGCCCCCGGCCAGGCAACGCTCGCGGTCACCCCGCATGGCGTGGGCTGTCATGGCGATGATCCGGACGTGTCCGCCCGTCTGGAGCTCCTGGTCCCGGATGGCGGCCGTCGCTTCGAGTCCATCCATCCGGGGCATCTGCATGTCCATGAGAATCGCGTCGAAACCGCCCTCCGCCGCCGCCGCGACCGCCTGCTCCCCATCGGCGGCGAAGACGCTCTCGTGTCCTCGGCGGGTCAGAATCGCCTTGACCAGACGCTGGTTTGCGGGCCGGTCCTCCGCCACCAGGATGCGCAGCGTCCGATGGGGCGTGGCCGACAGGATGTGGGTCCCGGCCCCGTGGGCGATGGTATGCATCCGCCCCTCGCCCACCGCGTCGTGGATGGCGTCGAGCAGCTCGGACTGTTTGGCAGGTTTGGTGAGGCAGCGGCACACCTTCAGCCGATCCTGCTCCTGCCGGGGAAGCACATTGGGTGCCGAGGACAGGAGAATCACCGCCTGATCGGCGAACTCGGGGATACGCCGCAACCGGTCAAGGAACTCCGGACCGCTCACCTCCGGCATCATGGCGTCCACGATCACCAGGGCGAACTCCCGGCCCTCCGAGCGCGCCTGGCGTAGTTCGGCAAAGGCGGCCTCGGCGCTGGCGGCAAGCACCGTCTCCATCCGCCAGTTGGACAGCATCTCGTGCAGAATCCACCGGTTAGTCTCGTTGTCGTCCACCACCAAGACCCGGAGCCCCGGCAGGTCGGCCAAGGCGACGGCCTCGGCCCCCGGATGCCGGCCAAAGCGGGCGGTGAAGGAGAAGCAACTGCCCTGGCCCACTTCGCTCTCCACCCAGATCCGCCCCCCCATGAGCTTCACGAGCTGCTCGGAAATGCTCAGCCCCAGGCCCGTGCCGCCAAAGCGCCGCGACATGGAACTGTCGGCCTGCGAGAAAGCGCCGAAGATATGCCCCCGCTTCTCCAGCGGGATGCCGATGCCGGTGTCCCGGACCGCGAACTGCAACAGGCAACCGTCCGCCCCCGACTCCACGGCCGTCACCGCCAGC